>CAYGAN010000043.1:20233-26785 GCA_964347585.1 uncultured Planctomycetales bacterium | reverse complement strand
AACCGTCATGACTCTGCCCCGCCAGCGACTCTGGGTCTTCTCCGACGAGAAGGGCTTGTACGCGATCTCATCGATCTGCACCCACCTCGGCTGCGTCGTGCACCGCAAAGAGGGTGGCGGCTTTATCTGTCCCTGCCACGGATCGGAGTTCGATCAGGACGGCAGAGTAACCAAAGGCGCAGCGCCCGAGGCGCTCCACTGGCTCGAGCTATCCCTTGCGCCAGGCGGGCAGTTAATGGTTGACTCGCACAAGAAGGTGCCGCTCGGCACGCGGTTCGTGGTTTGAGTGGCCGCATGCCGTACCATGCCGTACGAGAGCTCCTTCGCAACCTCCGGCGGTTTCCGCGCACCTTCAAGGAGTCGATGATCCGGCGTGACAGCCTCGCCTCCGAACGGGGGCGGTCGCAGGCCATCTTCGAGAACTTCTTCCTTCACGTCTTCCCGGTTCGGGTCCACGAGCACACCCTCAAGCTGACTGCCACCTTCGGACTCGGCATCATCACGACCGTCTTGTTCGTCATCCTCGTCGTGACCGGGGCGTTGCTGATGATCTACTACAAGCCGACCGTCGGCGAAGCGTACCACAGCATCAAAGACCTGCACTACGTCGTGCTGGCCGGCCGGATGATGCGAAACGTCCATCGCTGGGCGGCACATGGCATGGTGTTGGGGGTCCTCTTGCACATGGCCCGCGTGCTGTACACGGGCGCGTACAAGAACGGACGAGAATTCAACTGGCTGATCGGGTTGCTGCTGTTTGTGCTGACGGTCGGCCTGAGTTACACGGGCTATCTGCTTCCCTGGGACCAGTTGGCGTACTGGGCGATGACCGTAGGCTCGAACATCGCCGAGTCGCCGCGCGAACTGACCGATGCGCTCGGGATCACCGAGCACTTCGACCCAGGCCGGTTCCAGAAGGAGCTGCTGCTCGGTGCTCACGAAGTGGGCGGTGAGGCGCTGCTGAGGTTCTATGTGCTGCATGTCTTCATCCTGCCGCTCCCGATGGCCGTTCTGATCGGCGTTCACTTCTGGCGGATCCGCAGGGCTGGAGGCATCGCCAGGCCCGAATCGGCCGACGCGGTCACGAGCGCCGCCACTGGTGTCGGCAACGGAGCGCCGACCGAGAACACCCCCCTCAAGACGTACACCCTGATGGCCGTGGTCGAAGGCAAATCGCCAGCGACCGATCTGGAAATGGACAACACGCGGCCGTCCTGGCCCGACTTGACGCACGCTCTGGCGCTGCTGACCGTCGTGACCATCGCGGCGATGCTCGTGCTGGGCTTCTACTTCGACGCCCCGCTGAAAGAGCCTGCCAACCCAGACGTGCCGGAGAACCCCCCGAAGGCTCCGTGGTATCTGGTCGGATTGCAGGAGCTGGTCTCCTATTCGGCTCTCATGGGCGGGCTTGGCATCCCCACCATCGCGCTGATCGGACTGAGCCTGATTCCATATTTGGACCGAGAGCAGCAGCAAACGGGCATATGGTTTAGTGGCCGACGGGGGCTGCGCATCGTGGCGGTGCCGGCGGCGCTGGCCGCCGGCGCGATCGTTGGCACTCTTGTGTTTACGGTCAACCTCGGATGGCTGCGGAACTGGTTTCCTGCCACCCCACAGATCGTGATCACATTCATCAACCCCGGCACGCTGATGCTGGCGATCTTCGCTCTCTGGTCGCTGGCCGTAGTGAAACGGACCAACTCGACGCGGATGGGCGCGTTGGCCCTGTTTACCTGCTTCCTCGTGGCGTTTACCATCCTGACCTACTTCGCCAGCGTGCACCGCGGACCGGACTGGCAGTTTTACTGGTCCCCGAGTCACTGGCCTGCTCACACGCAATAAGCAGTCAGCCAAATGAGCCGGGATCGTAACCGAGCCACGAAACTGGCCCTGCTGCTGGTCAGCGCAGCAACGATGGGCTTCCTGGCCAAGATCTCGTTCGAGAACAGTCCACACACGCAGTGGCAGCGATACCAGCAGCAATACCGCACGATCCTTGCGCAGCGCGCTGCCAACGTCGGGGCGCTGGCGCGAGCTCGCGCTTTCCATGTCCACCAGCGACAGCTCTACCTACCCGATCTGGAACGCGTGGATCGCTGCGTTACGTGCCACGTGGCCATGAACGACCCGGCAATGGCCTCGGCCGAACAACCGCTAACGGCGCATCCCGGCGACATTCTTGTGCAGCATCCGATGGAAAGGGTCGGCTGCACGATTTGCCACCGCGGCCAAGGACGCGCCACGGTCTGCCCCGACGCGCACGGGGGGGTGCCCAACTGGAAGGAGCCCATCCTCGCCGGCGCGGATAGCGAGCAGGCCTGCGCGAAGTGCCACGTGGAAAGAACGCTTGCCGGAGCACCCCGGTACTCCGCGGCGCAAGACCTTTTCTACGAGAAGGCGTGCCTATCGTGCCACGCGCTGCGAGGTAGAGGCGGCACCGACTCCCAGGAGCTCACTGACGCGGCCATCAGACGGACGGCGGAGTGGCACTTCGAGCACTTCAAAGACCCCAAGTCGGTGGTACCCGATTCAGAAATGACCGACTTCAAATTCACCGACGAGCAGGCCGAGCTGCTCACCTTTCTGATGATGAGCTTTACAGGCGAGCAGATCCCCAAGAGCTACCTGCCCTGCGCGACCCTCCTGGAGGCAGCCGGCGTGACGTCCCGACCCGTTCTGCGGGAGATCAATCCGCAAGCACTCAAGGGGTACGTAGGCAGCAAGGTGTGCATCGCCTGCCACAAGAGTCTTCACCACGATTCGGTCAGCGGCTGGCAAAGCTCTCTAAAGGCCGCCACCTACGACCGCGTCAAGGACGAGCCGGATCGAGACCGCTGCCTGGAATGTCATACCACCGGCTACAACCCGAAAACCGGTCAGTTCGCCGAGCCGGGTGTTACGTGCGAAGGCTGCCACGGGCCGGGCAAGGAGTCCGTGCGCCTCGTTCAGATCGGACGAGCCAGCGAGCACACCCAACAATCCCGCGTCGAGCTAAGCAAGAGCAACATCTGCGCTACGTGTCACATCACCCACGTGCCCAAGGAGTTGCACGTCCAGGTCATGCGGCGCCGCCCGCGCCCGGGTGTTGCCAAGGCACCGTGAGCCGCCATCCGACGCGCGCATTTGCCGATGCCAAGCCTAACGCTGCGCTACTGCGTCGCCAGCGAGGCCAGAAATTCAGCGATGTCAGCAACGTCCTGATCGGTGAACTCAGAGAACTTGCCTCCGGGGTGGGATGTCGCCCCGCGTGTGCGATCGTCCACCATCTGGAAGGTTGCGCCCTGGATGTTCAGCGCAGCAGCCAGACACCCGCCCCGCGCGTCCTCGCAGTGGCAGAGGTAACAGTCGTTGGCGACAAACAGCTCTTGGCCTCGCTGCGGATCCCCTTCGGGGATCTCACCGCCGTCCTCCTCTTCAGGCGGCACCTCCGGCGGCGGGAACAGCTCGGCTGGGGTGGGCAAAGCCGCGTACAAGTCCGTGATCAGAATGTCCGCGAACGTCCGCAGTCCGCTGTCGCCGGCCATCAGCAAAGCTTCATCCAGCGGCGTGGCGCAGCTAGCCAGAAGGACCAGCACAACGGCCAGCCAGAATAGGGGGCGGCTCGCCGACACCCGCCGGCACAACTGTGATCGGATCATCCGCATGCACTTGGGCATCGCAGGCGCGTTTGTACCCGGGCGTGGCGGCGCGATCAAGTCTTCAGGCACGCCGCCTGGAGCTGCGCCGCTCACGAGGCCACCCCCGGAGCGAGTTTTTGCTTTTATTTCAGCCTAGGCGGGCATATATAGCGCTGCGGCGGCGCGGTCATGAACGCTGTGTTTCAATCGTCACGGTGCATGGATGTCGTTCTCTTCTCAGCACGCCGCTTCCGCAGGGTTAGCTTACGCGGCGGCCGTGGCCTGCATGCTTGCCCTGGCGGCCATGACGGGCTGTTCGCAGGTGCTGCGAGACCGCGTCCTTCACTTCTTCTTTGAGATTCCAACTGAAACCGCGACGGTGACAACACCGAAGTCGCCAACAACGCAGCCGGACCACCCCCCCGCGGGCGTTGAGACAGCCTCGCTCGGCGCGCCCGAGAGATCGCAACACAAGCCCTTCGTGATGCGCGAGTGCTACAAGTGCCACGTGCGAGCCGACGAGCAGGCTCTCCGCGACGACTTCGTTGACGCCTGCCGGGATTGTCACCCCGAGTATTTCGAGTACCGCCGCTACGGGCATGGACCCGTGGCAGCGGGACAATGCGATCAGTGTCATGTTCAGCATCGGTCAGCCTACACCGCGCTATTGAGCGGCCCGGAGCAAACGGTATGCGCTGCGTGCCACGATCCGGACGCGATGGCCGCCGTCCCGGACCACGCCGGAACCGAGGCCGTTGCGTGCACGGCGTGCCACGACGCGCACTTCGGCACGGACCCCGGTCTGCTCAAGCCCGAGCAGGTACGCGAGGAGGTAAGACGCAGGCTGCCCGCTACGTCCGCAGCGGCAGAGGTTACTCGTCTGAACGGAAAGGAGGGCCGAGGCGAGGGCTCGATCGGCCCGGGCAAGCATGGTTCGAATCACGTACCTGTCTCAGCGCCCTTCTAACAAACGGTCAAGATGGCGGTGCGCGATCCTCCCTACGCTGCTGGCCTTCGTTCCGTCTGTGCTGCCAGCGCAGCAGCAACACGCTCAGCCCGAAGACATCGAGCCCGGCATACTGCATCTGCGCCAGCTCGACGCGTTTCTCGAACTGAACACCTCGTACGAACGGCGCCGCGTCCGCTCGCACAATCCTCAAGGCGCGTACAACGCCCGCCGGACAAATCTGGATTCTCGCGCCGATCAACTCCTAGGCCTTCAAGTCAGCGGCGATGTCGTCCATCCTTATCTGGTCGATTACCGCGGACACCTGAGCATCGGCTTGACCGAAGGCGCCTTCCGTGAGCAGTCACTGTTCGGCTCGGGGACAGACTCAGACACAGGCCACCTCGTGCAGTTCGATCTCCGCGCGGACCTGTTCAAGCTCAGGCCCCTTTCCGGCAGCATCTACGGTCAGCGCAGTGACGACCGCATCCCTCGACGCTTTCTGCCGAGTCTTCGCGAAGAACGAGACGCGGTCGGGATGGCCTGGCATTTCACGAGCCGCGTCTTCCCCATGGATCTAACCATCGACCACGTGGACACCGACCGGACGGGCAACGGCAACAGCATCGACGACGAAAGGATCACGGAGGACAGCATCCGCTGGTCCGGGACCTGGCTGATCGGGCCTGAGAACAAGCTGACTCTGGACTACCAGCACGCCCGAACACAAGAACAGTACCAGGGGTCCGGGTTCGACTTCGACACGTCTCGCGACGAGGTCGTCGTGCGCCACGACCTGGCCTTCGGTGCCTCCAAGCAGCACGCCGCCCGCACGCTTTTTCGATACCAGGACGAACGAGGCGAGCTGGCCCAGGACATTCTCGAGTTCTGCCCCAGACTCACACTCCAGCATAGCCCGACCCTGAGCACCTCGTACCAGTACCAGTTCTTTCGGCAGCGGTTTGATCAGGTTCAGGTGGACACCCACCGCGCCGACTTCCAATTGACCCACCAGCTCTACGCGAACCTGACGAGCACATTCGACGTGTTCGGCTTGTACGAGCGGGCGGACGATGACGCCGAGCTCGGCCAGTGGGGCCTGTCGGCCGATTGGCAGTACCGTCGCCGAAATCCGTGGGGCGAGCTCAGTGCGAATCTGGCTCTCGCTTTCGACAGGCAGCGTACGTGGGGCAACGACGGCCGACGTTGGATACGCGACGAGTCCGCCGCATTCCGCGATCCGTTACCAATCACGCTCAGCCGACCAAACGTGCTGGTCGAATCGATCATGGTCACCGACGCGACGGGCAGACGCATCTATCTGCTCGGCCAGGACTACTACTTTACGACGTCGAGCGGGCGCACCATGCTCCACCGCAACCCGACCGGTCGAATCGCCGACGGCCAGACCGTCCTGATCGACTACCGCTACGCCACGCCGCTCGACGGAAGAATCGACACCACCCGCGTGGACTTCAGCTTGGAGCAGGCGTTCAAATGGGGCCTCACGCCGTACTACTATTTCCAGCTGCGCCATCAGGACGTGGATCGTTCAACCGGGTTCGCCTTCGGACCGGACAACACCGACCGCCATCGGATCGGCCTGCGGCTGGACCGCGAGCACTGGTCCGCCAGCATCGAGTACGAGATCTTCGACGACACCATCGAGCCTTACGACGCCTTTCACGTCTCTTCGGACGCACGACTGCTTCGCAGCGACCGGCATCGGCTGGAGCTGAGCGGCAGGCTCTCGCGGTTCCTCTTCGAAGGCGGCTTCGACGATCGCAAGGTGACCCTGTTTGATCTGACGTTGTCCGATCGGTACAGGGTCACGGACTATCTGACAACTACATTCTCGCCGCGCTATCGCTGGGAGGATGACTCCGTCGCCGGAGACACGCACGCCGTTGATCTGGAGGCGGGCCTAACCTACCATCGCGGCCAACTCACCATCGAAGTGACGGTGGAATACGATCTGCTCAATCTACC
>CAYGAN010000043.1:0-20223 GCA_964347585.1 uncultured Planctomycetales bacterium | reverse complement strand
CTCGCTCGCGTGAGGATGGCGTAAGTGTGTGGCTGAGGCTGCAGCGAGACTTTCCGAACATCCTGTGGCGGAGATAGCCCATGCGACGCGGTACACTGCCGGGAATCCTGCTCCTGTTTGTCGGATGTGGCAAGCCCGCCGGGCTCGTCTTTGCCCCCGTGGAGCCGCCGCTGGTCTGGCCCGCGCCGCCTGATGCCGCCCGCATCCGCTATGTGGGTCAACTCCGGACAAGCGCCGATCTTCGCCCGGCGAAGACCGGCTGGCAACACTTCCAGGAGATGCTGCATGGTCCCGAGCAGCCAGCCGCCCTGGCCGCACCTCACGCGCTCGCCTTAGGGCCCGATGAGAAGCTCTACGTGACCGATCCAGCCTCGCGCTCGCTGCACATCTTCGACCTTAGGTCCCGACAATACACCCGCGTTCGCCAGGCTGGGGATCAGTCACTGGTCGGCCCGGCTGGGGTGGCGGTGGGCCCCTCGACGGTCTTCGTGGCTGACGCGGGCCTCGCCTGCGTTCACGAGTTCAGCCCGCTCGGCCGGTTTCGACGAGCCTTCGGCAGCCAAGTCCTCAAGCGCCCGGCAGGAGTAGCATACTGCCCGGAGAACAGTCTGTTGTACGTCGTCGATGCGGCCGGGCATCGCTGCGTGGGATTTGACGCCGCCGGCCAACCGGCCGTCTCATTCGGCCAGCGCGGCGACGCGCCCGGACAGTTCAACTATCCGACGCACGTCACGTACAGCCCGGGGCGAGGACTGCTGATCGTCGATTCGCTCAACTTCCGCGTACAGAGATTCACCCCCGAAGGCCGCCATCTCGGCTGCTTCGGGCGGAAGGGCAACGGGGCCGGTGACTTCTCGCTGCCCAAAGGCATCGCCACGGATGGTGACGGCCACGTTTACGTCGTCGATGCCCATTTTGAGAACGTGCAGGTCTTTGATCCCGATGGCCAAGTGCTGATGGCCCTCGGAGAAGAAGGAAGCGCGCCCGGCCAGTTCTCGCTGCCGAACGGTCTGATCATCGACGAGCACGATCGGATCTGGGTGGCAGACTCGTACAACCGTCGGGTCCAGGTGTTCCAGTACTTGGGGAATAAGCTGCTATGAGGCGCTCCGCTGCGATCGCAATCGGGCTTATGCTGACGGCGCCAGGCGCTTGGGCGCTCGGCCAGCCGAGAGCGATCCGCTCCGCCACAGCGCAGAGTATCGTCAACAGCAAACACGACCTGTCGGTCCACGGCCAGGGACCGATCCGCGCCGTCAGCGAGACGCGGATCTGTATCTTCTGTCACACGCCGCACAACGCCCGCCCCCAGACTCCGCTGTGGAATCGACACCTGCCCCGCACGCATTACCGAATCTATGAAAGCAGCACGCTCGACGCCCGCGTCGATCAGCCGACCGGGTCCTCCAAGCTCTGCTTGAGCTGTCATGATGGCTCGCTCGCCCTTGGCGAAGTGCTTTCGCTGCCGCAGACTCATCCCATCGTGATGACCCGCCGGACCATTCCGCCCGGACCGTCCGACCTGACGAGCGATTTGTCCGACGATCACCCCATTGGCTTTCGGTACGATCGGGCGCTGGCCGGCGCCGATCCGCAGCTCAAGTCTCCCGACGTGATCAGCCTGGACCTGCCGCTCGGCAAACACAGCGAGTTGCATTGCAGCACATGCCACGACCCGCACGACAATTCGCTTGGCAACTTCCTGCGCATCACGGACCGACGGTCGGCCTTGTGCCTGACGTGCCATCAACTCAGGGGCTGGCACTGGAGCGTGCACGCCAGAAGCACGGCCCGCGTGACCGGCCGGCTTGTCGATCCGCGCGAGCGTCTGCCGTACAGCACCATCATCGACAACGCGTGTTCGACTTGCCACAAGATGCACGCCGCCCCGGCTCGCGAGAGGCTCCTACGATTCCGCCAGGAAGAGAACAACTGCTTGAACTGTCACGACGGCGGGGCGGCAAGGGCCAACATCCTGTCAGTTATCCGGAAATCCAGCAGCCATCCGGTGGATCGGTACTGGTCCATTCACGATCCGACCGAAGACCCGATCACCATGCCGCCGCACGTCGAGTGCGACGACTGTCACAACGCCCATGCCGTCCGCCCCGACCAGCCCAGCCCCGCACGCCTGACGCGCGGGCTGTTAGTCCCCGGCCAGAACCTTTTTGTCCCCGGCGTCGATATTGCCGGCGCCCGGGTGATGCCGGCCGTATTCCTCTACCAGATCTGCTTCCGTTGCCATGCGGACAACCCCCTTCGCACGCCGACCCGCATTCGACGACAGGTCTTTCAGACGAACGTCCGACTGGAATTCCAAACGATCAACCCGTCGTATCATCCGGTGGTCGGCCCGCGGCGGAATCTTGACGTGGTGAGCCTCGTTGGGCCGCTGCGACAGGGAAGCATGATCTCGTGCCTAGACTGTCACAACAACGACAACGCCCGAATGGCCGGCGGCACGGGTCCGAACGGCCCCCACGGCTCGATCTACGCGCCGCTGCTGATCGCCAACTATGAAACACAGGACTTCACCGTTGAAAGCGCCGACACCTTCGCTCTGTGCTACCGTTGCCACAGCCGCCAAAGCATCCTGGGCAACGAGAGCTTCTCCCGGCATTGGCAGCACGTCGTGTCACGACGCGCGCCTTGCTCGGCATGCCACGACCCTCACGGCGTCAGCCGCGCTCAGGGCTATACGATCAACCACAGCAATCTGATCAACTTCGACCTTTCGATCGTGATGCCCGCTACCGCGGCCGCTGATCGCAGCATCGAGTATCGCGATACGGGCAGGTTCGAAGGAAGTTGCACGCTGACATGCCACGGAAAAGTCCACGTTCGCCAGACGTACCGGCCGTAGATCAGCCGGGCAGATTCGTCGGCTCCGAAGCAATGCTCGTCCGCTCGCGACGTCGATCCGAGTACGGAGCGCCAGCGACGGGTACGCACGCGCCGCGCCGGCCATGGCGGCTCCGATTAAGGACGCATCTTCATGCGCAGTCGCGCCAGTCCCCGGCTGCGGGCGTCGTCACGAGGCGGCACGCGACAATGGCCGCCGCTGCGATCCTGGCAGTCGGTACGGCCGCCCTGCTCCTGGGCGCGTCGCAGGCGACGACCACGCCCAGCAGGTACGTCACGAAGCCGTGCGACGCAACGGGCTGCCACGACGATCTGAAACGAGACGAGTTCCTCCACGGGCCCGTCGTGGTCAACGCCTGCCAAACCTGCCACGAATTGGCCGACGAGGTCGAGCACACGTTCCGCGACGCGGCCGAGGAGCCGAAGCTCTGCCTCGATTGTCATGAGATCAGGCACCGAAGGCCCGTTCTTCACGAACCGCTGACCAGAGGCAAATGCTTATGCTGCCACGACCCGCACGGTGGATTCAGCCGCTATCTGTTGCGAGGTACTTCCGAAATCCAGATGTGCCTGGGATGTCACTATGAGACGATCGTATTGCGCGGCGAGGTTCACGATCCGATCATTGAAGAACAATGCCTGGGCTGTCACCGGGGTCACAACGGCCGCGACCAGAAGCTCTTGAGAGATCAGGCCGGCGAGCCCTGCCTGCGATGCCACCAGGACGACCTGGACCGCTTTGCACAGATGCCCCGCCTGCACGAACCGGTCCTCGAATATGACTGCGGGGGGTGTCATGATTCGCACGCCTCCGAGGTCAGCCACTTGCTCGCCAAGTTCTACACAGCCGAGCTGTACGCTCCCTATGACGAGCAGCTGTACGAACTGTGCTTCTCGTGCCACGAGAAGACCTTGGTTGAGGCGGAAATGACAGCCGACGCTACCCAGTTTCGCAACGGCCGGCAGAATCTGCATTTTCTGCACGTCTGCAAGCCCCGACGCGGCAGGACGTGTCAGGCTTGCCACCCGACACACAGTTACGACAATGCCCAGGGGATTCGGCGTGATCTGGTCATAGGCAATTGGGGGGTCGATCTGCGCTTTGCGGCCTGGACGACCGGCGGCTATTGCGGACCCTCGTGCCATTCGGCCAAGGCCTATGATCGCATCCGTCCTGTGGACTATGACAAGGAGCCGAAGCCGAGTACCACGCGGCCAGGAGATGAACGATGAAACCGCGTACGGTCTTCGTGGCGGCAATGAGCGTTGTTCCGGCAGGCACGTTCGTGCTCGCCGGCATCGAAGGATCGAAACACGACTTCAGTCTGACCTCCTGGAGCAAGGACGAAATCTGCCGCCCGTGCCACACGTCTCACGATGCCAGCGGCGCGAGCGCAGCACCCTTGTGGGATCACGCGCCCAGCGCGCGTAAGAGTTACACGATGTACGGCGGGGTCGAGGGTGCACCGGGGCTCGCCAGCCTGGCCTGTCTGAGCTGTCACGACGGCAGCACGGCCGTCGATAGCTATGGAGGCGTGACCGGTGACGTGTTCATCCAGGACCTGGCCCAAGGGCGCGGACTGATCGGCGGAGGCGGCGACCTCGCCACCGATCACCCGGTCGGCGTGACCTACCCGAGTTTCGACCCGAAGTATCGACCACGATCCCTGATCGAAGCCGAAGGACTCGTGCCTCTCCCGAACGGCCGCGTCGAGTGTACATCCTGTCACGACGTCCACGGGGAGTACGAACTTGACAAGCTCCTGGTCAAGTCCAACCGGCGGAGCGCGCTGTGCCTGACCTGCCACCAGCTCTGAGTGTGACCGTTCGTCGCGGCGGCCACACGCCTGGGCGTCCTGCCACGATCAGAACCGGGCCCCGCACGCCTGCTCTCCTGTGCACGCTGCTGCCGGCGGTGACGTTATCATGGCAGATCGGCTGCCAGCAGCCCCGTCAAACGCTCGCACCGGTCCATCCGGTCATCTACCCGTTGCCGCCGTCTCCGGCCCGAGTCGTCTTCGTCGCCACGATCAGAGGTGCCGCCGACGTGGGCCTCAAGCCCCGGCCGATGGCGGAGTTCCTCTTCGGATACGATCCGAAGAGCGTGCCGGCGATCTCGAAACCCTTCGGCCTGGCCACGCAGGGCTCGGCGCTTTACGTGTGCGATACGCAGCAGAACGTCGTTCATGTCCTCGACTTCGGCGCCCAGACCCTCGTAAGTTTCGGGCGTCACGGCGCCGGGCGGTTGCTCAAGCCAGTGGACGTAGCCGTTGACCAGGACGGCCGGCGCTACGTGGCCGACACGGGGCGACGGCAGGTGGTGGTGTTCGCGCCGGACAACCGCCCCATCAGGCAGTTCGGCTCGTTGACCCGCGCCGAGGATTTCAAGCCCGTGGCCCTGGCGCTGCGCGGGCCGCGCCTGTACGTGGTCAATGGCCAGCAACATCGCGTCGAGATCCTGGACGCCGAAACCGGTGTGCGGATCGGGCTGATCGGGACACGCGGAGATCAACCCGGAGAGTTCAACTTCCCCAACGGCATCGCCCTCGACACCGATGAGAACGTGTGCGTCGCCGACATGCTCAACTACCGCGTGCAGGTGTTCAACCCCCAACGGGAGTTCATCCGGACTTTCGGCCGGCCGGGCGATCGCGCCGGCCAGTTCGCGCGCCCTCGACGCCTGGCGATCGGGCCGGACGGCATCACCTACGTCACGGACGCGGGTTTTCAGCGCGTCCACATGTACGACCAAGACGGGCGGGTGCTCATGTTGTTCGGCGGCATGGGCACCGGTCCCGGAGACATGATGCTCCCGGCCGGCATCTGCATCAGCCGAGAGCTGCTTGACCACTTCGCCCATCGAATCCCGTCGAGCTTCCAGGCCGAGTATGTGATCTTTGTGAGCAACCAGTGGGGTCCGAACAAGATCAACGTCTATGCATTCGGCCAGTTCAAGTCGGGCACGCCGCCGGACCTCTCACAACTCGCTCATGACGGACAGGCGGCGACCTGCTCCCAGCCAAATCGATAGCGAGCACCTCCCGCGCGCAACGCAACGCGTCACCATACCGTGCGCGGAAACACCGGCAAGCCGTCGGCAAGCCTGCGCTGCGCTACGCGTCTTGCTGTGGTGGGCTTCGCGCCTATAATCGCCGCGGACATGTCCCAGCAGCCGCCCGAACACACCGAGAACATCTCTGATTCATCACAGAACCGACTCGACGGGGCCGGTGAGCCGCCACCCGCCGGAATTGGCCGGCTTAGACAGCTTCAACGCCGGGCGCTGCCGCGGTTCCCCGGACTGCTAGTAGCGCTCGGTCCCGGCGTCGTCTGGCTGGCGATGGCACAAGGCTCGGGCGAGCTGATCTGGTGGCCATGGACGGTAAGCAAGTATGGCCTGACGCTGATGTTTCTGCTCGTGCCCGCCTGCCTGCTGCAGTACCCCCTGAATTACCAGATCGGCCAGTACACGATGCTGACCGGCGAAAGCGTCCTCCAAGGCTTGATGCGCCTGAATCGCTGGCTGGCGTTGCTGCTGTGGTTGATGATGGGTGTCTCGTTCTTCTGGCTCGGCGCCTTCGTCAAAGTCAGCGGTCAGGGCATCGTCGAGATCACAGGATTTCCCCCCGCCAACGCCTCCTGGTGGCCCTTTTCGCCGAGCGCGTTCTGGGCTCAGGCGTTCATGATCCTATTCTTGATCGCCCTGCTGCTCTCGCGCCGTGTTTACGTCCTGATCGAGCGCGTGATGCTTGCCGTCGCCATCGTCACCGTAGCCGGATTCCTTGCCGCGTGTGCGCGCCAGGCTGTCCGCGTCCACGTGACCGAGTTCCTTGCCGCTATCGTACGACCCGGCTGGCCGGACAACTTCGACTACCGTAATGACGCACAGGGCCTGCTGGCGGCCCTGACGTTCGCAGGATTGGGCGGGTTCTGGACCCTGTTCTATTCCTACTGGTTGCGCGAGAAGGGGGCCGGAATGAGCAGCTACATGGGCCACGTAACCAGTCCGATCACCGGGAAGCGGGAAATCATCCCTTCGAGCGGATTCACGTTCGAGGAAACACCCCTCAACGTCCGGCGCTGGCGACGATGGCGCCGGTTCCTGCTGATCGACAACGCCATCGGCGTCAGCGGGAACCTGCTGACCACCCTGATGACCTGCCTATTGGCCTACGTGTTCTTATATCAGTCAGGCGTTGTCGTCTCGAAGGACGAGCTTATCCACGAGCAAGCTCGCTTCTTCCAGGAGTTGTTCCCCACGGCCGGCCGCGTGCTCTTCCTGCTGGTGGCGACGGCCTTTCTGGCTGACACGTGGCTGGCAACGATCGATTCGGTCAGCCGCGTCCACACGGATTTTCTGCACTGCTATTTCCCGGCGGCTCGGCGCGTCTCGTACCGAAGCTGGTACTACATCCTTGTCTGCGTCGGCTTCGTGGTCAGCACCGTCACTCTCTACTTCGAGCCGTACGACGCGATTCTCCTGATGGTCAAGATTGGCTTCGCCGGGACGGTCATCTACAGCACGTCCCTGCTGGTCTTCAACCACTTCGTCCTTCCGCGCCACGTGGCCCCGTCCGCGCGCCCCGGGAGGATCTCGTTGATCGGCATCGCGATCTCATCGGTCGCGTACGCAGCGCTGGGCCTGATCTACCTGGTCGTAGCGGCCGGAACGGGCAGATGAAAACAGCTGCGCTGTTCGTCCGCGGCGCACTATGCGCACTGGTCCGAAACAGACAAAGAGGAGCCGACCCTCAGCGGCTCCTCTTCATCTTGTACCAGGAACCAGACTCTCCCAGGTATCTGCCTTAGCAATTGCCGTGCCGGGCCGGCTCGCTGCCAACTTCCGCCGTTCGACCCTATAAGATCGCTTTCGCTGGCCCTTTCGGGACAGCTTCGCGAACCAGCGGCGAGGACACCCGAGCTGCGGGACGTGCCGTCGCGTTGCATAAGATCAACGAGCGTACCCGCGCTCCGGTCGCCCCCTCGTCGCAGCGCCCGATGACCCCACAGCTTAGGAGCGTTGCCGACCTGCAGCACCAACGCGGTCGTTTCTCGTCACGACCTCGCAAGATCGGCCAGCCTCTATCGCCGTCATCAGCTTGAAACCGAGGTGGATGGGTGACAGCGTGCGCCACTGATCAGCACCGATCCGTGCGCTTGCTCCTTACGCCGAGGGGCCGACCGGTTCTTCGTCACCGGCCCAGCCTTCCAGGCCGATCAGCTTGACGAAGCGACAGGGAATCAACGCCTGCTCCGTTGTGCGATCGCCCTGGCGCTGCACACACACCAGGGTCTGGTGCTCGGAATGGCCCACGGGGATGACCAGCTTCCCGCCGTCACACAACTGATCGGTCAGCCTCTTGGGCACCTCCGGCGCCCCCGCGCTGACGAGAATCCTGTCGAACGGGCTCTCTTCCGGCCAGCCGAGCGTGCCGTCCCCCACGCGGAACGCGACGTTGTTGTATCCCAGCTCGGCCAGACGACGCTGGGCGTCGCGTGACAGTTCAGCAATCCGATCAATCGTGTACACCTGGCCCGCCAACTCCGCCAGGATGGCCGTCTGATACCCGGACCCCGTGCCCACATCCAGCACGCGATGAGCTCTTGTCGCCTCAAGACTCTGAGTCATCAACGCCACGATGTAAGGTTGGGAGATCGTCTGATCGAAGCCGATGGCCACAGCACGGTCTTCGTACGCCACAGCCATCTGGCTCGCCGGGAGGAACCGCTCGCGCGGTATCCGCTCCATCGCTGCCAGCGTCGCCGTGTCCGTGATCCCACGCGGACGCAACTGCTCTTCAATCATGCGGCGCCGCGCGTGGTCGTAGGCGATTGAATCAGACGATCCCATAATCACTGCCGAGTGGGAACCGGAACGATTATAGAAGCCGTTGCGCGTACCTGTCCAGGTTCTGGTCCGTCTGGCTGCGCGATTGACACCTGGCAGGGCCATTTCATAATGAAAGCGGGCTCCCTGGTCCTTGCGGAATGCCGACAAGCCATGCCGATCGTCGCGCTGCTGACCGATTTCGGACTCCGGGATCACTATGTTGCCTGCATGAAGGGAGTCATTGCCCAGATCGCCCCCGACGCGACGATCATCGACATCAGCCACGACATCCCCACACACGACGTGGTTCACGCCGCTTTCGTGCTCGACCAGGTGTGGGAGTGGTTCCCACCGGAAACGGCATACGTAGGTGTCGTCGATCCCGGCGTCGGGACGGCCAGGCGCATCCTTGCTGCCCGCTACAGCGGCCGCTACGTCGTAGCCCCCGACAATGGGCTTGTCAGCCTGGTCCATCACCACACGCGGATCGAGGAGGTCCGCGTAGTTGAAAACAACCGGCTTCTGGCCGGACCTATCACTTCCACCTTTCACGGCCGCGACATCATGGCTCCGGTCGCAGCACACCTGGCTCGTGGCGTCAGGCTCTCGGAGGTCGGCCCCACTACCGACCACCTCGAGGTCCTTCAACTGCCCGAGCCGACGCGTGAGCCCGATGGCTCGCTTCGCGGCCGAATCCTCCACGTGGATCACTTCGGCAACCTCATCAGCAACGTCGCCAGGGCTCACTTGGCCGCCATATCCACGCGGCGAGGGCTGCTGCACGTTTTCCTCGCTGATCGCTGTATCGGCCCGCTCAGGAACACGTACGCCGAAGCAAATCCCGGGGAGCCGCTGGCCCTGATCGGCAGCACAGGCATGCTGGAAATAGCCGTCAACCAGGGCTCCGCCGCCCAGGTCCTCGGCGCAGGTGCCGGAGCCAGCGTGGCACTCCGCTGGGCGGACCAAACTCAAGGATGACCCGACAAGATCATTGCGGCCTTG
The DNA here is from genome assembly GCA_964347585.1 of uncultured Planctomycetales bacterium. Taxonomy (GTDB): domain Bacteria; phylum Planctomycetota; class Phycisphaerae; order UBA1845; family CAYGAN01; genus CAYGAN01. Next base: position 10,529 of record CAYGAN010000043.1, on the reverse strand, counting down.
CGGGCGGCACCTCGCCTCGGCGCGTTGTCGCGGGCCAGGTGCGGCGCGGTGATGACGTGCGCTGTTCGACGGAGCCGCTCTCGGTTGGATGGGTCGTCCGAGTGGCGGGCTCCGCGAGCCTCTTGGCGTAAACGCCAAGGTGGTTCCCGACCGGTCGCTCGCTGCCAGGTATGCCTCGTATCGCAATTGGCCGATTGAGCGTCCGCGGCTTGCCGTCGCTGCCCTCGATTACCAGTGTTGTGGATCCGCCCCCGTCCAGATTCAGCCCCTGGTAAGCCCCCATCTTGACCAGGTGACCCGCAGCTTCGCCCAGCGTCACCCCTTCACTATAGCCGGGCTGGCGACCGTCGATCACCACCAACAGCAAGTACCGCCCATCCCGCGTGATCCCAACCGTTGTCCGGGGATGCAGCGCCGAACTGCGGGCAACATTCTCGCCGTCCGCCACCAACACATGGAACCCGCCCACAGCGTTGTACGCGTTCGATGTGTCGGCAGCCGGCTGGGCAATCCATGCCCGACGATTCTTTGAGATCAGCAGCGCGCCGAACAATGGGTGAGCCCGCGAATACGCCTCGCCCTGTGATATCGACAATCCGACAATGTCCTGCGGCCACCCCTCTCGAGGAGCGTATGGCCTGAAAGGCGAGCCGTTGATCGCGACCTGGCACTTGTGGCGCGCCAGGAACGTTGACGTCCTCATCGCGTTGACCTCTTTGGGCTCGTCACCGTTCGGCGGCGTTACCAGAAAACCGATGGCGGGGTCCTTCAAATCGATTCGAACGGCGTGAATGCGCAGTGGCCGAGGCACCTGCACGCGCTCGTGACGATAGTCCACGCCACGGAACACCGGCGTGAAAGCGGGCAACTCGGCTTGCGCCGTCGGTTGGCTTAGCCACACGGCCGCCAACAGCGACAGCCAGGCCGATCTCCGCTCGCCACGCAGCCTGCCCCTCCGCACACGATGATGAGCCCAGCCGCGCCGGGCCGCTTGCTTGCACGCCCGGGGTCCTCTTCTCGCCTCCCAGCACGCAAAGACCACCACCCGGGTCAGCAGCAGGCACGGCGTTCGTTGACGCGCCATCCGCCAGTTTCCCATCGCTTCCGTCACGCGAGCATGCCTTCCGCTACGAGTCGGTCGCCCGTACCTGGTGTCAGGAGAATCCCCACAGCCACCCCGGCCAAGTGCACCCCGATCCGCCCGGCACAACTGGGTCATTCGATACCAGGACCGGACGTTTTTCAAGGTGCCACGATGTCGCCTGAGCTGCACGGTCCTGCGGAACGCCATGCGTGCGTGGCTGAACATAGTACCGTCGGGCTGAACACGAAATGACCGAATCCTCGCCCTGCAGGCGTTAGGGATTGATTCGTGCGAGGCTTTCCGGTACACTGCACCTGTAGAAGGCCTTTCACTGCAGCGCAAAGGAGGACATGGCTGCGTAGCGAGGACCGAAAGGGACCGAGCATATCGGGCTCATTTGAAGTCGCAGCGGTTCTTGGTGCTCGTGACGCGGCGGCGGGGGAGAGAGCAGTCGCGTGCCTGGCGGCAGCAGCTTGACCGACCGCCTGGCAGCGATGGTGGGAGAGAGAAAGCATTGTACCCCCAGGGTGGCAGGTCCTCCCGGGTGCTGCTAGTACACCCGGCACACGTCCGGCCGATAAACCTCTGCCAGCGACTTTCGGGCGCCGGTTACGAGGTATCCGCCGGCACGCCTCACGAGGAACTCGATAGGCTACTCAAGGACCGCCAGTACCCGTTGGTGGTGCTCGTTCTGTGCAACGGGGAGCGGTTGCAATCGCCACAAGGGGAATCTCTGGCAGCTTTACGCACCGTACGACGAATCTCGCCTGGCTCGCAGGTCGTACTCCTTGTTGAGCCGGGAACTGATCTGGCAACGTGCTGCCAAGCCGTTTCGCTGGGCGTTGCCGGATTCGTGGAACTCGGCTCGGACGCCTGGGAGAACGCTCTTGTCGATCGGCTCGCCCAGGCAGCCGATCGCTACCGCGCCGCACTCCAGAAAAACCAAGTCGATGACCGCCAGGCCGTATTCGACCAGACCGGCTTCGCGGCACAAAGCCGCGCCATGGCTGAGCTGCTTGCCCAGGCGAAACGGGCGGCCTCGATCTCCGACGTGCCGGTGCTCATCTACGGCGAGTCGGGCACCGGCAAGCAGCTCTTGGCCGAAGCCATTCACAGACTTGACCCAAAGCGGTCCACACGGCCTTTCCTGTGTATCAACTGCGCTGCCATCACAGGCACGCTGGCCGATAGCGCACTCTTCGGACACAGAAAGGGAGCCTTCACCGGAGCGACCGAGGAAAGGCTCGGATACTTCCGGGCAGCTCGTGGCGGGACTGTACTCCTGGACGAGATCGGCGAATTGGATCGGGCGCTTCAGCCCAAGCTACTGCGAGTCCTCCAGGAGTCCCGTGTTCTGGCCGTGGGGGCGGATCGAGAGGAACCGGTTGACGTGCGCGTCATCGCGGCGACGAACAGAGCTCTCGAAGCGGCCGTGGCCCGCAATGAATTCCGCCTGGATCTGTACCAACGCCTGAACGTGATCACCCTGTGTCTGCCTCCGCTCCGCGAGCGATGCGAGGATATCCCGCCCCTCGTCAGGTTCTTCCTGACCAAATACGCCAGCTATTACCCGCGAAAGATCAAGGCGGTGGACCCCCTCGTGTATGAGGTCTTCGCCGAGTCTATCGGGCGCGGAAACGTGCGCGAGCTGGAGAACGTCGTTCGGCAGATACTGGCCTTCAAGCAGAGCGGTGATCGGATCGACCTGACCGATCTTCCGAAGTCGCTTTTACGTAATCGCGGCAAGCCTTCCCAGCAACACGGCGACGTGATTGCGGAGTTGGCACGCGCGGTCAGCGAACTTGTGCGCCGAGGCAAGATGTCCCTGCCCGAAATGCTCCACGAATGTGAGCGGCTTATTATTGAGGAAGCTCTAACTCACTCCCGCACTACCCACGCCGAGCTGGCGCGGTCACTCGGAATCACCCGTCGCACCTTCTACAACAAGCTTCGCAAGCACAATCTGCCCACTCAGCCGGAGCGCTGATTCAAATTTGCTGTCTGCTCGAGGCCGTGCGCTCCCACGCGCATGTCCGCACTGCTTCTGACCTTCATTGGGCAAGCGCATCACCGCCCCGTCCGCGGGCCAGGGACAATTCGCAACCGTCGCCGTTCTGACAGGTATGCCACGAAGCTCTCTCTGCCTCCCAGGGTTGGATTGCTCTTCGTGAGCAGCCCTCGCCTTGGGGCTCCTTCTGTGCGGCCGCTCCCCGATGTCGTACGGTCGGCCTCACACGCTCCGGGCAGACACACCCCAGCCCCGGCGTGAGAGGTACTCGCACCGAACATGGACACGCTACCGGCGTCCGCCTATTCTACGTTTGCGCTTCTTGTGCTCTGATCGCGCGAAGTCACCAACGCAAGCGTGCGCGACAGGGCAAGCCTCCGGAAAGCGGAACGCTCCAGGCAACGAAACGACTGGCCGTTACTGAGATGATCTTAAAGACCTGGCGTCCCGAGCCAATCTGCACCAGCATTCTATGAGCGGGTAAATGTCCAGCGACCTGATCCTTGGGCGCAGCGCGCGCCAGGCCGCCCGGCCTTGCCCCAGTAGGATGGGCCTGCCGCCGACGCTCTTCAGCCGCTTTCCGCTAGGCCCCATAGGCTTACGCACTCCGGCGATGCCCGGCAGCGGCGTTGTGTGGCCAAGGCCACGCCGATACGATGCAGAGAGCGGACGATCGGGCCTGTGGCTTTTTTCTCATGCGTAGGCCGGGTGGGGAAGAAGCACGACGAGAATATGGCCGGTCGTCGCCGTAGCCGGTTCTGTGATGGCGGCAGCCCTGTGCCGAGGGCAACCGCGCTTCACCGTTGAGATGGTCGCCGTTCCCAATCCGGCCGATACCGGAGCGCATCAACGCGGCCGACGCTATAGCGTCTCGGCCCCGACCCGCACCCGCGCCTCGTGTGGCCGCATGCGCTTGCCGGCCCGCGTGATCCTTTCTCTGGCCTCGTCGCCGACGACGTCTTCGTCCGAGTGTAAGGCCCTCTTGTACTGCGCGACGGCTTCTTCGTAGCGATGCCGGCGGGCAAGGTAGTCGCCGCGGAGCAACAGGATCCGGCCGTTCTCGGGGAACTTCGCCTCGGCGACTCCGATGACTTGGACGGCCTGCTCATATCGCTCGAGAGCGAGCAGGATCTCAACCAAGGCGATGACTGCCTCAAGGCGGGGGTTGGCGTCGAAAGACCGCTGAAGCACTTCCGCCGCCTCCTGCAAGCGGCCGAGATCCAGGCAAATCCGCGCAAGAATCAACGAGCCCACGACGAACGTATCGCACCCGCCCAGCGCCGCGCGAGCCAAGGTCAGGGCCTCTTCGCTCCTGCCCGCCAGGTGCAGATCCTGGGCCTCGAAGACCTTGTGAAATGTGGCCATCATGACCTTGGGATCAGGCAGCTTTCCGGCCGAGCCCGAGCCTTGGCCTACGTGTACGTAGCCGATCGAAGCCAGCCGCCTGACCTCTTCCCCGCTCATACTGCGCGTACTCTCCCAGGCCTGGCCGTCCGGCTCCCAGGAACGCATCAGGTCACGGAGCTGTTCCCTCAAGAGCCCTAGGTCCGGCGGGCTGGACGCACAGAGATTCTTCAGCTCGCCGGGGTCTTTCCGCAGGTCGTACCATTCCGGCTCCGGAGCCAGGATGTACTTGTCCCCGTGGCGGCGCAACCCATAGAGCGGACTCCACCGCGCCCTGTAGAAGGGCAGTCGTGTCTCAATGTAAACCGCTCTGTCCGGGCTCGCCTCGTCGCGCAAGAGGCTATCGCCGTCGCCCGGCGTGATCGGCGAGACGCCCAACAGATCTTCAACCGTGGGGCGCAGGTCAACCAGGCCAACGACCCTGTCATCGACGCGGTACGCACCGTCAAACAGCGCCGGACAGGACAGGATAAACGCCACGCGCATCGTGGCGCCATAGAGCAGCCAACCATGCGTCGGCTCGCCGTGCTCGCCCAGGCCCTCCCCGTGGTCGGAGACAAGCACGATCAGCGTGCGGTCCCGCAGGTTGTGCTTGTCGAGTTCGGCCAGGAGCCGCTCGAGGTGCATGTCCACAAAGGCGATCTCCGCCTCGTAGGGTCTTCCTGCGAACTCGGGCCAGTCTTGCAGCGGCGACTTGTACGGCAAATGAGGATCGAAGTAGTGAACCCACGCGAAGAACGGCGCCGACGCGCCCGACTGCTGGCGGCTCCTGAGCCATCGGATTGTCGCTTGTGTGACGGCGCTGGCGGGCCTCTCGCTGGTCTCGGCGGGCTCCGAGGCGTCCCAGGCCTCGGACGGCTCGAAGTCGTAAACGTCGAAACCCTGGTCCAGACCGTACCGTCTGTCCAGAACGAAGGCTCCGATGAACGCAGCAGTGTCGTATCCGCGAGCCTTGAGCGTTTCAGCCAGGGTCACCTGCTCGCTTGCGAGCTGATGCGTGCCGTTGTCGCGCACCCCGTGACGCGGCGGGTGCAGACCCGTGAACATCGTTGCGTGCGACGGCAGGGTTATCGGCACGCTGGTGACCGCGTCGTCGAAGCGTACGCCACGCATGACCAGGCCGTCGATCGCCGGAGTCTGGGCCCGCTCGTATCCGTAACAGCCCAGACGGTCCACCCGTGTCGTGTCCAAGACGACCAGTAGCACGTTGAACCCGGCCGCCTGACCGCTCTCGAGCAACTCCCCCAGCTTCGCCCGCTGTGTCGGATCACGATCCCAGAGCCAAGCCGCCGCTGCCAGCGCCGCCGCCGCAACAATGACGGCGATCGCGATGAGACGCGTGCGCTTGCGTGTTTTCGCCTTGGACTTGAGCATTGCGGTCGGCTCGGCCCTTTGCGCCGTTCCCTCGTTGCCACTCTAGCACCCGCGTGTGAGCCCTGCAACGACTGCCACCCCTGAGTCGTCCTCAATTCACTGCGGTGACTCTGCCTCCGAGACGGCCGGCCTGGCTGGTCAAGCGTCGCCGGCGGCATGGGCAGGCATCAGCGTGCCCGTGGTGCCGCACATGCCCCGTCCTCACATAGTCAAGGCAGGAGACGGATCGCTCCCGGCGCATGGCTCGGGATCGCTGACTAGCCGATCTGGCGCTCTTGCCCTGCCCAGAAAAGCAAGAGGCCGTCGCACCTCTCGATGCGACGACCTCCTGTCTTACTGCCAGCTTGTCTTGGTCAATACGTCGCGACTAGCGACGACGACGCAGGAGCAGCATGGGCAGGCCCAGCAACAAGGCACTGGCCGGCTCCGGGACCAACACGAGGTTGTCGTAATGCGCGGAGATCCCGTTATGACCCGGGTTCCACGTGCCCGTGCCGATCTTCAGGCCGACGACGACCCAGCCTACGCTGGTGGTAGTGCCGGCGTTGCCTCCGGTGGCCGGCGAGAGGGAGCAAACCTCCCAACCCCAGACCTCCGGCGGGGTGTTCTGGCCCCAGCCGTCCTTCTTGTAGGCAATGTCCCCCGCAGCACCCACATCGATTTGGTTAACGATGGTCGCTGCGGGCGTTCCCACGGGGACCGAGAACAGCATCACCTCGGCCCAGCCGAGCGGATTGACGTCACCTTCCCAGAGACCGTCAATCGTCGCGACAGTGCCGTTGGGGAGCGCGACGACCTGATACCAGCCGTAGCTGCTGAAGCTGCCCGGGGGCAGATCCAAATCGCCCGTGCTTGGGCCGGGCAGATCGGTCCACTGGGGGGCGCCAACAGTCCACGGCGCCTGCCACCGGGTCCAGCCGTTCTCCGACACGGGGTCGTCAAAATCCCCATTGACCAAGAGCTGTGCATTCGCCCCGGTGGCCACCAGGCCGACCAAGGCACACGACCAGATAAAAATTTTCATACCCTATCCTCCTCCAATACCGCGACAAATAGCGCTATTTGTCTGCGGGCTACGCACCCGCAGCTCTACCCGCTGTTTGCTGTCAACTCCCAACGCCTGCCGACATGCGCCTCCTTGGCCTCTGACCTAGCTCCGTCTAAACGGCAAAAAAAGGCGAGGACGCCGTCGGCCGCATAGGCCAACCTCTCTCGCCTGTCCCTCCAAACCAAATGTCTAGTAGCGAGCCGCATATCCGGCGCCCCGACTACTGATCTAGATCATACCCTCATTCCCGGTAGTCTGCAACAGATAAATCCAAGAATCCTGCACATCTCGGCTGACGCACGCGGCTGTCCGTAAAATGTTTTTGAACAGGAAGTTAGCACGCGACGCGCCCTCAGCACGGCTGCCGTTTCCTGGACTTTCGGACTGCCGGATGACTTGCCGCCTCAGTCCCACAGCGCGCGGGGGAAGCCGGGCTCGCAACCGCCTGATCGGGCGGCCCACTCCTACAGCGAGTTCGTCGTCGCTGTGAAGATGCGCAATACTCCCACGAGATCGACTCACGCAAAGCGCCTAAGTCAAGTTGGTCCGGTCGTCGTGGTTGGCCGTGCGCGCCGCGGCGAACGAAGGCGTGCCAGGCTAATCGGGCTCGTAGGCAACCCGTATGGGCGACGACCAGCCTGCCTCCTGGCCTTCGTCGGCCGTGCGTATGGACACCTGAGTATCCCCCAACCACCACCGTGCCTGACTCTCCCTGCCTGTCCGCATTGCCAATCGTCGCACCAACCCGCGCTGTCGCAAGCAGGTCCGTTGCACTGACGGCTCTCGTTGTGCGCCTCATTCTGTAGCCGAGTTATCCTCTACTTGCGGTCACGGGACCATAAACTCCCCATTCTCCCGGTCCGAGTAATCGCAAAATTGCAGATCCTCATCTCGACCGACAGCCACGGATGCCCGTTGTGCGGCACGATTGGCGGTCAGAGTGCGTTCAAGCTGGCGCATTCGTCGCTGGTGGAAGACATCACCAAGGTCGCTCGTCCAGAGCCGCTTCAGTAGAATGTAAGTCAAGAGGCAAATCGGGCTACGCCCCTTCGTGCGGATTGCAGGCCCTGTGGGCAGGGAGCACCATGCGAGCCACGACGATTGTCGCTGTACCGCGCCTCGGCGTGCTGGTTCTGATCTTCGCTCTGCCTCTAACCTGGCCAGCCGGTCTGCGAGGTGAGGTCAGGTACGGTTTCTACGTGCAATGCACGCCCCTCGGCGGAGGCTGCGGGTGAGGTGCAGGAGTGCTTAGCGTTTGGTCAAGCGCGACGGATGCCTACGACGACGGATACGACCTGCTGATGCCGGATTCCCCTGTTGAAGGCACCGGCTACGCCGGCGTCTATCACCAGAAGGGCCCCGAGTGGGCAGGTCCGACCGGGTTCTACTACTGCGACATGAGGGCCGAGATGGTCGTCAACGAAAGCAAGACTTGGCCGGACGTCTACGTATGGGCTCCCCCCGACTTTCCCGACGATTGGATGCAACTTACGTTGGGCGCCACCTACACGTATCCGCCACCGCCGACGCGGGAATACAGCCTCACGCTGCTCCAGGTGCCCGAGGGCGTGGTTGGCGCGCCGGAGGTCGGCACGGTGTGGCGGGTTTGGCCTCTCAGGCGCCAGACGAGCTTCGGGATCCCCCTGCCCACGTACCGCAGCACCGACGGTCTGACGGGCTACAAGTTCTCTTATTCGGTCAGCGAAGTCCTGAGCGATTTCAACAGGGATGGCGATGTGGACCTGATTGACTACGACACACTCAGGAACTGCTACAGCGGCCCCGGCGGCGGCATCCCCACGGGTCAGCCTTATGAGTGCGACGTCTGTGACGTGGACGGTGACGAAGACGTCGATCTGATCGACTACGCCACGATGCAGATCTCCGGGCCCGATCCCCACGGCCCGTACTAGCTGATGAATTGATCTAGCGGGAACAAATAGCTACGAGCGCCTGCGCCGACGCGCCGTGCTGTAGCTCACAGCGAACACGGGCGTCGCCGGACAAGGGGAAGCAGCCCCGTCAGGTGCAAGCCGCCTTTTGGGAGTGTGCCGGGCCGGCCGGGCCCTGTCCACGGCTGCCAACCGGAGCGCCGCGGTCCCCGGCAGGCGAGACACTCGCCCGGCGATGGCGTCGGCGGTCAGGCCCTGCGGCGTCTGTCCTGCGAGGTGGTGAATCGCCGCGGGCGCTTTCGGCCGGCTTCGACGCGCTGTCTCAGCACAGCCGGCAGGATGGTCATGTTCTTGGGGCCGGTCAAGCCGACGAAGTCAGCACTTCTCGCCTGAAGACGCACCAATTCATCCACCAGTTCCGAGCAACGCCCAGCGTGTCGCGCATCCTCGGGCGCATTGCTCGACTCCCACTGGCGGAATTCGAGGTAGCACTCGAAATGCAGCTTGTGGGCCAGGATGTAGTCTCGCATGGCGGTCAGCGAGTGGCTGAGCATGTCGTAGTCGTACGGGCGGAACGACTTCTGAGCAACGGTCAGGATGTCGAGCATTTTCCGGGCGCCATCGATCGCGGTTTGCTTCTCTTCGAGCATGCGGGCGATGTTTGCCGGCGCCATGGTGGTGCGTTCGGCGCCGTCGGGGAAGAACAGGGCGTGGTAGTCGAAGAAGACGTACTCGAAACGCTGCAGCGGGTCGAGGTCCCCCCACTGAGCGCAGAACGCAGAGTGGTCGTTGTGCTTGATGCGATTGGCATACAGGGCGCCCAGCATCGCGTCGTAGGACAGTTTGATGATCTGCGAGAGCGGCTCGACGGCGTCAGCGCCGAAATGATCGCGAACCCAACGCTCCAGGACACCGTCGAGATCGACACGGGGCTCTCGGACGAGCTCAGTCAGTGCCACGGCATTGAGATTGGCCCACGGACCCGTGTTGCGAACCGTGTAGCCGCTGTTCCATCCCGCTCGAACGTCTCGGTGCGACCGTTCGGGCGCGAGTTGATATGGGCACCAGGCATAGACGATGCCGGCCAACTTCATCCGGACGATCTGCTCGATCTGCTCCTGCCACAGCGGGCCCATCCAACAGGGGAACCAGTTGAAACCGCGGTATTCGGCCGTTGCGGTGTCGAACTCCACCAGATGCGGCACGCGATGAACCTCGGCCAGAAGCGGGTTGAGCGGATTGCCCATCGAGTAATCGCCGGTGGTGTTCTTGGTCATCAGCATCGCGTTCCGTCCAAGGCGATTGTCGATGTCGCTGAAGAATTCGAGGATTCGGGCTTCTCGGGGACCCGAAAGCCAACTGCGGAGGACCAGGTGCTTCGTGGTGTCGGTCTTCTCGGCGGCGCGCTCCGTGGCGCAGCAAGCGGCGTCGGCGTAGGCGAGTACCTCGGCCGGGGTCTCCGCCCACGAGCGCGACTCACTCGTAGTCATGACGTACCCATCGACGCAGGGCAGCTCCGTGAGGATTTCGTAGATCTTGGACTCCAGGAAACGCGTTCTCGATTCGATGTCGGCGAGGACCTCGCCGCAGCGAGTCACGAGCTGCTTGGGAAATCCGAGCTCATAGCCGCTGACCAGCGCGAGGCAGCCCGCACGGTGAGCCTCGTCGCATCGCCGCCGGACTTCGCGCTGGTTGGCCCCGACCTCAGCTTCGACCGCC
>CAYGAN010000042.1:15682-27643 GCA_964347585.1 uncultured Planctomycetales bacterium | reverse complement strand
CTGGACGTGTGCCACTGCTCTTGAGCAGTGTCTTGACGCCACCGGCTGCTTCAAGGGGGCCAGAATCCGCCGCATTTCATAGCGGTCTGCACGGGGATGCAGCTAGCACTGCTCTTGAGCAGTGCCTTGATTATCCCAGCGGATTGTCCATCCACAGGAGCACGTCGAGCCGCCCGTCCCAGAATCGGGCGCTGGAGAATTCCCAGTCCGTCGGCTCGGGCGGGGTGCCACCGCTGACTTCCCAAAGACGCTGGACGTGTGCCACTGCTCTTGAGCAGTGTCTTGACGGCACCGGCTGCTTCAGGAAGGCAGCTAACACTGCTCAAGAGCAGTGGCACACTCCGCAGTGCCACACCTTGCTCGTCCCAGCTTTGACGTGTCTTACGCGGAGGTTTTTCCACAGACACGGTTCTAGCACTGCTCAAGAGCAGTGGCACACCTCGCAGTGGCACGCCGCACAGTGGCACGCCCCACAGTGGCACGCCTCGCAGTGGCCCCCCCGGCGCTTTTCGACGAACAGCATTCTAACGATGCTCAAGAGCAGTGGCATACGCGCCCCGATCTATCCATTACGCACCGCTGAGCCGTCTGCTGGTGGTAGTCCAGCCCAATGTAAGACGTAAACAGATACACTACAGATGCCCGTTGCTGCCTGGAAGGCTCAAACAAGCCTGCCTGCTTCCTTATACCAGCCTGCGCGGCGGGTTTTCACCCTATCTGAACGAGGACGCGGCACGCGCGGGGGCGACAGAGAAGGGGCGTGGCTACCATCCTCGGCTGTGGTAGCGGTAGTGGCGGAATGGGCGCGCGACGGGGATGGCGCGTTGCAGCGGCGTACGGAGCAGGTTCACTCGGCCCAGCAGCCAGACCACGCCAGCGCCGGCAGCGAACCCGCCGATATGGGCCCACCATGCCACGCCGGTCGTCTGAGCGGCCGAGAGGGCGGCGACGCCCTGGAAGAACTGCAGCACGAACCACAGGCCGAGGAAAAGCACGGCCGGTAGGTTGATCAGCTCGATGAAATAGAAGATGGGCACGAGCGTGAGCACCTGCGCGTGCGGATAGAGCAGCAGGTACGCGCCCATCACACCTGCGATCGCGCCGCTGGCGCCGATCGTCGGGACCGTGGACGAGACGTTCGTGGCAAAGTGGGCCAGCGAGGCCACCACCCCAGCGGCCAGGTAGAAGATCAGGTACCCCCAGTGGCCGAGGCGGTCCTCGACGTTGTCGCCGAAGATGTACAAGAAGAGCATGTTGCCGAGGAAGTGCATCCACCCGCCGTGCATGAAGATGCTCGTCAGGAAGGTCAGATAGACGTGGAACGGCGGGGCGGGGGCTTCGGTCGGGACCGTGACGCGGCGGGCGCGGTGCCACCGGTCGCGGACGATGCGTTGCTCCGGTACGATGATCGGCTTATCGGGGTTGGCGATGCGCTTGGGGATCATGCCGTACTGCATGAAGAACTTTCCGACCTCCCGGCCGAGCGATAGCTGGTACAGGAAGACTGCCCCGCACGCCCCGATCAGGACGTAGTTGACCACGGGTGGCGTGCGTGACGGGATGTTGTCTCTCAGGGGGATCATGACGGCAACGCCTGGCGCACGTCCAGCAGCCTTGCGGGCACTGTCGCGGGCAAGTCTCGACGGTACGCGCGGACGTCGTAGCGGATTGTGGGCCGGCCGGGCGAGTGCGTCAAGGGTGCCCGCTGCTGAATCACCCTAAGTCTCGCAGGGCAGGTCGTATGGCAAGCGTCCGCCTGGTCGTGGTACGGTGCCGGACAAGGCACGGGCAAACAAGGTTGCCCATGGCGCCCGTTGCTTCCCTGCCGTCCACGGTCGGCGCCCAGTAAGTGGGCTGTTCCGGGGCGCTTATTCGCCGGGGGGAGTACTTGGCTTCCCGCGTATGCAAACCGGGGATGAGTCAGTGCCCGTTGCGCGGCGGGCGGACCAGTGCGGCGTCGGCCCAATCGAGCCGATCCTGAATGTCGCCGTTCGCGCCGAAGGCCACGACCAGCTCCAGTCGCTTCGCGCCTGCCACGTCCACGTGGATGGGACCGTGCAGCTTGCCGAGGCGGACGTGGTCCGCCGCGAACCGCGGCTGACCATCGACGCGCACTTCGACACCGACGTCGCCGAGCGGGCCGCTGTCATCGTCAAGGCCGAAGTAGCTGACGAAACGTTGATACCTGCCCGCAAGCTCGTACGTCAGGCGCGATTGGCTGTGCATGCCTATGCCGTGCTCGAACGCCCGCCCGTCAACCCGGATGGACCCGCCGAGGACGTTCCGGTCCTGCCGCCAGGGCCACGCCAGACTCATCATGGGCGTATGCTGGTAGTCCGTGGGCGTCAACTCGCTGAGCCACCGCCAGCGCCCGCCGGCGATCTCGACCCTCACGAGTTCGTTCGCGCCGATGGATACGTGCTCCGCACCGAAGAAAAGGGCCCGGATGGTCTGGCCAGTCCAGTTAAGGGATGAGACGATCACTCGCGAGCCGTCCGCGAACACGAGCGCGGCCCTCAGCTCAGCCCGGCCATCCTCGTGATTCGAGGCGGCGGTGGCAGGTGACGCCCGTCCGAACGCCACGCCCAGCAGCGCTTCGAACGCGAGCTTCGTTCGGCCGAGCTGCGATTCGATTGTGATTCCCTTCGCGTCGATCTGTCTTACCTTTCCCAGGAGCCGGTCGTCGTTGACCAGAAGCACCTCATCTTGCGCGCCGCGGGCTCGGGCGATCCTGCGCTCCAGCTGCGCGAGCTTGGGGTCGGCTCTCGCGTGCGGCGCGAGCAATCCCGCCACTTGCTCCCGTGGCACCTGGATGCTCGGCCAGTTCGGCCGCGCCAAGCTTATCGCGGCTTCGCTGCCGCCGGTGATCGTGCCATGCAGAACGCCGCCGTCCCCCAGACGGAGCGTGATCGCAGCTTGTGGGGGCGAGGTCGGTCTGACCGAAGTGGCTACTTGGACGAGATCTGCGGCGGGGACGTCGATCAGTCGGTTGCTCTCGTCGTGGACGCGCAGACCGGCTTCGAGGGTCAGCGACTCCAGCCGGCCGCAGATTGCTTCGGCATCGACGGTCCGAACGGTTACGGCCACGTCGGGCAACGCAGTAGCAGCAGACAGCGAGAGGACCAGCTCCGCGACAACGAGGTCGCGCCAAGTCAAGTGGCTTCGATTTCGTCCGGACGATTCGTGCATGGCCGGATCGGGGTGGGCGCGGGCTATTGTCGATGGACGACGATGATCGTCACGTCGTCTGGATGGTGACCGTCTCGCAGGTACTCCCGCAGGTCGGTTAGAACTTCGTTAAGCAAAGCGCCGGCCGCTTGGCCGAAGCCGTCGCAGAGGGATTCGATGAATCGTTGCTCGCCGAGTGCTTCTCCTCGCGAGTTGGCCGCCACGGCGATGCCCCCGCTGAACAGGACCAGCGTTTCGCCCTGGCCGAGCTGCGCTTCCATTCGGTCGTAGTTGACGTTCTTGAGAGCGCCGATCTCCGGCATGTCGCCCGGCGGAAGCGTGCGGGCGTCGCCTTTGCAGTCGATGACGACGGCCCGCGGGCACCCGGCGGCAGCGTAGCAGATGGCCCCCGTCTTTGGATCGATTACCATCGCCCAACACTCCAACGTGCTGAGGCGCCTCTTGTCGTGGATGAGCCAGTTCAACTCCCGCAACATCGCGTGGGGCGCGTCGCCGTGCAGAACACCGATGCGAAAGGCGGCCGTCGTCTGGGTCGTCATGAGCACAGCGTCGGCGCCGGTGGCGTTGGCGTGGCCGAAGAGTACCGCCGCCGCCCCGCTGGGCATGCGGAGCACGTCGTACACGTCGCCGAACCGGTTCTGCCCCGGCTTGCAGTAGACGGTCACCTGCATCTCGTCCCACTGGGGCAGGCCGCGCGGATCCAGACGGGCCTGCACCTCATGGCCGAGCACTACCACGCCGGTGGAGACGGCTCGTTGCTGCTTCACCTGTTCGTGGACGATGGCCTCCACCTGGAGGGCGGCGTGCTGGGCGATGAGCCTTAGTAAGTCCAGGTCGGTCGGCTGGTAGGATGATGCGTCTTGTCGGGCATCGACGTAGATCATGCCGAGGTTGCCTTCTGCGCCAGCCAACGGCACGGCCATGGCGGAAGCGGTATCGGCCTGGTCCGTCTTGACCAGACAGACGCACCGTGAGCGGTCAAGACACTGCTCGGCCAGCTGCCGAGCGAGGGCGGGCTGATCGCAAGAAGCGCCGGACGTCGTGCGTCCTTCAATGAACTCGGGGCCGCCGGACGGCTGGCGTCGGACGCCCATCCAAGCGCGTTGCGCGCTGAACGCGCTCAGCACCGTCGCAAGGGTCAGGTCCATGAGGGCGCGAACGTCGCCGCACCGGCCCAGGCTCTGGCCGATCTGGCAGGCGCGATGGAGTCGCCCGGCGCCCAGACTGATCGGGTCGTCGGGTTTCTTGACGAGCGCGCCCGTCGGCACGGAAGCGGCGCGCCGGAGGGTGGGTGTCGGCTCGGCGGCGACCGCCGTCGGTTCCTCATGGTTCAGCAGAGCAACATAGACTTTCAGCAGGTAGTCGTGGATAACGATCTCGTCACCGTCGTGTAGTGGCACACGCTCGCGCAGAACGCTTCCGTTCAGCAGAGTGGTGCTGCCTTCGTCAAGATGCTCGACGCACCAGCCCCTCTGCTCGTCCGGCACGATGGCCGCATGACGCGCGCCAATCCGCATGTCCGGTAGGTGGACCTCGCAGCTCGCCTCGGAGCCTATGACCACGGTCCGCCTCTCGAAGGCCATGTCGGCGATCATCGAGTCGCCTTCTTTAAGCACGATGTGCATCGCTCGATGGGCTCCGAGAATTGTCCGGCTTGCCACGGGATCAGACGGCAAACGGGTTGATCCCCACTACCCATATGAGTATAGCACTGCGATCCGGGCGTTGTCACAGACCAATTAAGATCGGCTTGTGCGCGACGGCAGGTCAGCCGGAATCCGACGCGGCGGCGCGCACGTTGCCACAAACGGCTATAATGGCCCAACCGGACAATGGACGATCTTTCTCCGGAACGACCGATGGCCGATAACGAGCTGCTACTCGGACATAGTCCCGATCCCGATGACGCGTTCATGTTCTACGGCCTGGCGCGTGGCAAGGTCTCAAGCGGCCGGTGGCGGTTCCGCCACATCCTCGAAGATATTCAGACGCTCAATGAGCGTGCGACCCGTGGTGAGCTGCACGTCACGGCGATCAGTATCCATGCTTATCCTTACGTGAAGGATCGCTACGCGCTGCTGGCCTGCGGAGGCAGCGTGGGCGATCGATACGGCCCGCTGGTGGTAGCTCGCTCGCCCATGCAGGTTCAGGAGCTGGGCGGCAGGACGATCGCCGTGCCCGGCCGGATGACAACGGCGTTTCTTGCCCTGAGTTTGATGCTCGGGCGCGGGAGCTTTGAAGATCGGGTTGTGATGTTCGATCAGATCCCCGAGGAGGTGTCACGCGGGAGAGCGGATGCGGGACTCATCATTCACGAAGGCCAGCTCACCTACCGAAGTCAGGGACTCTGCAAGGTGGTCGATCTTGGCCAGTGGTGGCACGAGCAGACCGGGCTCCCGTTGCCGCTGGGCGGCAACGCCATCCGTCGCGACTTGGGACCGGCGGTGATCCACGAGATCGCCGGGATCCTCAAGCAGAGCATCCGGTACGGGCTCGATCACCGGGCCCAGGGGGTTGAGCACTCACTTCAGTACGCCCGGCAAATGGGCAGCCAGTTGGCCGACCGGTTCGTGGGCATGTACGTCAACGAGTGGACGCTCGACTACGGCAAGAAAGGCCGACGAGCCATCCGCGAGCTGCTGCGGCAAGGTCACGCGGCGGGCATCGCGCCGGATCCGGGTCCGATCGACTTTGTCGAGTAGTCTTGCGGATGAACCAGCCATCTGCTTTGGACCTGCTGTGCGTTGTGGGCGCGTGTACGCCTCGGTGTCGTTGTCGGCGAGCGCTGGCACATCTATAATCGCTCGTCCGAGCCGCAAGACGGAGCATCGTTTTGGTCACGGCGCAGGGTCTGTTTCCCACGAACGATAATCTCGGTCTCATGACCGACCTTTACGAGCTGACAATGGCGGCGGGGTACTTCTGCGCCGACAAGCGCCAGCGGGCCACCTTCGAAGCGTTTGTGCGGGCGTTGCCGAATGACCGGTCGTTTCTCTTGGCCGCCGGGCTGGAACAGGCCGTCCACTACCTGGGCTGTCTGTCATTCACGGACGAGCAGCTCGGCTGGCTGCGCGCACAGCCCGCGTTTGCCCACGTGGACGCGAACTTCTTCGAGTACCTGCGCGAGTTTCGGTTTCGAGGCGACGTGTGGGCTATCCCTGAGGGGACCGTGATCTTTGCAAACGAGCCGCTCATGCGGGTCACGGGCGATCTGATCGAGACGCAAATACTTGAGAGTTACCTGCTGACGTGCTTGAACCTGCAGACGCTGGTGGCCAGCAAAGCGGCACGGATCGTTCTGGCAGCACGAGGCCGCGGTGTCGTGGACTTCGGCACTCGACGGGCGCATGGGCCGCAGGCCGGCTTGCTTGCCGCGCGGGCCAGCATCATCGGCGGGTGCGTCGGCACAAGTAACGTATTGGCAGCCAGTACGTTAGGTGTTCCCGCGGTCGGTACGCAAGCGCATTCTTGGATCATGAGCTTCGCCGACGAGGCGGACGCTTTCGCTCGTTACGCCGAGATCTTCCCGAACAACACGATTTGTCTGATCGATACCTACGAGACGATCGAAGGGGCACGTCGGGCGGCCCGGCTCGGCGGCAAGCTCAAGGGCGTGCGGCTTGACAGCGGCGACATCGCCGGCGATGCCAAGCGCGTTCGAGTAGTCCTCGACGAAGCGGGCTGCAACGACGCCAAGATCTTTGCGAGTGGGGACCTCAACGAGTACGCAATCGGCGAGCTGCTGGATCGCGGCGCTCCGATCGACATGTTCGGCGTGGGCACGGATCTTGCCACGTCGCGTGACGCTCCCGCGCTGTCGGTGGTGTACAAGCTCGTAGCAGTTGAAGATGAGGACGGGCGGATGAGACCGCGGGCGAAGAGCTCGCCAGACAAAGCGACCATTGGCGGCATCAAGCAGGTCTTCCGGACGTTTGACGACCGCGGGCTGATGCGCGCGGACGTGATCGGCCTGGCGGACGAGTTGCTTCCCGGCGAGCCGCTTCAGCAGCTTGTGATGCGTGAGGGCCAAGTGGTGGCCGAGCTGCCCAACGTACAAGCCATTGCCGCGCGTGCGCGTGAGCAGCTGGCCAAGCTCCCGGATTGCCTGAAGGTGCTGCGGGGGCGGGATGAACACCCTGTGCGATTGAGCAAGGCGCTGCGGGTGGCCCAGCGGCCGCAATGAGGTCAGACGCTTGTCCGGGGAACCTCGCGGTATCGGCGGCAGGCTTTGGGACGAACCTGGTACGGTCCGTCGCGGCCGCGTGGCGCAGGTGGCCACACTCGCACCGCTCGATCGCCTCTATAGCTACGCGATTCCCGGGGACTTGGTTGATACGCTGCGCCCGGGACAGCGAGTGGAGATTCCCTTCGGGAGCAAAGATCGAGCGGCGGTGGGATTCTGTGTAGCCATCTCCGACGAGCCGTGGACCAGTTCGCTCAAGCCAATCCGCGCCGTAGTCGATCCGATCGCTTTGATCAGCCCACACCTGCTGGAACTTGGCCGGTGGATGTCGCGGTACTATTGCTGTCCGCTTGGACGGACGCTCTCGGCGATGGTGCCGGAAGCCGTCGTGCGCCGCAGCGGGTTCCGAACGGTGCGCAAAGTCCGGCCTCGCAAGAGGTTGGAGCAATTGCAGGAAGCGGGGTGCCGCCTCGGTCCGAAGCAGAGAGTGTTGCTGACGTACTTGGGCGACCGCGACGAGCCCATCGAGCTGGCGCAGATCCGCGAGTCGCTTGGGGTCTCGTCGGCCACGATCGCCGGCGCCGCGAAGCGCGGCTGGGTCGAGATCACGGTTTCCCGCGAGCCGGTCCCGGGCCCGAGCTTCGATCGGCCGATGGTCGAGCCGGCGTTCGAGCTCAACGCAGACCAAGAAGCGGCGCTTGCGCGGCTCGACCAGATCATTACCGCCGGGCAGTTCCGCGCAACACTGTTGTTCGGCGTCAGCGGCAGCGGCAAGACCGAGGTGTACGTCAGGGCGATGCGTCGAGTGGTGGCAGCGGGTCGCCAAGCGATCTTGCTGGTGCCCGAGATCGCGCTGACGGCCCAGACCGTTCATCGCCTGGCGTCCCGTTTCCGCGACGTGGCTGTCATTCACAGCGGGCTGACCCCCCGGCAGCGGTCGCTGAGCTGGTACGAGATCGCTCGCGGCCGAAAGCGTGTGGTAATCGGTACGCGTAGTGCTGTCTTTGCCCCCTGTCCGGATCTCGGACTGATCGCTGTCGATGAGGAACAGGAACCCAGCTACAAGAATCAGCAGTCGCCGCGATATAACGCCCGCGACGTGGCGATCAAACGTGCCCAGTTGGCGTCAATCCCGATCATGCTCGGCTCGGCGACGCCTTCGCTGGAAACGTGGACTAACGCCCAGCGGCACGAACGGTACGAATGCATTCGACTTCCGAGGCGAGTGGCCGGACTGCCGATGCCGACGGTTCATGTCCTGGAGATGCGCATCGAGCATCGAGCGCGCAAGGGTGTGCATCTGCTATCCAGGCTGATGGAACAGAAGCTGGGCGAGGCGCTCCAGCGCGGCGAACAGGCGGTATTGCTGCTGAACCGAAGAGGCTATGCCAGCTATCTGTTCTGTCCGAGCTGCGGCCGACGCATCGTCTGTCCGAACTGCAAAGTCAACATGGTTTTCCACAAGACGATCGGCCAGGCAGTGTGTCATTATTGTCGCGCTCGATTCAACGTGCCGCGCAAGTGCCCGGACGACTCGTGCGGACATACCCTGGTGCGATTCGGCGTGGGTACCCAACGCGTCGAGGAGGAGGTAAGAGCGAAATTCCCGTCTGCTCGTGTGGTTCGGGTCGATACCGACACGATGCGACGGGCTGAGCAGTACGAGCGCGTCGTCACGGAGTTCGAGAACCGCCGGATTGACGTGCTGGTCGGCACGCAGATGATCGCCAAGGGCCTGGATTTCCCGTTCGTCTCTTTCGTCGGGGTGGTCAGTGCCGACACGGCATTGGCCGTCCCGGATTTTCGAGCGGGCGAGCGAACCTTCCAACTGGTCACGCAGGTGGCTGGTCGGGCGGGTAGGGCTGAGACTCCCGGGGAGGTGGTCGTCCAGAGCTTTGCCACTGATCTGCACGCGGTCAGGGCGGCCGTTGGCCAGGATTTCGAACAGTTCGTCCGTGTCGAACTGGCGACCCGCCGGGCGATGCATCTGCCGCCGTACGCCCGGCTCACGCGGATTGTCCTGTCCGATCCGCGCGACTCGCGGGCACGCCGGCAGGCCGAAGAACTGGCCGAGCGAATCTGCCAGACCGTCCTCGCCACGAACTCGCAAGCCGACTGTCTCGGTCCGAGCAAGTGTCCACTCGAGCGGCTTCGCAACCAGTATCGGTATGATCTGCTCCTGCGGGCGCCCTCAGCGACGGTGATGCAGAAGCTGCTGGATCGTCTGCGAGGCGAGCAGCTGCTGATCTCGGCCGGGGTCAAGCGTTTGGTCGTGGACGTCGATCCCGTCTCGTTGCTTTAGCGCATCGCCACGGCAGAGCGGGTGTTCGATCGGCTAAGAGGGCGGCATTTGAGGCAGGCAATCCACCCAAGGTCAGGGAGGTGGACTGGCGTACGGCCCATGGGGCTGTGAGCTCGCCGGAGGCACCAGCTCAGGTTCGAAGTACGCGTATGTTCCCCCACCATAGTAGCTCAGGATGCTCGTCAGCAGGGCCTGCTCAAACCTAACGTCACGGCCAAGTTGGATCCATCGAACGGCCTGCTCTTCATCGATCATTTCGCCGGTGTAGATGGGCAGCTTCGCACTGAACATCTGGATCGCGCCGGCCGCCGTGCTTACCTGCCGTTCGGGGGTACTGTGACGTTGCAGGTTCACCTCCGTGGTGAGCCTGTAGTCGTTTGCTGCTTCGAGCGGCTCGAGCTTGATGCACGCAACACGACGGATCGTACTCAGGTTGGCCTCGGCGAACTGAAAGCCTCTGGGCATGTCCGGACGCCAGAGCTCGAACCAGTTGGGCACCGTCACCGGGCCGGTCGTGATCACGCCGGCGCGGCGATCCTGTCGATCGGGCTGAAGCCCGTAGCGCCGCAGGACGCGAAGGCAAGTGTCCCAGAGAAAGTCGAGTTGCTCCCGGTCGGGCACATCGACGAGAGCTGCGGTCGGCGATTCAGACTGGATCGGCCGCTGACAGCCAGCCGCCAGTGCTGCAACGAGCACACAGAGCAGGAATGGGCTCCTCATGTCCCTGATGGTATTGATGGGACTGTCTTCGTCAAGCCGGCAATCACCCGCCCTCAAGGTCCACACAAGTGCGCCGTCGTCATGTGATCTCGCTTCATCAGCTTGTCCCGACGAGGTGCATGAGCAAAGCGCCGGTGTCCCCGGGCCGATATAGGTGTGTACCGGCCATGACAACCACCAAGTCGTTCGGCTTTGCCAGCCCCCGCGCGGTCAATAGGGAGTCAACCCGTGCCAACATTCGATCCAGGTCGCGGGGTCGATCCGCGTGCACCGGGATGACACCGTAGTTCATGGCCGTTCTACGGCAGACATGCTCGCTGGGGCTGAGGGCGATAACGGGCTGAGCTAGCCTGCACTTGCTCAAGAGGCGCGCGCTCTTGCCGGTTTCGGTCCAGACAGCGACAAGCTCGGCCTGCAGTTCGCGAGCCACCAAGGCGGCCCCGTGGGCCACGGCAGAGGTCACACGAAGTGAGGACGGCGTGGCAACCTGGTCGGCTATTGCGGCAGGCTGGCGGGAGAGGAATTCCTCCGTCTGGCGCGCGATCCGGTTGACTACCCGTACGGCCTCGACCGGATAATTGCCGAGCGCCGTCTCTGCGGAAAGCATCACTGCATCAGCCGAATCGAAGATCGCATTGGCCACGTCGCTGACCTCGGCTCGTGTGGGCGTGGGCGACTCGGTCATGGTCTGAAGCATCTGGGTGGCGATGATGACAGGCTTGCCCGCGCGCTGGCAGCGAAGCGTAATCTCTTTCTGCAGCAAGGGCACGCGGGCAACGTCCATTTCGACCCCCAGGTCGCCGCGGGCCACGAGCACTGCGTCTGCTTCCTCGACAATCTCGGAAAGATGGTTTATTGCTTGCGGTTTCTCGATCTTGGCCACGAGCTGGATGTCGCTGTGCTGCCGCTCGAGAATCGCGCGCAAGTCTTGGAGATCCTCTGGCCGCCGGACGAACGACAAAGCCACGTAGTCCAGGTCGTTCTCGATCGCCCATTGCAGATCCAGACGATCTTTGTCGGTCAAAGCGGGCATGGACAATTCGGTGTTGGGCAAGTTGATGCCCTTGTGATCAGCGATCACCCCGCCGACCTCACAACGACAAATAAGCTCATCCGGGCGCTTCTCCACGACTGTGAGCCGGATACTGCCGTCGTCGATGAGGATCGGTGTTGCCGGCTCAAGCTCATCGACCAAGGCGGGGTAGTTGGCGCTGATTCGATCGCGTCGGCCAAGGATTGGTGCGCGCTGGATAACGATGGTATCGCCGACGCTGATGGTAAACCGGCCGCCTTCGATCGGTCCGAGGCGGAGTTTCGGGCCGCACAGATCGCCCATGACTGCCACGATCGCGCCGGTGCGCTCGCACACCGTGCGGATACTGGATAGGGCGCGCTCATGCTCGGCCAGGGTGCCGTGGGAGAAGTTCAGCCTCAACACGTCCACCCCTTCTTCGATGAAGGCCGCTAAGGTCGTCACGTCACAGGACGCCGGCCCGATCGTGGCAATGATCTTCGTCTTGATCATGATGGGAATTGTATCATGGGAACGTAGCCCCGCAGCGCGGTA
>CAYGAN010000042.1:10922-15672 GCA_964347585.1 uncultured Planctomycetales bacterium | reverse complement strand
TGACCGGGCCGATTCCATAAGATAAAGGTCGGCTTCCGGAAAGCAAAAAACAATCCCTAGATCTCGAACGTAGCCCCGCAGCGCGGTACGGAATCGCAACCGCAGCGTACCACGCGAGTATAAGCGATTGTCCGGCCGGGCAAGACCGGTGTGCCTCCGAGAGCGTAGCCAAACCCATCTGGCGCCGCAATTGGTGTCGCAGCGGTGTGGAGGAAGTTATAACGTCGGCGCTTGCGTGGGCCGTTGCAAAGATGGACGGGCTCGCCGCACGGAGGAGCGGTTCGTGCTGACGTGGCCCCAGAGACCAAAGGCAATCCTCGTGACGTTAGCGGGCCCCGGCGCGCGCGATCGTTGCCGCTTCGCGCCGAAGCACCTCAGGCGCTGGTCAACCAGGCCGCCAACAGATTGACCGCAGCATCGAGGTCCTTGCGATGCACGGACTCAGTGACGGTATGAATATACCGCGTGGGGACAGACAGGCCGATCGTACGGCGGCCTGCGCGGACGCGTTGCATGGGGGCCGCGTCGGTTCGGCCGCGCGCGAGCACCTCCAACTGGTATTTGATCCTTTTCTTTTTCGCGAGCGCAACAAACTCATCGAGCAGGCCGCGATGGCTGATGACGCCGGCGTCCATCACCTTTAGCGCGACCCCTTCGCCCAACCGGGTCGTGACTTGATCCTTTTCGATGCCCGGGGTGTCACAGGCCAGTGTGGTGTCGATGCAGACGCCGTCGTCCGGGTCGATGCCGAACGCGCTCGGCTCGGCCCCGCGCAGGCCCACCTCTTCCTGGACCGTTGCCACGTAATAGATTTCGTGAGGGCTGCGGTTGCCGACCTTTCTGATCGCGTTGATTGCCACCCAGCTTGCTACGCGGTTGTCCATGCTCTTGCCAGTGTACACCTCGCCGATCTGTTCGAGGGGCTGTATCAACGTTACCGGATCGCCGACCTGTACCCACCTCTCGACTTGCTTCTTCGGCAGAAAGAGGTCAACGAAGAACTCGTTGACCTCATAGACCTTCTTCTTCTCTTCTTCCTTGGCGATGTGAACCGGGCGCCCCGCTGGGTTGAGCACGCCGATCAGGTCCTTTCGGCCTTGAATCAAGACTCGTCGAGCAAAGAGGTTCCGCGTGTCGAAGCCGCCGGCTTGCTGAACGCGGACTCTTCCGTCCTCATCGATGAACTTGACGTAAAAGCCGATCTCGTCGATGTGACAGGCGATCATGATCTTTCGTGATCGCTGTTCGCGACCGCGTCGCCCGGGCGCCTTTCGGCAGATGAGGTTGCCCATCGCGTCAACCTTCTGGGAGTCGAACATCGATCGCGTCTGGCGAATGATGAGCTCGCGAACGCGCTCCTCACGACCCGGAACGCCTGGGGTTTCGGTCAGCGCTTTCAGCAGCTTCATGCGATGCTCCTCGTTCGTCGGCCGGTACGCACGCACAACTGGGGTGCGCACGTTAGACTTCGCAAAGCCAGCCTGAACCAAGCGTGATTCTACGCACGCGAGAGGCCGCTAACAACCGGTCGGTTCCACGCCCGCTACGGGCGCGGGCGGGCTTTCCGTATCGACGGTAGCTGCCCGGGCGAGTAAGCTACGCCGGTCCACGGCGAGACGGAGATCGGCTGTGAACGTTCTTCTGATCATGTCGGACGAACACCAACGGCACAGCACAAGCTGCTATGGTCATCGAGTGGTCCGAACTCCGTATCTGGACCGCCTGGCGGCCGAGGGCGTCGTTTTCGAGAACGCCTACTGCAACAGCCCGCTCTGCGTGCCATCGCGGATGAGCTTCATGACCGGGAAGTACGTTCATCAGGTCGGCGCGTGGGACAACTCTTCGGTGCTCGATTCGGCCATCGAGACGTTCGCCGACCACTTCGACGCGCAGAGCGTGCAGACGATTCTCTGCGGGAAAATGCATTTCATCGGCTCAGACCAGTTCCACGGGTTCTCACGGCGAGAGGGACCGATTCCGGCAAATCCCAAAGGCGATCCGTCAGCCCTCCGCCGGCACGAGATCGCCGCCAGGCCGGATGCCTTGCGCCGGTTTCGCGACGCAGGCGCCGGAGATTCTGGCATCCTTACGCACGACGAAGCCGCACATGAGGCGGCGATCCGCGTTCTCCGAGAGTTGGCAGCGAAGAGGTCGCGGCAGCCGTTCATGCTGGTCGTCGGCTACGTTGCGCCGCACTTCCCGCTGCGCATCCCTGAACGGTACTACCAACTCTACTGGCCGGGCAATGTCATCAAGCCGAATGTACCCGCCGGGCATCTTGAACAGCTCCACCCTGTCGCCAAGGGCCTGCGAACGCATTTCTGCGCTGACGAGATCACGGACGAGCAGCTCCGCTGCTGCATCGCCGGGTACTACGGCCTGGTCACGTACCTGGATGAGAGAATCGGCCAACTGCTTGCCACGCTTGACGAGGTCGGCTTGGCCGAAGAAACGATGGTGATCTACACGAGCGATCACGGCGAGATGCTCGGCGAGCACGGCATGTGGTGGAAGTGTTGCATGTACGAGCAGGCGGTGGCGGTGCCGCTGATCATGCGATTGCCGACTCGCCCGCCGGCTGGCACACGGGTCAGCGAAATCGTGGAGTTGGTTGACCTGTATCCTACGTGCGCGGAAGCGCTTGGCGTGGGATGTCCTGACGATCTGCCCGGCCGCTCGGTCCTGCCGCTTGCCCGGGCAGAGGCGACGGGCTGGAAGGGTCTGGCTTTCAGCGAGTATCACGCTCACGGCACGACTGCAGCCAGCTACATGATTCGCAGAGGTCCGTTCAAATACGTCTATCACATCGGCCACTCTCCGGAGCTCTACGATCTGCGTAACGATCCGAGCGAATTCCACAACGTCTCCAACGAGATGGACTACAGCCATGTGATCGCCAGTTTACACGCGGAGCTGATCGGACGGGTCGATCCGGAGCTGGTTGATCGCCAGGCCAAGCTGGATCAAGGGCGGCGAGCGGCCGCACAGGAAGCGGCCGCGGCGAGCTAGTCAAGCACGAGCCGCCGCGCTGCAAGCTATGATATCCCAGGCAGGTGTACGGTGACGTGGGCGTCCGTGGCGGCGGCTCAGATCCTCGGTTTCCTGCTCGGAGTAAGTATCTTGGGTGTTTCGAGTCCCACAAGGCGCGTTGAAGTGGCCCCGTCCGTTTGGCTGGGGCCCAACGCGACGGGCATCGAACGCGCCGCCGCCGAGGAGATCAGAGACTACTTGGCTGAATCGACGGGCCTGCGCGTGGAACTGATCTCGAGCCGGAAGCTTGGCGACAGAACGGTTATCGTCGGCACACCGGAGTCGTCCCCTTTCGTCGAGCGGCTGAGTGCAGAACTGAAGCTTAGCTCACTGGGTGACGAAGGGTTCGTAGTTCAACCGCATAGAGACGGGCGAAGCACGGCGGCACTCATCGGCGCTAACCGGCCGCGGGGGGTTCTGTACGGTGCGTTTGCGGCGGTCGAGCGGGCCATGCTGGAGGAAGACATTTGGACAATGCGGCTGCGCAGCTCGCCGGCGCTAACCGTCCGAAACGTGTGGGCGTGGAGCCGGCCGAGCAGTTCGCAAGACGCGTTCTTCAGTTTCGATGCCATGCGGGAGCCGGACAAGCACGGGCACTTCCGCGAGCTGGGCAGGCAGTTGGCGCGGATGCGCCTCAATTCGTTTACCTTCTGGGGCCCGTTCAACAAGCCTGTCCCGCCGGACGGCCGCGGCCGACGCGCCGTTGAGGCGTATCGCAGCTTCACGCAGTTCCTGCATGCTCGCTACGGCATCGAGAGCTACGCCTTCGTTCTCTACGAAGCCGAAGATGTCAAGCAGCCGCCTTTCGAGGGCTGGCCGCTTTGCCCGCACGACCAGCGTGTGCAGCGGTATTGGAAGGAGCTGATCGACGGCTGGTTCGGTGCCCTCCCACATCTGAAGGG
The DNA here is from genome assembly GCA_964347585.1 of uncultured Planctomycetales bacterium. GTDB lineage: Bacteria > Planctomycetota > Phycisphaerae > UBA1845 > CAYGAN01 > CAYGAN01. The sequence continues at coordinate 11,740 of CAYGAN010000042.1, read as the reverse complement.
GTACCTGGTCGCGGGGGCCGGAGGCGACTGGGTCCGCGGTCCTTGGGAGTGCCAATGCCCACGGTGTCGGAAGTGCACGAACCGCGAGCTCCTGCTCAAGGCAATGAACATGATCGCGCGACCGTTGGCCAAGTACGGTGGCCGGCTGATCTGGAAGGCCGTGACGGATCGGCCCACGCTCGTTAAGTCCGAGGTGGAGCACTTCGCCGATCTGGCTGGCGCGACGCCCGACAACGTCATGGTCGCTCACAAGACCTTCTACAAGGACTTCCGACCAACCCATCCGTATCAGCCGATCTTCTATGCCGCCCATTCCGCGGGCGGCCGAAGGAGCTATCTGTGCGAGTTTCAGGTCTTCGGTGAATATCGCGGCCATGACCAGTTCCCGTGCATCATGACGGATCGTTGGCACGAGCTGTTCGGCATGCTGAAGGAGAAGGGTTACGGCGGGGCCATCGCGGTGGTCTCATTCCCGTCACCACAACGCTGGGATCATCCCTTTAACATGGCCAACTGGTACAGCTTCGGCCGCTACGCCTGGAATCCCGCGGACGATCCGGATTCGATTCTTCACGATTGGGCGGTGTTGACGTTCGGCAAGGCGGCTGCCCCGACCGTCGTTGAAATCTGCCGACTGAGCTACCAGGCCAGCATGAAGCTGATGTTCTTCAAGGGCGTGATGACGCAGAACCACAGCCTGCTGCCGTCGATCGATCACGAGCTGGAATCGAGCCTGGTCGGCCCGTGGCACGACATTCCCGCAGCCCCACCGGGCTACATGGGCCGCGGCCACGATCTGAGCATGTACCCACCGGACG
>CAYGAN010000042.1:7921-10912 GCA_964347585.1 uncultured Planctomycetales bacterium | reverse complement strand
GCAGCTCTTCTCGTTCCAAGGGATTCGCAACGACCCGGACCTGACGCTGTTCGCCCATCGCGTACCGATCACGGCGGAGCTGGCTACCGAAGCGGTCGCCGACAAGCAGCAGGCGATCGAGCTGGTCAAGCAGATCATCGCCAAGTGGAAAACGCTCCGGCCGCACGTGCCACCGGAGGAATACGAGCCGATCCTTGAGGGCTTGCAACGGAACCTAGCGGACGCCGAGCTTTGGCGCGAGGACATCTCGCTGTACTTCGACTACAAGCTCCGCCGACTGACGCGATCGGAGCTGAAGCAGCGGCTCGATCAGATCAAGCAGCGGTTTGACTCCCAGCTCGGCTCGCGCCTGACCAGCGGCTATCCGTACCGCAGGTTCATCGAGGAATGGACGGCCGTCTTGAACGGCAAGACCCGTCGCGCAACGATGCGTGGCAAATGGTACGACCCGAACGGCGTGCCGTTCCTCCCGGGCCTGAAGCCAGAGTGAGCTGCGGGTTTAAGGGAACGGAAAGGACAGGTACGGCGGAGAACTCGGTAGAGACCGTCGTCAAGGTAGTCTGTGTTGTCGTCGGGGTGTTGCTCCGCATCTTGTGCCTCGTATTTCCGATGGGCGAATCTGTCAATCACGAGTTCCGAGAGGATGGTCGGACGGCGCTGTTGATCTGCATTGCCACATTGCAGCTCGTCACGCTCGTCTGGCTCGTGTTCCTCGGCCGGGGCGGTAAGGCTTCTCCAGACGGGACCAGCGAAGGAGTAGATCTCCAGGGGGAAGAAACGGACACTTCCCTTCCAATTCTGCAGACCGGAAACCGGGGTACCAAGATTGCAACCTGAGCGGTCGCGACGGCGGCGGCCCAGAGGTTCAGGTCTCAGGCGCGGCGTGCATAGCTGAGCAACGCAGGGATCGCCGACGGTGACGGCTAGCGGGTGCCGGCTTTCTTCTTCCTCGGTTGGCGGTCGAGGCACTCTTGGCCGGCCGCCCACAGCGCGCCCCGACAGAGCACGGTTTGAAACATCTTCTGGCTGCACGCCTTCGCGTCGTGTCCCATGCCGGTGTAGAACACCCGGCCCTTGCCCCACGGCTTGGTCCAGGCCACGGGCATCGGCTTGTCCTTGGCCTCGTCCTTGCCCGGGCCCGTGCACAGGACATTGACCCGGCTGTCATAGCACAGAAAGTACTGCTCGTCGGTGACGGTGAAATCCTTGAGGCCGGCGGTGACGGGGTGACCATGGTCCCTGATGGTGACCTTGTAGGGACGATACGCCGGATGGCCGATGAAGTGGCCGCCGACGAAGGCGTCCCAGTCCGGGTCGCCTCGAAACGAGTCGGCCCCGGAGTGGAACGCGACGAACCCCTTGCCGTCCTTGACGAAGTTCATCACGCCTCGCTTCTGCTCCTCCGTGATCGTCCCGAGCGTGTAGTAGAAGATGACCAGATCAAAGGGCTTTAGGTTCTCGGCCTTTAACGCATCAAGGTCTTCCTCGACCTTGGTGACCGCAAAGCGCCCGTACTCGTTGAGCTGCTTCTCGACTTCCTTGCCGATGGCCTTGTGGTCATGGATGGGTCCGCCCACGAAAAGGAGCGTCTTGACCTTAGGCATCTTGGTGGGTTCCTCGGCACGCGCGCGAGCCGAGCCGACCAGCATCAGGCCGGCAGCAAGAACGCACCCAAAACAAGACATCGACCGGTTGACGTTGACGCGCTTCATCATGGCACCTCATTTCTGCAGCAAACCGTCTGCAACACTGGCTTACCGGCCAGTGGCGGGGCGCAACATACGCGCCGTCCAGGGGAGAGTCAACACACTCGCGGGAGGCCCTCTGGTGTATTTTTGGGTTGCTTTCGAGTGCGAGAGGGACTAAGAATCATTCCCTTCAGCGAGGGCGCGAACTGCTGATCCGTTTACGTGGCGCGGGTGCGGATAGTGACGCCGGACATTCTCCTGGTATCGCCTCCCTACGGCAGGTCGTACGGTCACAATCGGCGGCACGTCAAGCACGGGCTGCCGCCGCTCGGCCTGGCCTGCATCAACAGCTTCGTCAAGTCCAAAGGCTTTCGCACGCGGTTTGTTGATCTGCCTTTCTCGGATCTGTCCGAAGCCGACCTGGTCGAACTGGTCCGGCAGGAGCGGCCGCGATTCGTGGGGATCACGGCGGTAACCACGCAGATCATGGCGGCGGTGCAGCTTGCACAGGCCGTCAAGCGGGCCGAGCCGGGCGTGGCGACCATTCTGGGCGGACCGCATCCATCGGCACTGCCGGAGCTGACGGCTTCCTATCCCGGAGTCGATCTGGTCGTCTCCGGTGAGGGGGAGCTAGCCGTCCTGGACCTGCTCGAAGGCGAGCCTTACGGCAAGATCCCCGGGCTGACGTGGAACGACGGTGGCGTGGTCAGGAGCAATAGGCGTCCGCCTGTGATCACCGATCTCGACGCGATGCCGCTGCCCGATTACGAGGGGCTGGATATCCCGAAATACGGGCACATACTCAATGGCGCGTCAATGCCGGTGATGAGCGGCCGGGGGTGCCCGTACAACTGCACGTTCTGCGCGTCAGACGTGGTGGCGGGGCGCAACTGCCGGCACCTATCGGCCGGTCGGTTCGTGGATCACGTCGGAGAGCTGGTCGGGCGATACGGGGTGCGAAACTTCGTCTTCACGGATGAGACGTTCGTGCTCAGTGCGGGGCGCGTGCACGAAATCTGCGAGGAGATTCTCCGGCGACGGCTGAAGATCACCTGGGCTTGTCAGACGCGAGTGAACGGAATCGATTCGGCGATCGTCGCCATCATGAAGCGGGCCGGATGCCGAGTGATGGAGATCGGCATTGAATCAGGCGACCAGCACATCCTGAACACGATCGGCAAGGGAATCGAAAAGACAAAAGTCAGACGCGCGTGCAATATCATCAGCCGGGCCGGCATCAGCCTTAACGGGTTCTTCATCCTCGGCCTGCCGCATGAGACGCCCGAGACGATCCGTAAGACGA
>CAYGAN010000042.1:3321-7911 GCA_964347585.1 uncultured Planctomycetales bacterium | reverse complement strand
GCCAAAGAGCTTCCGCTGGACTTCGCGCAGTTCGCGATGTTCATACCGCTCCCGGGAAGCGTCGGCTGGCAAATGGCGGTGGACGGCGAGGTCATCCGCTTGTACGCGACCGACTGGGACGACTTCAGCCGATATACCTATCCCATCGTTGAGAGCGACGCACTCAGCAGGGAAGAGCTCAAGAGGCTTCACGCTGCAGCACTGCGGGAGTTCTACTACCGCCCGAACATGGTCGCCAAGCGGCTGCTGGACGTTGATTCGTCCAGGAAGTTTAGGGCCCTGATCGATCAGCTGGTCGCGTTCGTGCAGATCGCCGGGGCAAAGCGGCCCCGAAGCCCGGCGCAGCAGATGCCACTCGTGCGGGCGGGGCAGGTCGGGCGGCTGATTGGCGCGCTGGGGGCAGCTGATGCTGAGGAGAGGGTCCGGTTGACGGTTGACCTCGGCCAGCCTAGGGGGCCGGACCGGGAAGAGAGACGCCACGAGGCCCCGACGGCGGCGCACGCCTGATCGGAGCAGCTCGGGTCAGCACGCACCAGTGACTCCACCGACACTTGGCAACGACCAGATGCCTGAAAAGCCGTTTAAGATCGTCCTTTCGTCGAGCGAAGAGCACCACCCGCTGCTGACCGGTCCGCCCCAGTCGTGCGGCATGCGATCGGGGCGGGTCACGCTCAAGCCCGGCCAGAGCTGTGGGCAGCACAGTACAAAGGCACACGAGGAGTTGTTGGTATTCCTGCGCGGCCGGGGCCAAGTTGTGTTCGAGCGCCACCCTGCGATTGAGGTCGCCGGGGGCGAGGTCGTTTACATTCCGCCGCATACGCTTCACGACGTGCGCAGCGACGGCTCGGATCCCTTGGGCTACGTTTACGTTGTCGCGCCAGCGGGCATCGCCGATGCGTGAAGAAGGGATCCGCGAGCCGACCGGCTTTCTTCCCGTCCGCCCTGAGAGGCCAGTTGGGCCGTTCGGCCAAGGAAGCGGCGGTCACTTGGTGACCGTGAGCCTATCGTCATCCCCGAGTGATGCGGGATTGGAACGCAGCGACGTCGACGAGTTCGACGTCGTTATCATCATCCAGGCCATATGGGTCGCACTCTTGGGTGGGCTGGCGCGCCGTCATAACGTCAAGTTGCCGACTGCGCATCGCGTTGAGTGCTAAGGACTCGGGGCAGATTCACCGTTTGTGGTGAGGCCGGCGGGCGCCGTTCCCCAGCACGTTCGAGACCGGCGTTACGCCCGCTCGAAAAAGGCGGTGGCAAGCAGATCGCTGATCGTGCTTACTACTGCGTCTGGCCGATCGCACGCCTCGATCGACGCCAACGCGCTCTCGTCCCGGTACTTGCCGGTCAGCACGAACGCAGCGGGCATGCCCATTCGCTTCGCCCCGGCCAGATCCGATATGGGATCGTCGCTGACCATCAATACGTCGCAGGCATCCAGGCCAATGTCGCCAAGAGCCTGCCGAAAGAAGTCTTCGCTGGGCTTGCCGATGACGATCGGCTTGATTTGGGATGCATAGGCCAGCGCTTCGACGATCGCGCCAACGCTTGGCGCGATCCGACCCGCCGCGTTCCGGTAGAGGCGGTTGTGATGCAGGCCGATCAGAGCCGCGCTGTGATTCACCAGCGCTTCACAGGCCTCCTGAAGTGACCGGTAGGTCAGCTCCTCATCCAAGCCAACGACAACCGCTTCCGCATTAACCGCCCCGACGGCCTGAAGACCCGCTTCGGCAAACAGCTCCTTTAGCTGCTGGCTTCCGACGACAAGGACTCTCGAAACGCCCATCGCACGGAGCTTCCCGATCGCCGCCGACGTGCAGGTTGTGACCTCCTCCGGCTGGACGGCGAAGCCCGCTTGTCGCAGCTTCTCGGCGATCGCGCCCGGCTTGTCGGTGGTGTTATTCGTGACCAATCGGATGCGGACTCCCATAGTTCGCAGTTTGGCGACGAACTCGGGCGCGCCGCCGACGGGCTGGTATCTTTTGTCGGCGACTATGGTCCCTTCAACGTCCAGAAAGACGCCCTTGACGCTCAGGGATCAATACTCCTTCGAGCCCCCGTGCCCCAGCAAACAGACATTTCCTCTTGGCCGGTACGACCTCTGCTCTGCCGCCGAGAGCGCAGCATGCAGACGTTGTCGATCGGCGAACAGACGCGCGCCCGATCCTTCTTGTCAGTCCTCGCGAGGAGGCACGACGTAAACGGTCCAGCTGGATTGCGGTGCCACCTTCTTGCCCTGCTGCAGAAGGCTAAGGTTAACCCTGTATCTGGCGGCCTGGATGTTCTCGGTGGCGATTGAAACGCGGCACTTGCGATGACCGCGCTCAACTGTGATTGCGCTCCTCGAGGACTTGGTCTCGTTCGCCGCTTCGTTGACCAGCTGCGTTTCCACGACGGCGTCAACCGGCTCCCGGCAGTTCGTCCATAAGAGGAACTCCAATGGCTCGCCGAGCTCGACCACAACCGTCTGCCGTCGGAATCCGCCCACCAGCGCCGGCTTGGCCGGCCGCGGGCCGCCCGTAAAGCTCACGACAGCGAAACACGAAGGATCCTTCTTGGATGCTATTCCTCCCGTCCATTCAGCGAAGAACGCGCGCCCTCGGCCATCGTTGTCGTTGATGATCACGTCAACCCCACACCTCGTCATGACGCGGGGGTTGAAGGGCCGCAAGGCCCTATACGGGATGCATGCTTCATACCTGGTGAGCTTGGCATCCTCGTCACGCTTAATCGATATCTGCGCATCCGCCAGCGGTCCCGGGCCGCCGGCCAGCTCCCCGGACCAGCGCCAGGTATCGACTTTGCCGCTCACAAGGGCGAACCCGATCTCCACGTCATCGGATTCGTAGGCGGCGACCGAGCGATCCAGCATCGGATCCAGAGCGATTTGGATGCTGTCGCCTTGCCAGAGGCCGTCGCCCGCGTGGTCATTGAAGAACTCCTGATCGGTGACCACAGCGGCGAAGCATAGGCCCTCGTCGCTAAAGGCAAGCGCGAATCGACCGGAAAGATCCTCAGGCCCGGCCCATCCCTCGCCGCCCATGTGCTTCTTGTCTTTCAGCTCGACCCATTTGGCCTCCTTCCAGTCGCCCAGCTTACCGTCCGCCTCGATCTTCTTGACGTACCGGGCCTCGTAGGTCGCCGTGCCTTTGGGGATCTCAGGACCGGGCGCAGCACCCAAGTCAGTGATCTTGACTGCCAGAGCCGGCTCGGGATTACGAGCCGAGAGCTCGGGTTTGGCTGCACCCGCCTCAGGCGCGGCCCCAGAACTGGGCGCAGCACAGCCGACCAAGACCATGCCCACTGCAAACAGCACGACAATCGCGATGTTCCGCATTGGCTCTTTCATCGCCGCTCGCTCCTTACCAAAACGTATAAGCTCACTTCGCTTAGTACCGCTTCCCATCTCTGCCGATACGAATAAGCTCCTGATACCCGCACCTGTCAAGCGCATCGAGTTCCCGGCTTTCGACGAGAAAGTCGAACGACTCTCCCTTTCTCAGACAACAAATCGCCTCGTATAGAGCTGCCCCGACCACCTCGCCGTACGGGGTGCCGAGAGAGTTCGGCTTGTCCAGCCTGAAACTCGGATGACCCCACAACGCATGTGGCTGCACAGTGTAGCCTTCCGGCAGGACGATGGCCACGGTGGCCCGTCGAATTAGCTGATGGCGCGGCGAGCGCGGGTGCCGCCGGGCGTGGTCGGACAAAGTCCGCGCCAGCTCGAGTTGCTCGACGAAAGGTACGTGATGACCTCCATCGCTCGTCCAGAACCATATGTATCGAGCCCCCATGTCATAGGCCATGGCGATGGCCTTCGGGCTGATTTGCGGATCGGCCTGACCATAGACACTGATACCCCAGTCCTTGCTGAACGTCCGTGCCGCACCGCGCAGAAACGCGATGTGCAACAGCATCATCTCTTCCACGCTCAGTTCTATCCCGGGTCCGAGGATGGCGGCCACCTCTGAGTTGAACTGATCCAGCTGATATCGCCCCTCATGCACCATCCCGCTGGCGCATGCCTGCAGTTGATAGAAGGCGGTCTGGTAGGTGGTCTCCCAGATGGGGATGTCCCGCTCGACGATGCGCATCACGCCGAGGTTCGCTCCCCGTTGCGTCAGCTCCCTGTGCAGCCTTCCCGACCCATACGTCCCTTGACCGGCGTACACGCCGAGGGCCCAAAGCCGCAGCAGGTTTGACGCCGCGGCCGGGTCGCTCAGCGCGTGGATTTGGATCAGCTCCCCGCCGAGTCTGATGGCTGGCTCGTCCATGTACATCACCGCCCCCCGGTAGTTGCTGCGATAGAAGACTTCCGGATAGGGTGAAGGCCGCTTGCCAGCCTGTGACTTCTCGTAAAAGACGGGAAGCTGATGCATCCATTCTTCCTCCGCAGCAGGAATGCGGAAGTAGTTGAAGCCGGCCTTTATCATCTGCTCGTAGTCATCGCGATCGAGCGGCTTCCACGTGTAGGCCAGATCCGCCGTCCGATGATTCTCAAGGTCCCGGAACGACCGACTGTTGGCGACCAGTAGCCCGGGGTCTAGCAGCAGCTTCTTGGTGGGACCAATGTCCTCGAACTTGGCCCCCTGG
>CAYGAN010000042.1:0-3311 GCA_964347585.1 uncultured Planctomycetales bacterium | reverse complement strand
CACGGACTCGAGGACCAACAGGTGGCCCATGTAATGGCCCGCCGCTGCAAATGGGCCATCGAAGGTAGTTCGTTGCCCGGGCTGAGGCAGGAAGTCGGCAGCAAACGAGAACTCGGGAAGCAGTGCCAGGTCCGTTTCGGCACTGACGTACTGCAGGGCCGGCCGACCGTGCTCCTTGACAATGTACACCATGATTGCACCGGACCAGGGCGAAGGGCTGGTCATCGGCACGCCATCGCTGAGGACTCGCGCAGTCAGGGCCTGACACTCATTCTTTTGAAGTTCCAGCTCCCACCAACTGCACGGCCTACCGGCAAGCTGCTCGGTCGGCCCAATAGTAAGGGCGATTCGGCGCACGGCCGGCTCGGCCCTCTCAACAGCCGAGACGACCTTGTACCAACCTCTGTCGCCCTCCCGAGGCGGAGGGCGCCCGGAATCCTGTGCGAGCCCTCGGGACGTCACAGCGGGGCCGATTGCCGTAAGCAGGCTCGCCCAAAAAGGATACGACCGGGCCAAAGGAGGTACCTCCACGGGCAAAGACGCGGCGTCTCGCCAGCTCCCAAGCTCGCCCTGGGGCGCGTCATTGTGCGTCTGAGCGACAGAAGATCAAGTTACCATCCCACCGGCCGATGGGCCGTCGCTCAGCGTGCGTCGGAGCCTTGACAGCGCAAGCTATTCCGACGGCGCCAGCGGCGGCTGAGGGGCTTGGCTTCTCCGGTAGTGGATCCTGTCGGCTGGGGGTGTACCTCGATCGGGATGGCTCTTCCCTCTGAGCGGGTGCTTCGGCCGGAGCACCTTGCCCTTGGCCTGCTCCTACCGCAAGAGTAAGCCGACAAGTACCTGCCGCGGTTGCCGTACTTGGCCAATTATCAACCTTTGGTACTGGACATGGGCGGGAACGGCGGCAATTGTATGTATAGGTCCTGACTACAGAGCTTGCGTTCTGTCCGGTTGGGGCGCTCATCCTTGAGGACGTACGTTGCCAACACCGTCGTCGCGACGGAAGCGGCCGATCTCTGCGAACACCGTCGGAGAGTTATCAAAGCGGCAACGCCGTGTTGCCGATGTTCCACTTTGAGTGTTCAGCGGACGTCCTGAACCGCGCCGCCGCGAGGGTGATCGACCCTTGGCCGAGCAACTGATCCACTTCTGCGTGGGATGGGGACCATGGCCCAACGAGCCGTTTCTGGACATGCTGCAAGAGCAATGCGCCCTCCGAAAGCTTCGGTGCGTGATCTGCCGGGACGGGAACGTCGGCCGGATTGTAAGAGCCCTGGAGTCAGGGCGCGCCCGGATTCTGTTCCACCTGGACGCCCAAGCGGATTACGAGGACCCCGCCGACCTATACAGTCGACTCGGCTATGCGGCCAAAGACGGAGGCGCGTTTGTTGTCAACGATCCGGATGCCGCCAAAGTCGCTCAGAACAAGGCCATCGTCCACTACCGTTTCGTACGCGCTGGCATCCCCGTGCCCTACACCGTCGTAGTCCGGAATTGGGAACCGGCCAAATTCAAACTCGCCTCTTCAGAGCGAAGGGGCCTAGGCCGCCCGTTCATCATGAAGCCGGCGCGGGGGTTTGGCAAAGCGGGGGTGGCGAAGGTATCACGGGGGTCTGTCAGAGAGATTGCGAAGGCGCGCCGCTACGATCGGGGCGACGACTTCCTCCTGCAGAAGTACGTTGAGCCTGTCTGGCTTGGCCATCGCATGGGTTGGTTCCGCGTGTATTATCTGCTCGGGGAGGTTACGATGTGCTGGTGGGACACGCTCACAGAGCACTATGCGTGCGTTAGTCTGGATGAGTTCAGGAGTTACGAGCTCTCGCCGTTGCCGCAGATCGCCCGTGACATTGCGCAGGCTAGTCATATGAATTACTTCTCGACCGAAGTGGTCGCCGTCGGCCAACCGGGTAGGCACCGTTTTCTGGCCATTGATTACGTCAACGATCCGTGCGACATGACCGTCCAAAGTCTTAGCCACTGCGGCGTGCCCGATCGCCTGGTCGAGCACATGGCAGAGCGATTCACTGAGGCTGCATGGCGCGTCGCTCGCGGCAACGGGTCGAGTGAGGACGGCTTTGTCTGGTTTGCGGATTGAGCATGGCTGCGGCGATTCAAAAAGTGCGGTATGAGCTGGGTTTGAACTGGTCACGCGATGCCGGGGACTTGTTCACGAGCCATGTAGCCCAGGCGGCACGGCTGCGTCGCATTCGGTGGCTGTGCGTACCGAACGGCCAGGCGGACCGTGTTCGCAGGCGCGTGGAACGAGGTCAGCTGGAAGTCGGACTGTTCCTGAACACCCAGGCCGACGGGCTGAATCCCAACAGCCCGGGCATGCTCTTGTGCCGGTCTCTCAAGGCGGCCAGCTGCTTGGTCGTCGAGGATCCCGACGACGCCCGGGTGTACGCAGACAGAGCCGTGCAGATGCGATACCTGGAGCGGGCAGGCGTGTCGGTGCCGCGGCACGTAGTGGTCGAGGGGTGGCACCGGGACAAGCGTGCGCTTACCGCCGCCCAGCGTACCAAGCTCGGCCCGGCGTGGACCGCCCAGCCCGCCGTGGGCATGGGTCGAAGCCGCACGTTGACGACAAGTTCACGGGCCGTCGCAGCCGCCCTCGCACGCGCCGGCTTCGCGCCCGGCCAGAAGGTCCTGCTCTGCCGACATCACAGGCCTGTCCTCGCCGGCGACAGAGAACTGCGGTTCCTCGTCTGGTACTTGTTCGGACACATCGTGCCGTGCTGGTGGCGCAGGGGCGCACGGTGCTGCGATCTAATGACCTCTGAAGACTTGGCATCGGGTCGCTTTGTCGTTCTGGCCAGCCTGGTCTCGCGGATCGCTGAGATCACGGGCCTAGACTGGTTCGTTACGGAACTGATCGCCACCAAAGCGCGCAGTGAACCCCGTATGATGGTGTTGGAGCCCGCCAACGCTCTGGCCGGTCTCGGGCCGGGACTCAGGCCGCTCCGACAGGTTCCTGCAGACGTGATCCGCACGGCAGCGGACCGCATCGTTGAGGTCGCCTGGCGGCACGCACACAGACTGCCGCTCTCAACCGGTAAGACGGTCCGGACTGCTTCGTAGGCCTATCCTGGAGTTGACGCAACCTCTTTGGTTAGCAACGCCTTGGGAGCGGCAGCGGACCGCAAACGCGGCCCTGTCGGCACGAGGCACGTGTGCACATCGACCCTGTGAGTCAGCTACCGCGCGCCCCAGTGGCGTGCAGAGAAGTACAACGAGTTGGACAACCTCTCATGGCGCCGTGTGCGTGAACATGATCCGACATTCGGACAGGTCCAGCGCGTTGATCGAACCGT
>CAYGAN010000041.1:16362-27700 GCA_964347585.1 uncultured Planctomycetales bacterium | reverse complement strand
CCCGGCGGAACTCCTTCGACTGGAACATGTCCACATAGACGGTGCGAATGCCCTCGCGGTACAGCCCGCTGGTTTGATAGCCGCAGCCGGCCGTCAGAAGCACGCCACAACATACAACGATCGCCATGTTCGCCGGGCGCATGCGTGTCATGGTGCTGCCTCCTCCGCGGACGGCTCGGGCGGCCAGCCGGTGGTTTCATCGACCGCTTCGGCCGGCTGAAGGTAGCCCAAATCGAACAAACGGCTCTCCGCCATGCCTGCCCACATTGTCTCCGGCCAGTGGTTCATAACGGACCGATAATAAAAGGCCGCCGCATCGTAGTGTCTTGTTCTCTCATAATGCCGGCCGATCTCATACTCCTTGTGCGCGCGCGTGTTGCGAATCTGTTCCAGGACCTGGCCGACCCCTTCGCTGTCAGCGTAGCCGGGATACTTCTGTCGGAACTGCCGGAATCGCTCCGCCGCTTCGATCAGCGGCGCGTCGTCAAAATGGATGCCTGGGAAACTGGCCAGCGCCGATCGCGCGCTGAGCAGCAAGGCCTGTCGTTCGTACTGCCCACGGGGGTACTCGCGCGCCAGGTGCGCGTACTCGTCCTCGGCCAAGTCGAACTGGCCGGTCCGGAAATAGTAATCGGCCTTCGTCTTGATGGCTTGCTCCGCCAAGGGCGAGTTCGGGTTATTCACGATGATGTCGTCGAGAATGTCGAGCCCCTCATCGACGGCCTTGAATCGAAAGATCTTCCAGACCTTCCGCTTCTTGCCGGCCAGAAACATCTCGGCGATGACAAAATCGGCTCGCAGCGCGCGATCCGCGAACTCCGTGCCCGGGTACTCGCCGATGATCTCCTGGTACCTTTCATGGGCCTTGATGTAGTTCCCCAACTCAAACTCGACCCGCCCGAGCAGGAACAGCGCCTCAGGGTGGCGGGTCGAATCGTAGCCGTACAACGCCATCCACCTGCCTAGCGCCCTCTTTGCCTTTTTAAGCTCCTTTCGGGCCAGCAAATCCCGAGCGATCTGGAGATCGCCGTCCTCAGTCCCCGGCTCAGGCGGGACCGGCTCGACCCACTGGCCCGTGCCAGAATCGTAAACAAGCTTCTGGCCGTACGGTTGCTCAGGGGCCGCCGAAGAGGCGGACCAGGACCCGCTCAGCGCGGTCACGATAGCGACCGAAACGCGAATCGTTGCTTTCAAAGGCTGCACGTCGTCCCTCGCTATTGTTGCAATCAGTGGACCAAGCAGCTCATCTGCACGCCCCACAAGCGCGGCGCGATTATACGTACCGCGGCGCTCGATTGCAACGCGCTGAGACGCTCGTGTCCGAGGTGGCTTTACCTGCCTAAAGTGCGCTCGTAGAATCGGTTATTGTGTTCGGAGCAAGGCAATGGCGATCCACCCGCTTGTCTTTGAGCCCATTCTGAAGCCGAAGATGTGGGGGGGCCGCAGGCTCGAAACCGTCCTGGGCAAGCCTTTGCCCCCGGGCCAGCTTATCGGCGAATCGTGGGAAATCGCCGACCTGGAAAACGATCAATCCGTCGTGGCTGCCGGTCCGTCGGCGGGCAAGATGCTCGGAGAGCTTGTCCATGACTGGGGCGATGACCTGATCGGGCGGGCGGAGCCCTTCAACGGACGCTTCCCGCTGTTGATCAAGTTTCTTGATGCAGCGGAGTCGCTCAGCGTGCAGGTGCACCCCGACGAGGCGATGGCCCGCAAACTCGGTGGCAACGTGCGCGTCAAGCATGAAGCCTGGTACGTAATTGCCGCCGAGCCCGGCGCGGCCATCTTCTGCGGCCTAGCACCGGAGATCACGGAAGCTGATTTCAGGAGGGCCATCACCGAGGGGACGGTCGAGCGAACGCTGCGGCGCGTCGCTAGCAGGGCCGGTGATTGCTACTACCTGCCGAGTGGGACGCTGCACGCGCTCGGCGCGGGGGTGTTGGTGGCTGAGGTGCAGACACCCTCCGACGTGACCTACCGCGTCTTTGACTGGCATCGCATCGACAGCCAAACCGGCAAGCCGCGAGCGCTGCACATCGAGCAGGCGTTGAAGTGCATTCGCTTCGGCCGAATTGCCGAGCCTCGGGCGCCGCGATCGCACGTCGCCGGCTTGGGCAGGACCGTCACGCGCCTAATGAGCTGCGAGTTCTTCGTTATCGACAAAGTCCGCACGGTCGAGGGCATCGAAGCAGAACTGGAACTGTCGGAGATGCTCATTTGGATTGTTCTTGAAGGAGCAGGGTCTCTGTCGTGCCCGGCCCTTTCGGAACCGATTGACTTCGGCGTCGGCAGCGTCCTGCTGCTGCCGGCGAAGCTGAGAGATGGGCGTATCCGAACGAGCGCGGATTGCCTCTGGCTGGAGATCGGCGTGCCGGCGCCCGGCTCGGCGGCGTGCTGAATGCGCCGGACGCTTGGGCGACACGCCGCACGCTTGGCCACGCGAGATCGCGTCATTGCTTGGGTAAGCAGCAGCCCGAACGTGGCTACCGAACGACTGCAGAAAGTGTTGGCCTCGGCAGGCGTGGGCTCTCGCCGAACGTGCGAGCAGATGATTCTCGCCGGCCGCGTCAAGGTCAACGAACACGTCGTGGATACGCTGCCCGTGCTCGCCGACCCACGGCAGGACGTCATACGCGTCGATGGCCGGCGCATTCGCACCGAGCGCACTGTCTATTATCTACTCAACAAGCCCAGTGGGGTCGTATGCACGCAGCGTGACCCGAGCGGACGAACGAAGGCGACGGATCTGCTCGTCGGAGTGAAGGAGCGGGTCTTTCCTGTCGGCAGGCTCGACGCCGACAGTACGGGTCTGCTCCTGATGACGAACGACGGCGAGTTGGCTCAACGTCTCACGCATCCGCGCTACGGCATGCCAAAAACGTATCGCGCTGAGGTAGGCGGCAGGATCGAGCCGGCAGACGTCGAGAAGCTCCGAAAGGGCATCTGGTTGTCCGAGGGAAAGACTGGCCCTGCACGAGTCAGGATAGTCCGCCGCGGGCATCGACAAAGTTTGCTGGAAATGACTCTGCGCGAGGGTCGAAACCGGCAGGTACGACGGATGCTGGCTCGGCTCGGGCACCCGGTCAGGCGACTCAGCCGGACCCGGATGGGCCGTCTTTCGATACACGGCCTGGGGGCGGGCAAGTACCGGCCTCTGAGCCGCGAGGAGGTCGCTTATCTGCAAGCGATCAGTCGCCCGAAGCAGCCATAGCCCGAGCTCCCACACAAGACCCACCTGGACCCGACAGGCGGACGCGCCCCCGGTGTTTCCGCCCGAAGAACCGCAGCCATCACGTGCGCCTTGTCCTTGGCATTGAAGTTCGGCCTTTCGTCCCGTCGAGGGCTCTCCGGGCCGGCCACTTGACCCCGGTCCGGCCTCTGCATGGAGGGTCTTGCGCAGGGCGCACTCATCCCATCTCGGCTCGCAGCCGCAGGCCGTCGTTGCCAAACGAAGATGACGAGGCGACGCATCCGCGGGCGCGGGGCCCCGAGGGCTAGCCGGTGTAATTGGACTGAAACGTGGCGAAGTCGATCAAGTCCACACCGTTGTCCTGATCTACGTCCGCGCGGTCACAGTCTTCACCCCCCGGCCCGGGGTTCTGGATTGTGCCGCCAGGCCCGCTCGAACAGGCGTTGAGCGTATCAAAGTCATCCACATCCACGTCGGCGTCATGATCGAAGTCGCAGGGCGGTGGCACGGCGGCTAGAGCTGCGTTCGCATTGACTCGACCGTGCCCGTAGTACTTGTTGTAATGGTCCACGTAGGACTGGCAACCAATCTCGTTCGCACCTTGCTCAAGGATGGCACGGACTTCCACAGGTGTGAGGTCCGACTGTTTGGACAGGACCAAGGCGGCGATGCCCGCGGCAGGCGGCGTGGCGGAGGACGTACCGCCGGATTGTCCTGTGTTCTTCGTGTGCCACTGGTCCGGATACAGCGGGTCCGTCGGCGTATAGAAGAGCCGCAGCCTGAAGATGAAGTCCGGACTTGCCCACGCGACCAACGGGTCCTGGTGGTAGGTTTCGCACAGCGTCAGTATGTCCGGAGCCCGGGCACCGGGCTTGCGGCAGATGTACTCCCGATCGCTGCCCTGAATCTGCGAGACCGCAAGAACCCCGTGGCGACGGTTGAGTACGTCGAGTGCACGACGGTTGGCTGCCGGTGCGAGGCGTACCACGAATCGCTCGGTCACCAGCATCTCGTTGCCGGTTTCTTCATTGACATAAACTGGATTCGCGCTCCCAACAGCCAAAGCGGCGCGCAGGGATCGTTCTGTCAATCGCTCCCGAGCCTTGAGTATCAGCGTCTCAGCCGAGGATACCGTGGCCTCCATTTCGAATTGCACATTACCAGCCGCGTTGAGCTGTGTGATCGCCTCGGCGACGTTCTGCGCGCGGACCGCGACCTTGGCGAGAGAGCGGAACGGACGAATCTTGCGCCCCGAGGCCCGGTAGACCTCGCCTGCGGCCGTGGCACCACCTTCTTTCAGCATGCCAAAGCCCTTCGCCGGCTTGGTTTGCACTTTCAGACCTTCGGCGTCGGTGTCGCGCGGCGGTTGTGAGAAGCGCGTGATCGCCTGCTCTGGGATCTGCTCGGGCCCACCGTGGACGACCACCGAAAGCACGAAAACGCTGCCAACAGCCCAAGCAGAGAAGGCCAAACAAAGCCTGCGTTTCGACGCCTTCATCATGGCGAGGTCCTCGTTTGTCTTCAGTACCTGGCTCCCACCGGCGTTCGCCCCAGGCCGGGCACTCAGTGTTCGCGTCCTGGTTCTTCTTGTTGGGTTGCGTGATTGTCTCGGACGAACCGCGTACGTGCTGGCACCCTTGTAGCGGTAGGCAAGGTTAACGGAATTCTCACGGCCTGGAAGAATCTCGTGGTAGGTCTCGCGCGTGAGCCGAGCCTCGAGTGGCGTCGAACGGCATTGGCGGAACCGGAGTCGGGCACCGGCGTGCCTATCGTCGGGTGCACGCCGGTTGGCGGGACCAATCCCACCAAAGCCACTTATCACCCTCCGCCGAGATAGACCGCGGCATTCTGAGCGGACCTCTATTACTTTATCGTGAGGACGTTCCGCTGCCAAGCGAAGCGGCGCGTCGGGCCGCTTGATCGCGCGCGGATCACTGAGGTGCAGCACGGGAGAGAGATTCGTAGTACCTCTTGAGCAGGTTTTTATAGGCGGGCGGCAGATCGGAGCTCATCGCGTCGGCGATGTCGTCGAGCACGCGATTCGGCACAGGCGACGTGGTGTCGCGGCGAACGCGGCCTAGGCCGGCTGCTGCCAGTCGAGCCGTGCTCAACGTACCGAGCACGATCCTCTTGCGACGCAGTACGGTCCGATAGTGGAAGTCAGCTAGGTCGCGCTCGGTGCGACGGAATAGTCTGATCGCTTCGTCGAGCTTCAAGTTGGCGAACCCGCTGGCCCGGTAGTTCATGTTTATGTGCTCCGCCCGGTTGCGCAGTGTGGCTTGTTTCGTGGCCAGTCGGCCGAGTTCGTCCTTCAGCTCGGCGGGGACGGAGCCTTCGAGTCCTTCCCCGCCGGCGCCGGAGAGTTTGCCGCCCCCGCTCGCGGCGCCGGCGGACTCGGTGCTCTTCTCGCCGATCCGGCCCGTCTGGAACGGATCGGGCGACAGTCGGGTCGGTGTGCGTCGGCCACGCAAATCGTGGGCCGATGCTTCCACCATCTCTCCGGTGCTCTTGCCTTGCCGACCCTGGCCCGCCCGCCGATCTCGCTCGTGTGGGGAAGACGATTGCCCGTGATGCCTCGCGCGCTCATGTTGGAGATCGGCCCGTCCGCCGCGTCCCACCCCGCACCCTTGTGCGGGGAGTCCGCCCACTTGCCGGTGACGTCTTCGATTTCTCCGAGCAGGTCCTCTTGCTCCTCCATCAGCTCGCCGATCATGTCCGTTAGCTCATCCGGCAGCTCGGCCACGGGCACGTCGGTCCGCCCGTCGAGGGGTTCCTCCATCGTCCACTGATCGTGATCGGGGCTGTCAGGCAGCCAACGTTCCAGGTTCGTGGTCAACTCCTCGGCCAGCTCGAGGCCGGACTCCTGGATCGGATTCGTCTGGCAAGCCCCGAATTGGATGCAACCTTTCGTTTCCGGCTTTCGACACTACTATGATGCCGCAGCGGCTGCGCCCTATCCTGATCCAGGGAGGTAATTGTGGCGAACTCGACGCACTCGGCCGACGCGCGATTGGTTCAGATGACGGTGGCTGGCGACCATGAAGCGTACAAGCAGCTCGTGGCCCGTTATCAGGGCCACGTTTACGGGCTGGCCTACAGCCTGGTGGGCGACTGGGCCGAAGCGCAAGACATTGCTCAGGAAACATTCATACGCGCCTACACCAACCTGGATCAGCTTCTGGACCCGGCGAGATTCGCGGCCTGGCTGCGGCGGGTCTCGTTCGGGGTCGCGATGGACTGGCTGCGGACGTTTCGTCCGAAGCTGTTCGAGCAGCTTGACGGGAGAGTTGACCTTCAGCACCTGGAGATCCCCGACTTCCAGCCAGGCCCGCCGGAAGTGGCCGCCAAGCGCGAACTGGCCGACGCTGTCTTGGCCGCGGTCGCATCGTTGCCGCCGAAGTACCGCGTGCCGCTAACCATGTTCCACCTGGACGGGCTGAGTTATGAGAAGGTCGCCGACTTTCTCGATATCCCGCTGGGTACGGTCAAGAGCATGATTCACCGCGCCAAGGAGAAACTCAGAGCCGCGTTGCCGGCAGCGATCGCAGAGGAGATGACACCCGTGGTCCAGGAAGTCTTCAGCCAACACAAACTGACGGAGGATTTCGCCAGGAACGTCATCGAGGGCGTGCCCACTCTGAGCTGGGACAAAGGCAAGCAATGTACGTTCGCCGGGGCACTGGAAGCGGCCATGGCCGTCACGGACCACCCCTACACCTACACGGACATCATGGGGCTGACCGCTCTGGCCTTCCGCACCCGGTGGTGGTGTTGCGCCCCAGGCCAGCTGGGCTGGTGCCCTTCCTGCGCCGTCGGCGAAATGGAAGAGGAAATCGACGCGGCCCGGAAGACCACAGGCTGGGAGCTGCGCATAGAAGTTCATCCGGACATCAAGAAGCTCTCACCGGATATCCTCGCGTCTATCGACGCCGGCAAGCCCATTCCCGCCTACGCCGACTGTGAGGACATGGCGGTCCTCTACGGCTACGAGCAAGGCGGACGGACGTTCATCTTCCGCGACTATAACAAGGGTCAGACCCCCCACGAGGTGCCTGTTTCGAAGGTCGGTTGGCTCTGGATCTTTCTCGGCGATCACGCCGAGCCGCTGCCACCTCGATCGGCGACGATACAGGGCCTGCAAATGGCTGTCCACAACTGGCGACGTGAACGGGGGCGCGAAGGGCCCGGCGAGTACTGGTACGGCCGGGCCGCGCTGAGAGTCTGGTCGGAGGACTTGGCCCAGGCAGACTCGCTGACGCAAGAGCAACGCGACCAGCTCCACTTCGTCAGCGTGTGGAACTGTATGGCGCTGGCCGACGCCCGCAAGAGCGCCGTTTCTTTTCTGCGCGCCAAAGCGGTGTTCTTTGCCGGTCCGGCGCGCGAGACCCTCGAACGTGCCGCGTCACTGTACCAGCAGGAAGTAGATATCGTTGACTTCGACGAGTTTGCCAAGAGAGACTGGTCGGACGAAGCGCGAGCCTACAAGCAGAGCCTATTGACTGAAGCATCCAGACTCGAAGAAGCCGCCATCGCCGAGATCGAAAAGGCCCTCGCCGTGTGATGGCGGACCCGCATAAGACGCGGAGCGAATTGAAGGTGGTTTCGTAACCTACAATAGGCAGAATTCAGCGAAAAACTACCTGCAGTCGAGACAGAACATTACAAGACAGATATGCCGGGGATGTCTGTTATTGGAAGACCACATTAGATGCAATCGCTTGCGCAAGGAGAATGACCGTGGAACCGACAATCAAGTCCGGGAAGCATCTTGCCCTGCACGCGAAACTGACAGGGTCGAGATTTGAGGATGTATGCCTCGGGGAGGCGGAGTTTGAGAACGTCAGCCTTGTCCGGGCGAAGCTGCACGATGTCAACTTGAGCGACATGACCATCGAATGCGTTCAGATTGGGGGGACGACGTTTCGTCACGTCGGCCTCCCGCCGGACCAACGCCCCAGGAAGCAGCGCCCGCTCTTGTTTGACGACTGTGAGTTTACAGGAAGCACTTTCAAGGAATGCGACCTGTCCGGCGTCAGTCTCACCGACTGTATTCTCGACGGCGCGAGGGTAGATGGGGTCCTGATCACGGATCTTGTCGAGAACTACAAGAGGAACAGCCGGCAAAGCCGTGCAGGCAGCGCCTAACGGCGCGCCGGATGGCTGACTTCGGCGACCCCGACTTAGTGGGGCAAGGGCTCAAAACCCTTGCGGATGCTTTCGCCGCGTCCACCCGAGCCTTTATAACGCAGGCCGCTGCTTGGGGCCTTCGTCCAGCCATGCATCGATAATATGGCGAAACGGTTCGATGACCGGCTTGGGTCCCTTCTCCGACACCCGATAGCCTGGAGGAATGGGGTGGTCGATCGCCTTGGCGATCGTCTCACTGCCTCGGTTTCTGACGCTCATCAGGAGTGCCGCGTCGCCAGCTTGCTCTGCTGCCGGAAGCACCGGGGCGACGGCCCCACCGGGCGTCGCCGGAAGGCAAGAAGGCAAGGCGGAATGACATAGCCAGTGGCATCAGCCCGCATTTGCCAAATGCAATGTTCGCGATGGCACGGTAGATGCGGGCTACCCCCGTGATTCGAGGTCCTTGGGCCGATTTGGCAGGCGTATCCAATGGGTCACGGACGAAAACGAGGACTTCGCGTTCAATTCGATGGCAAACTCAGACTCGAATTCCATGGAGCGAAGGTTACCAGCGACGCCGGCCTGCTTGCTTTTCGTGAACTGGACGAAGCGTTCCGCTTGACGGAGAGGGCGAGCGTGATGTTGTCCGATCCCCGGATGGGAAAGAACAGCCAGCACACAATGTTGGCGATGCTGCGGCAGGCCGTCTATGGCCGGTTGGCCGGATGCGAAGACGTGAACGACGCGGAACGCCTGCGTGTCGATGCCACCATGCGACGCATTGTGGGCGGCCGGGCGAACGAGAGACAAGCCGCCTCCGCCACTGAGCTTTCCGACCACGAGTGTACCGACAGGAGTTCCCATTTGCACGACTGTAAGCTGCCATGCTACACCGAGGAGCGCCTTGACGCCCAGCCGAAATCGACTGTTCCATGGTAAGGCCCGCCATGATTGAATGGTTTGCTCAAGTCGGGTTGTATCTGACCATTGTAGGCGTGGTCTTTCTTTCCGGATCGGGTCTGGCCTTGTGGGGCCCCTTCGGCGACCGGAGCAAAGGCCGGGCGCGATGTCCGAAGTGCTGGTACGACATGCGGGGGCCTCGGCCAGGTCGGGAGGGATTGGCTTGCCCCGAGTGTGGCTACGACGCGCGGAAGGAGCGTCAGCTTTACAAGGACCGCCGTCGCTGGCGGGCGATTGTCCCGGGTCTGGCGCTGGCTTTGGTCTCCGGCTATCCACTGACCGTCGTGGCAGGCTGGTATCGTGAACAGGGCCCGATCGAGGCCTTGGAGGAGAAGCCCAATGAGCCGCAAGGCGCTCGTGAGCTCCGTACGAGGGCTCCCTGTTCAGAAGACGTAATCAGCGTGGCTGGCTCCGAAGCACCCTGAGGCGGACAGCGCGTACACGCGAGAACGCGCATCCGAGAAAGACCGAATAACAGCCTTCGTATCGCCGTGATTGACAGCCACTGCGGCGCGCTCGTTATTGACAGGCCGAGGCAGAAGCGGGTATCATATTCCCGGTATTGGAAGGACGCCTCCTGGCCTGCGGAAAGGGCTGAGCCCGCCTTCCCGAAGATGACGAATCAACCTTCTTTTCTGCCTGTCATGCAGGCCACGGGCGCAACGGAAAGGAAGGTTGTCATGAATCCCTCGTTTCCATCTAGACCCAATCTCGAACAGCTCAGGAAGCAGGCGAAGGATCTTCTGAAGCTCCACAGACAGGGCAGCAAGGACTGCTGCGTGGTGCTTCGGCAATTGCGGCAGTTCGCCAAGGCCTCCGAAGACGAGATCCTTCGATCGGACCTGGCCTTGAACGAAGCCCAGTTCGCGCTGGCGATGCACTACGGCTACGAAAGCTGGCGCGAGTTGAAGCAGCACGTAGCCTCTTTGCAGGCTGACGATGCCGCTCCGACGCTTGAGAGTCAAGGCGACAGGAAATGGATCGCCGGGCTGGAACACGTCGATTGGGGCGGGTCGTTCTTCCGGCGGCAGGACTCGTTCATGACTGCGCTGGCCGCAGTGCTGCGGGCCACCGGAAAGCGAGTGACGTACGAAGAGCTCATGGGCATCTCCGGCGCCGCGTTCAAGCTGTTGCTTGAGCTGCCCGAATGGTGCCCACGGGCGTCGAGCTCCGGAATTGCGTTCGACTGCACGGATCTGGCGCTGCGGTCTGCGGGCTATTCAATCGAGTGGATCGGACAGGACGAACAGGAGAACCCCGGCGGCAAAGAACAGGCGCGTCGCGCGGTCGTGACAAGCATCGACGCGGGCCGACCCGCTCTGTACATGGACGGTGAGTTCAGTCTGATCGCCGGCTACCGCGACCGAGGGCGAGTCTTCCTCTGCCGGCCGTACGATGGCCGCGAGCCGGGCTATACCGAAATGCCCGAACCTCGCGGCATGTTTGGCCCGGCCTGGGCCGTCGGAATAGTCCAGCCGAATCGCCCCGTTCCGGATCGACGCGAGACGCTCCTCGCCTCGCTGCGTACGGCCGTCCAGCTCGCCCGAACGGAGAGTTTCCACGTCAGAGCTGAGACCTTCGCCAGTGGCTTCGCCGGGTACGAAGCTTGGATCGACGGGCTGAGGAACCACGAAGGCGAGCCGTCCGGCCAAATGCTGCATGCCAATGCCTACGGCTATGCCATTCTCCTGACCAGCCGCGCCGCGGCGGCGGAGTACCTGCGGTCGATCCAGCGAGAGCTTGGGCCCGCCGTCGGCGAGCACCTGCGACCCGCTGCCGATCGCTACGAGCACGTGCATCGGCGTCTCCTGGCGGGCCGAGACTGTGTGGCGCACCCGTGGGAGGAGTCGTGGACGCCCCAGAACCGGAGGATCGAGTCGGACCTGATGAGCCAGAGCCTGGCCGACGAGCGCGTCGCGATCTCGCAGATCGAACAAGCGCTCGCAGCGATCGGCTAGTCGGATCATCATCCGAGGGCCCGCAGGGCAACCTGCGGGCCCTCGCGCGTCTTCAAAGCAGCCCCGGCGAAGACCAGCAAAATAGCATCAACAGGCAGGCGATAGC
>CAYGAN010000041.1:12048-16352 GCA_964347585.1 uncultured Planctomycetales bacterium | reverse complement strand
CATGGTCCCGCGCCATGCCCGACAACCGGCGAAGGGGCGCAAGGGCATCTGCTGCAGCGAGCGAAGTCCGTCTGTTGACACGATAGCGCAGCCCGATCTACTCTCGTCCCGCTCGGCCGTAAGCCACCGAGGACGGGTAAACTAGATTGGAGAGAATGTACAGCCGAAAGGACTTCCCACCGCCGAGTCAATGACCGCCCTTGTCCCTGCGGACCGCCAGCTAAGCTTGCCTGCCAGCCGGTAGCGCTCTCCGGGGATCTCGGTGATCTGCGCCTCGTGAGCCGGTCGATTCGACAGCTTCAGCCGGATCGACCGCTGCGACGGAGACGACGCACGGCGGACTCGGCGCGTAGAGGTATCATCTTGTGCGGGAAGGGAGTACGCTGGAATTGACAAAGGTCAACGAGGTTGCTCACGAGGCCCAGATGGCAAAGGCCGCCCAATACGTCTTCGGTGACTCCGACTTGGCAGCGCAAAGACTCAAAATCCTTGCGGACGCTTTCGTCGCGTCCACTCGAGCGTTTGTGATCGACGCGGCCAAGAGCGGGCTGCGACTGGCGGCGGACGCCGGTTGCGGGCCGGGCTATACAACGCATCTGCTGCGCGATGCGTTGCAATGCGAACGCGTTGTCGGGTTGGACAACTCTGAGCACTTCCTAGAGCTTGCCAAAAGGACGGCGACGGCGAATGTCTCATTCCAGCTTCACGATGTAACGGGAGTGCCGTTCCCCGTTGGCCCGTGCGATCTGATCTACGCCCGCTTTCTTCTGACACACCAGAGGGAGCCCGAGGCGGTGATCGCAAAGTGGGCTACGCAGCTCCGGCCGGGCGGCAGGCTGCTCGCCGAGGAAGTGGACTTCATCTATACGCAGGACCCAGTATTCACCACCTATCTAAGAGTCGTAGAGGCCATGCTGGCCGATCGCGGGCACAACCTGTACATCGGGGCGAGCCTTGACGCGATGGCGGCACCCCACACGTTGGCGGCGCGCTTGAGCCGGATAACCCGGGTGCAATTGACCAACGAGCTCGCAGCGAGAATGTTCTCGCTGAACATTCGCACGTGGCAGCACGATCCTTTCGTGCAGCGGAACTATTCCCCAGCGTCCGTCCGACAGCTAAAAAAGAAGTTAGCCGACCTGGCTGCTAGGGCATCCGACGAGAGAGGCATTGAATGGGGGCTGCGACAAATCGTTTACGAGCGCGAGAAGTGACGTGACCGAAACGCGAGAGGGCAAATGCCGCCAAAGTGCCATGGCGCTCGGATAGTGCCCGATTGTCGGTCGAATGATGGCGCGATCTTGGCCGGGGCCAAGGCTCTTAGCCGGGCCTATCCTGCCAATGCTTGATCTTCGGCAGGTACTTGAGCAACTCGAACATGGGATCGTTCTCGTCGTCGTGGCAGGTGGTGCAGTTCTTCGGGGGCGTCGGGTAAGGAGTGGTCGGGTTGTCGGAGTGGGCGCTGCCCGGACCGTGGCAAGACTCGCAGCCGACGTCGGCCAACTCCGGGGTCTTCTCGAGTGAGACGAAGCCCGATTCGTATTCCACCGCGACCGCGTGGCAGCCGATGCAGTCGGGGTCGAACTCGCGGCCCTTCTTGACCAGGGTCTCGGTGGCGTGACTGTGCGCGGTCCTCTTCCAAAATCGGTGTTCGTCTTCGTGGCATTCGGCGCAGGCCGTGCTGCCGACGTGAATCGGCCCTTCGCGCACCCGGAGCCGCGGTATCGATTCCATCGGGTTTAGAGCGCGCAGCTGGTCGAGATAGTCTCGGAATTGCCGCTCCAGTACTCGATCCGGTTTGAACGCATCTTCGACAGGCAGAGCCCGCAACGCCGCCCTCCTGCGATCGGAAGCTTTGGTCGGCACCAGTAGTTGTCCCAGGAAGCGTCCTTTCACTCCAGCGACCACAACGATGGGCTCGTTCGCGCCTGGCCGCGATTCGACCTCCGGCTCGTCGGCAAAGCCCTGGCAGACGATTACATCCCACGATTGGCGAAAGTTTCGGTCATCGGTGAGCTCGTCGGGCGGGCCGGCGAAGAGCAGCAGATTCATGTCAGCTCGTCCCGCCGCGGCCAGTCGCTTCAGTTCTTGGGCGGCTGCTTCGGCCGGGTCGGTCAAGCGGGCGCCGGGGATCATTGTGGCGGCCTCGCACGCCTCGTCGTTGTCGCTAGTTACTCCCACGATATTAATGGTTGCCGACTTGCCGGCGGCGGATACCCTTGCGCGCACCCCTGGATGCAGCAGCGGCGCGCCATCCTCACTACGGAGATTTGCACAAAGCAGCGGCGGGTCCGCCGGCAGGTTCTCGATCCCCATCTCCGCGATGAGCACCAGATCATGGGGACCCAGCGAGACCGCGGCGTAGTGCATCGTTGCCAATGCCTGCATAGCTGTCTGGAGCTTCAGATGCGCGTGGATCGCGAGCTCCTCGATGAGACTGCCGTTCTCCACCCGGAGCTGCATCCCACCGGCCGGGATCGCCACCGGCCTGCGGGCCAGTCCGCCCCGCTGAAGCTCCGAACATCCACAGGGCTCCAGACGGCCCAATAGTTCGCCGGAGAAGATGATCGATAGTTCCGACGGATCGACGACCGCCGCCGGCTTCGTCTGGCTGGGTCGGGTTCTCGGACGGGTTGGCTTGGTCGCTGGCGCTTCGGTGTTCGGGCTGCGGCTCTCAGATTTGGCCCGTTCACAAGCCGGCAGCGCCGCGCCAACCAATATGGCCGCGCTGATCCACGACACAGCTAGGCACGAACTCCGCATCAGATTCTCCATACGGGCTTTATCGACAATACTAGCGCCTGTTTCCGACGTGATCCAGGCTTGCACGATCGCTTCGGGCAGGCGCGCCGCGTCGGCTTGCATATCCCGCCGGCGCACAACCGCTTAGCTGCCGATGTTGCTCTCGTGCCAGCGCAGAGCCAGCTCCCCAAAGCCGACGTTGTACTTGCCGGTCGGCTTATGGACGTACCGTGTGGGCAGGCGCGTGCCGATAAGATCCTCTAGCTTCGATTGCAGCTCGGCGACGACATCCGCGTGACGAGCCGCGACGTTGTGCTCTTCGGCCGGATCATCTCGGACGTTGAACAGACGCGGCTGCGGGTCTTCTGTGACCGTGTTGACGATCAGATTCCACTGCTTGGTCCGCACCGACGCCCACTCCATCCAGCCCATGATTACCCCATCGCGCACGCGTCGCGCCTTGCCTGTCACCAGGCGCCAAAGGTCCTGCCCGTCAACTCGGTTGTGGCCGACGTTCAGGAATCCCAACACGGTCGGCAGCAGATCGTGCGTCTGTACGAACGCGTGGCACTTCTTGCCATGAAAGCGGGGGCGCGGGTGGCGAATCCACAGGGGTATCCGCGTGTTGTACGGGTGCAGCGCTCGAGCGCTCTTGCCGAACATCGTCTTGTCCATAAGCTCCGTGCCGTGGTCTGACGTCAGAATCACGGCCGTGTTGCGCCACAGGTCGAGATTGCTCAGCGTGTCCAGGAAATGGCCAATCCATTTGTCAAGGAAAGTCACGTAGCCGTAGTAGAGCGCTTTCGTCCGGCGGACCTCGTCCCCGGTCAGCGGCCGGAAGCCCTGAACCATCTGCGGGTAGATGAAGTCTCGGACACCGGCCTTCGTGAAGTACCGGTCGGCGAATTCGACAGGAGGGTCCCAGTACTCATGGGGCGTGAACGAATCGATCCAGAGGAAGAACGGCTGATTGCCGGCGTTGTCGCGTAGCCACCGCGAAGCGGAGCGAAAGACGCGCGGGGCGAAGTAGTCTTCTTCACTGTTCCGATCGAGCACGTTGAGAAGGTACTTGGCCACGGCCCCTCGATCCTTCAGATTCGCGATCTCGTCGGGCAGGTACTTCCTGAGCAGCGGCACAACGCCGTCGATCGGCCCGGTGCGCACCGCATCGCCCTCCTGCCCGCGGATGTAGTCGTAACTGGCGAAGCCCCGCGTGAAGTTCATCGTTGGCTTGAACAGATGCCAGACGTCGCTGATTAGTCCCGTGCAGACGCCCTGGGCCGCTGCGTACTCGGAGATTGTGGTATGCTCCGTCGGGATGGCGTGCCAGCCTAGCAGGTTCGGTGACGAGCCGCGATCGTCGATATGGTGCCGCCAAGGATAGCTGCGCATCCCGGTGAAAAACGAGCGCCGTGTTGGGATCGTCGGCTCACCTTCGGCCCACGCGCTCCCGAAGACGACAGAAGATTCCCGCAGCTCATCGAGGTGCGGGACATCGACGTGGTCCTGCCACGTGTGCTCGACGAGATCCGCTCTGAGAGTGTCCAGACAAATAACGACTA
>CAYGAN010000041.1:5117-12038 GCA_964347585.1 uncultured Planctomycetales bacterium | reverse complement strand
CTCGAGGGTCCGATAGCGATACTTACACACCCCAAACTCGTCGACGTTCATCGGCCTTGCCTCCTCCGCTGGCCGCCTGTGTGAGCTTTCTCGGAGCCCGACGCGGTCACGCTGGGTGCGTGCTACTGCGGAACGGGGTCGTATCCGCCGGCGCAGAACGGGTGGCATCGACAGATGCGCCACAATCCCAGCCACAGCCCTCGGATCGGACCATGGCGTCGGACCGCCTCGATGAAATAGTCGCTGCAGCTTGGGCAGAACTTGCACGCCCCGAGCAGCAGCGGCGACAGGCCCACTTGGTACGCCCGTACCAACAGCATCAAAATGGCCCCGGCGAGCGAGGACAACATCTCCGACATGCTGCGAACGGCCCGCAGAGAGTTCATCGCCCGGCCGTCAGGCCTCTTGCCCTTCGAAACCAGCATAATGGTAAATCTTATCGAGTCGTGGGCGATTCGTCATCCTGGTGCGTCACTTGGTTTGGCAACACGACTCGCAGGAGGGAAGCGAAGCGTGCTCGGGCGTGTGGGACTTCCCAGGATGGGGCGCGTTCAGCCAGCCAATGCTCGGTCGCCTGCCGGAAGGTGGCAGCGGTCATTAGGATGCGGACCGGCTCGGCTAGCCGCAGCTGCCGGGCCACGCGACGCAGCAAGCGACGGTCAGCTCGCGGCAAGCCGAGGTATCGCAGGGCCTCCCGGAAGAGCCTGCGTGGGTTTCGTTCTTGCCGCCTGCGGTAGTAGCCGTACAGATCCCGGGCGCCCCAAGCCAGCAACGTCAGTGCGGAGCCCACGAAGACGACAATGAGCAAGTTGGTCCACGATTCCACATCCTGCGAGCGCCGTTCGAACTCGCTGCGGATCCCCTCGAGCCTGAATCTCGGGGACGTGATTTGCTGTTGCAACAGAAGCCAGGTCACGCTCGTACCCCCGCTGACTCGCCTTCTCTAGCCGGCTTGGAAACCGCGTTGGCCCTGGAAGCGGCAAGCAATCGAGTTGCCCTGCGCCGCACCTGCGGATCGGGATCGTTGCTGGCCATCTGCACCACCCGGTAGATTAGCGCCCGGAGGTTCAAACGCTCGATAACCCACAGGGCGCTGACGCGTTGCGCGCGGTCCGAATCGCTGAGCATGGCCAGCAAGGCCCGGGCGGCTTCATGAAGCCCCAGCCTCAACAAGGCCTTGATCGTATTCGCACGAATCCGTTGGTTGCGATCCGAAACCTTTGAAGCCACCCGGCGGACCTCAGCGATGTCGTGGAGCTTGTCCAGGGCTTCAATGGCATTGGCCTGCACGCGCGGATCGCTGTCCAGCAGAGCGGCCCGTAGGATGCGACGTGTTGTAGGCCCGGGCAGCTCGGCCAAGGATGCGATGGCTGCGCTTCGCACGAAGCGATCGGGATCATGAGCCAATAGATAAACCTGCTCGTCGAGTCCCTTGCTCAACCCCAATGTCCGAGCGATCTGCAACGCGCGAATGCGCTCGGATCGCTTCCCTGCGCGCATCTTGCGCGTCAGGTGCTGAGGCGCCTCCGGGACAAGCTTGATCATCTCTCGTCCGGCGCTTACCTGCGCGTTGTCGTCCATGTCAGGGAACGCATCCCAGTATGCCTGGAACGTCCACGGTTGTGGGGGCTGGCCGGGGATCTCTCGAGCGCTCAGCAAAGGGGTCGAGATTTCGCCCTCCGTTGCCGGTGAGAGCTCGGCCAGGCCACGGCGCATCAGTTCGCGGCCGGCGATCCGTGAGAGTTGTGGGTCATCGCGACCGGCGACCGCGCGCAGCAGCTCAGTGGCGCTGTCGGAGCGGATTTCTATCAGGGCCCACAACGACGCTTCTTGTGCCGCCCGGCTGCCTTTCGAGAGCAGATGGCGAAGGAACGTGATCTTCTTGTCTATCGGCACGCTGAGGGCGGTGACGAACCGCGCGGCTCGGCTGGACACCTCGTCCGGGAGCTCGTGGACGGATTCACGAATCGCGTCGAGCCAGGCGAGCTGCTTGATCCAGCCGAGTCCCTTCTGGACTGCAGGATCGGCGATCGCCCAGGACTGGCGGATCATCTCGGCCATGAACTCCTTATCGCGCCGCGGCGCCACGCCCCGTGCGATCACCGAACGCAGCTCGGCTCGCCTCAGCGCTTGATACGCGAAGGCGACCAGGCGGGGACTTGAAGAACGCCGGAAGATTTCCTGCATCGCTCGAGAGCACTTGCCAAAGGGCCGACCCGCACGATACCAAAAGGCTGGCCCCAGGGCGTCGGCGAACCACATGGCTGCCTCAAGTACTTCGGTGTGCTGGTGAGTATCGAACGACTCGACAGCCTGTTCCAATGTGGCGGCTAGAAGCCGGCGATCTTCAGCAAGCCGGACTAGCTCCTGCTGCTGAGCAATCATGGCAGCAGGGCCCGAGCCCACCTGCCGGGCGAGCGTGGCCCGGAGCGCTTCAGCAAGGGTGCAGAACCGGCTGGCCACGCCTCGTAGAGCTTGTGCCGCTGCTGCGCGAGCGTGCCGCTCGGGGTCCCGCAGCGCAACGCCCAACAGGTACCCCAGACGATGGTTGCCGCTTTGGGCGATCATCTCGATCGTGTTCAATCGCGTCTTCAGGTCGTCGGCTTTGATGCTCAGGCGGAGCGTGGCGAAGAGCTGATCGATCCTCGTGACCGCCACGCGTTGGGAGTTGTGCCCCAGCTGATGGTAGCATCGCACCAGCCCACCGAGGCCTTCGCTTGTGCCGCGCTTTAGCAGAGTGTCGAGTATCCACTCCTGGTGGTCCTCTCCTGCCGTCGGTAGAGCTGCGAGCAACGCCGCGTCCGCCGAAAGATTCCTCGTGTGGATCAAGAACTCACGGATCGGGGGTGGAGCTCCCATCAGCGCGCATTTCCTCCGATGGTAGTTATCGGCCCGCAGAGGAGGCGAAAGTTAGCAATCCTGGTAGCTGAGCAGCGTACGCGCCCCGGGCGCGCCGGGGCAAGAGCTTGGCCATTAAGCAGTGCGCAGGCCGTCGACGTAAGGATCACGCGTCCCGCCGCCCTGCACGGCACCCCCCGACGGCGCGAGTCGAGACGCTCATGACCGACCGACGGTTCCGAACTGGAAGTGCCTGTCCTTGACCGGTCCGGCCGGTGTTCAATAATGGGGCGTCGCGCAGTCGATTGGGCGAGGCCGGTGCAATGTGTACGGTCGAACGGCCGTCCGGATCTGTCTGGTTGAGCGTGTTGATATCGCTAGTGAGCATGGCTGGAGGCCGGCCGGCCCGGGCCTCGCGCGCTTCCGTGATTGCGGCGGGCAACGACCAGGTGTTCTGGGCAGTCGTGATTGATGAGCCTGAGCGCGGCCACGACGCAACCGTGCGGTGTATTTTTCGCAAAGCCCCGGATGAGCATTTCGCCCGCCCCCGCCACTTCCTGCCCGAAATCGGTCGGCCGGCGCGTATCGCGGCCAAGGCCACTGACTTGCACATCATCTTCGACGACGGAACACATCGCCGCTACACGCCGACCTCGGCCTACACCGAGCGGAAGCTCCCGAACGGCATAGTACCCGAGGCGCTGGCAGGTGACGCCGAACTGCCCGTCCTTTACGCGGTGGTGCCGAGCCACGTGGCTGCCAAGCTCCTCACCACACAGCCGGCCGCCGGAATAACGGTGCCGCCCCTGGGCTCGGTGGCGACCAGACCGAAGGGCGCGCCTTCGACGGCGACGAGGCCCGGGGTGGGGTTCAGCCTCGTGCGATTTCAGCGTGGAAGATGGCGGCCGTGGCGGCAAATCCCGTCCTGGTTCGACGCGCAGGATCAATGCTGGCTGAGCGCCCGACGAGGGATCGTTCATATCTTCTGGCAGGAAAACAACAGGAGGTCCACGGTCTGGTACAACGCGCTGAGCGGCGACGAGTGGGGCGAGATCACTTCGTTGCAGGCGCCGGGGGCGATCCTGTTAGGTTGGGCTTTGGCGGTGGCGGAGGACGAGTTGGCCTTCGTGGTCGCGCTGGCCGCCGACGGGGGAGGCTGGCGCCTCGGCGTGCTGCTGCGCGCGGCGGACAGTTGGCAGTCGATGCGAACGCTACGCGGCGAGCGAAAAGACCTGCTCGTGTTGCCGAACCGCGTCGCCGCGGCAAGTTTCGACAAGAGCGTCGCTCTCGCCGTCCGGGATGAGCAGGATCAAGTCAGCGTCGGAAGGTGGCTGGCATCGGGCGGCGCTCCGCTCGAAGCCGTGCGCCCTGCCCGAGGGCTAGTCACGCCGCGTCAGCCGTGGAATGATCCCCGTCTAAGTACGTGGCTGCCGCTGATTCTGGTCACGGGCGCGCTTTTACTGGTGTTCTGGCGACGGCAGGAAAGCATCACACGCACCATCGCGCTGCCTGTGGGAATCTCGCTGGCTGGCTATGGTAAGAGACTTCTG
The DNA here is from genome assembly GCA_964347585.1 of uncultured Planctomycetales bacterium. Taxonomy (GTDB): domain Bacteria; phylum Planctomycetota; class Phycisphaerae; order UBA1845; family CAYGAN01; genus CAYGAN01. Next base: position 7,650 of record CAYGAN010000041.1, on the reverse strand, counting down.
GCCTTCGTGATCGATCTGGCGCCAGCAGTGGTGGCTACCATGCCGCTTTGGCGGGTGCCGCTCTCTACGGCCTTTCGCGAATATGGCTCCGCGGCGCCTTTTCCGTCGGAGCAAGGCCCGGATGATATCCAGTTGTGGATCGGCTGGCTGGTCATCCGGGTCGTCTATGCGGTTTACTGTGCAGGCTGTGAGTTCATGTTCCACGCCACGCCCGGCAAGCTGGCCCTGCGGTGTCGTGTCATCTCTGAGGACTTGCAGCCCTGTCGCGCCCGCCAGATCCTCGCGCGCAACCTTGTCCGCATCATCGAGTTGGACAGGTACCTCGTCCCGCTCCTTGTTCTCGTGTTCCTGACGCGCAATCGCCAGCGCCTGGGCGATCTTGCGGCACGGACGTTGGTAGTCGAAATATCCGAATCACCATCGCCGCCGGATGAAGGCGGATCCGATAATTGAGGGCCCTCTGCTGCGACGGGGCCGCAGGAACGATCCCCGATTGAGAAAACCTTGCACGATTGGACAGCCCAATTTTTGTATCGTAGGTTTTTCCTGAGGCACAACGGAATGGGCAGTGCAGCCAATTGAGGCTGCAAAGGACCAGGGATGCTAGCAGCCGAAAAGACCTCCAATCTTCTCTCCTCCTCCCTGTGCTCGCTCCAGGCGTCCAGGATCGTGACGACGGTCCCGGACGCCCGCGTTTTTAAGCCAAGACATTCCACCGCATAACGGCCTCTGCTGCGTCACCGGTCGGATGTTCCTCACACGCGCAGGCCCTGATAGAATGCGACGGCTTCAGAACGTTATGTGAGACCCCGGCAGAAGCGCGGAGGCAGCTCGTGAGTGCTTTTTCTCTTGGACCGGGCGGTCCGGCGCGAATGGTATCCTACACCCTGACCGCGTGGTCGGTTCTGTGGTGGCATCCAACTGCTATGGCCAAGTGGTTCTTCGACTTTGAGAGCGATGTGCCCGCTGAGCTGAGGCTCAACGGCGCAAGCATAACGCGTCATCCTAGTGAGCGCCTGCACGGCGCATGTTCTCTGAAGGCCGACTTCACCGGAGAAAGGGGCGAATGGCACGAATTCCTCCATACGGGTGCGCAGGTCCGTTTCGAGAAGGGCCGGACCTACGTCATTCGGTTTGATTACCGCATTCTAGGCCTGGGCTCCGAGAAGACGCAGTTCTACTCCCAACTCCGGTCGCGCAGCGGCAAAGGCGATGTGCAGGGCGACAACTGGATGTGGTATCGTCCGACGGGCACCGTCGGTCACATCAACCGCATCTTCAAGATCCCACATGGAGGCGGCTACTACTTCATGATCGGCGTGCGCCACAAAGGTGCCATTGTCATCGACGACCTCTCGATTCGAGAGGCCGTGCCTCCCCCGCTTGCCGAGGTGCCGGTACGGACGCATCCATCGCCCCTGACCAAGACGCGCGACGAACTCGACAAGCTCTCCAGAGCCCATAAGATTCCCGACCTGGTCAACGACATGTTGGTGATCGTGCTCAACGAGGGGGCGGGCAAGAAGGCCTCCGACAAGAAGGACCAGATCGTCAACGACATCCAGCCGGACTTCGTCGATTGGAATCCGTTCGGTCCTTTGGCCAAGCGATACGGCATACGCACGTCCGCGGGCGGGACCGAGTATCAAGAGTATTATCGCTTCGAGGGTTCGACCGATCCGAAAGAGCGTGACCGGGTGTGGGCCGACAGGTACAAGATCTTTACCGACAAGGGATTCGTGGTCACCCTGGAGAATACCATCCTTGTTGATCCGACCTGGGGCGAGGGCGGGTATTTCATGTGCCACAACGGCGCGAACTGGCACCGGCACTTCCTCGATTCGATCGTGCGCACTGCGATGCAATATGCGGCCGTTTGCCAGGACAACATCGCTTGCTCGAGTTTTAATCGCGTGCGAGGCTGCTACTGCAACTCGTGCCTGGAGCTCTTCCGCAAGCACCTGAAAGACCGCTTTACGCCCGAGCAGCTTACGCAGCTCGCGATCGATGATCTGTCAAGCTTCTCCGCCCAGGACTACATCGCGGATCACGCGTTGCTTGGTGAAGCCGCGCTGGCCAGCCCGATCACGCGCGAGTACATGAAGTTCCAGTACATCTCGCACTTGCTGAGATGGGCGGACTGCGTTGGGGCCATCAGAAAAGTCAGCCGGCGCCAGATGCGCCCGATCCCCGTCTGCGGGAACCAGATCAACGTGTGGGGTACCTGGCCATACGCGGTGGCCATCTCACAGTTCTGCGACATCATCGAGGTAGAAGAGCTGGTAGGCGTGGCGGACAAGATGCCGCGCCGATCGCTTCAATACAAGCTCGGGCTGGCGTCGGGACATCATGGCAAACCCGTTTGGGTTCGTGGACCGGTCGCCGACCGAACCAAGCCCAAGATGCCCCTTTTCAGCAGATCCTTCTGGGCCGTCCACTTCGCCGAAGCCCTGGCCAACGGCGGCGTTCGGGACTTCTCGCTCGGCATGAACGCCCCGTGGACGGGTGAGCCCGGCACACGGGACTTCATGGA
>CAYGAN010000041.1:0-5107 GCA_964347585.1 uncultured Planctomycetales bacterium | reverse complement strand
CAGCTCTACAAGGATACGGCCGCCTTTCTGCACGGCCACCGCGCCGTTCTCACGCGCCGCGAAAGCGAAGCGCGTATTGCGCTGGTTTACAGCCTCCCGACGCTGATGTTTCGCCGATACGACGCCCTCCACACGAGCGACGGCGGTCGGCTCGGCCGGTTCGAGCGGACAGCGCGAGCGCTGGAGGAGCTACATTTTCCTTACGATGCGATCGTCTTCGGTCACCCGGAGATCTGGGATGATGCCAAGGCGTTTGAACGAATAAAGCGCCAGTACAAGGTGATCATCCTGCCGGGCGTCGATGCCGTCACCGACGCACAGCTCGACCTGCTCAAGACGTGTCAACAGAACGGGGCGAGGATCATCATCGATCATGGCTTTGCCTCGTACGATGAGAACCTCAACCAGCGCGAAAAGGTGGACGTGGCCGCACTTCGCCCTGTCCAGCCGGTCACCAAGGAAACCATTGTACAAGCGGCGCCCAACGCAACCCTGGTCCGCATGGAGGCGCCGACCTCGGTAACGGTAAACGTCTGGCGCTCGTGTCGAGGGGAATCACTCGACGTGCACTTGCTGAACTACGACGTCTCTATCGGGGATGAGAAGGTCAATCCTGTTCGCGGAATCAAACTCACCGTTGCCCTGCCGGACGACCTCAAGGTGGACCAGTGTCTGCTGGCCCGACCGGGCCAGCCCGCTACTAAGCTTGACATGACGCGTCAACGTGCCGCAGCCACGGTCGTTGTGCCGCGGATCGACGCTTATGGAATCGCTAGCTTTACAGCCAAAGGCGTCCTCGACTCTGCGCAACGTCAGGCTGAGGCCCGACGTGGCGCCGACCGCGCCAAAGTCCGACGCATGGCCTCACGGTACAACTTGTATTGAGTCCCGCTGGGTAGATACCCGACTAAGTCACGGCGGTTGCCTCTCACGTTCGCAGCCGGAGGTTCCAATGTCTGCTCGCTCTTGTTCTGAATGGCACACCAGAGCGGCAGAAAGCGCGATACCACGCCACTGGCCAGGCCTCTACCTACAACAGGTGCCTCGTCCCTCATGGCCTGAACCGGAATACCCGCCTGGGAAGCCGACCAGAGCGGCCTGAGAACGCGCGTTCCTATTGGTGGGCTACTCGCAGCCGCCGTGAGCTGTTCCGCGCCTATTCAGCCTCGCGGGCGTCATCCCGCGTGGCGCCAAGGGTTGGCTGCGACGCGGGGGAGGCGAGGCTGTGGCCCTTGGCCGGCGGCTCGGCGAGAAGAGGGCCATTCGGATCAGTCGCCGCTGCGGGGGCTGCCGTGCCCTAAGGCCGCCAGCCACGCCCGTTTTGGCAGCGTCAAGCCGAACTGGGCCAGAGCCTGGCGAGACGGGCGCGGGCCCCATGCGGCCGGGCAGCCACGCTTGAGTTTGTGCTCATAACCCTTGACCGGACACTGACTTCGTGGTAGCCTGGTTACGGAGGAGGGAAGGTTCTTGCCGTCCTGTCTCTTGCGTTGTGGTGGCGGGCGTCGCAACAGGTCTGAGTTGGACATCCGCGCACGCCGCTGCGCTGGGTTTGGCCGTGGAATGTTGCGCTGGCGGGGGAGCCTGTCCCTCTTGCTCTGTCGGGCGTGACCGACGTCCATCGTCCCGGTTCGGGCGTCTCGAAGCGGCTGACGTAAGTCGTTGCTAAGAGCCGACTTGCGCGGAGAAGGGAAAGGTGGGCGTGCGACTTGACCGCCTTGTTCGGAACAGTTACTATTTCTAGGTAGCACTCGGACAGGTTGCGTTAAGTCGTTCTGTGGGTCGATCAGGAATCGTCGGGTGCACCCATCGCGCCTAACAGGCTGTTAGCCTTTGGGTTGCAAGATTGAGGCCGTCGGCTTGTTGGCTGCTGAGTCAGTCAGCGAAACTGGAGAGGTAGAACGATGAAGAACCGGCCAGGAATGGTTCGACCGGTCAGGCAAGTGCGGCGAGTTATCGGCCAGAGGGCCCTTTGGCTCTGGCAGTGCGTCCTGAACAACCGGGTAGCCATCGCGGTGGCGTCGCTGCTGTGGCTGGTCTTCCGCAGCGGCAGTCAGCCGCGACGATTGAGCTATCCGTGTCAGCAGGCAGCGGCTGCAAACGTCGGGGCCTTTGCCGTTGGGCTCGTGCCGGTTTTGTTCCTCTCGCGGAGGCGCGGCTGCAGGCACGCACGGATCCGGTCGCTGTTCACGAAGCGACAGATCGTTCTTGGCGGCGCCTTGTTCGCGGCGGCCATGCTCGGCGTGCAGAGTTATCGATTTGCGATGAGTCTGGTGCCGGCTGCGCGCGCGAACGTGCCGCCTCGGCTGGGCACGCCGGTTCCCACAACTGTAGGCATCGCGCAGAGCCTGGAACGCGATGCGGTCACCGATGCTGGCCAGATCGAGCAAATGGTCCGCGAGGCCGTGACGTCGGCCGGTGGACTGGATGGCATCATCCAGTCCGGCAATACGGTCGTCATCAAGCCGAACATAGTCACAAGCGAGTACGCGGGGGGCACAGGCGTGGTCACGGATTACAGAGTGACGGCGGCTGTGGTAGAACTGGCGAAGGAAGCCGGAGCCGGGACGGTGATCATCGCCGAAGGCTCGGCGAGCGATCCGAGCATGGCAGGCGACCGGTTTGTTACCTGGAGAGCGTTCCGCGATTCGGGGTACGATACGGATGAGAACGGCTTATTCGATCCGGACCCAAGCGTTCAGCTTGTGGACCTGAACGACTGTGGGCAGTGGTACGAGAATCCCCCTAACCCGCCGGGAACTCCCGTCGCGAATTGCACCTATGTCAACATTCCGAACGGTGTCTGCAGATACAATTACTATGTTCCTACCATCCTGCTTGATTGCGACGTGCTGATAAGCGTCCCCGCTTTCAAGAATCACGGCAACGGGAGCGTGACCCTGTCTCTCAAGAACCGGGTCGGATGCGCGCCGGGTGATATCTACCACGATTTCAATTATACGGGTGTGCAACCGTTGAAGCGGGGCTTGGTCCATTTCTGCGATCGCTTCCCCTGTGACGTTCCGCCCGCGCCAGCCAATGAGAACGAAATCGTGCGCCGGACGGCCGTTGATCTGAACTTGGTCCGGCCTCAGGACTTTGTGGTGGTGGACGCGCTGGTCGGCATAACGGACGGACCTGTTGGCAGCGGCACGCCCGATCCCTACATGCGGGCCATTGTGGCGGGCCGGGACTCGGTGGCCGTTGACACCGTTTGCACGTTGGCGATGGGATATGATCCTGATTACATCGACATCATCTCGTGGGCGGACAACCGAGAGCTCGGCACGAAGGACACGTCCATCATAACGGTCCTCGGCAGGTCGGTCGGGGTGGTCCGCGAGCTATTCCCCGATGGCTACGGCGGCGCGCAACGATGTGACGTGGATCCCCCGCAGATCACCACGATTACCTGCCCCCCGGAAGGTGCAGAGGTCTCGGGAGTCGTGCCCATCGGACCCGTGGATGCGAACGATAACGTCGGCGCTGTCAAAGCGGATTTCAGAGTCGATGTGCTGGGGCCGAATCTCGTGGTCAACGGTGATTTCGAAAGTGGATCGACAGGCTGGACAGAGTGGCGCGCCAGTTGGGGCTCGAACGAGGTGTGGGACTATACCAACACCGAGGCGGGATGTCTCGGAAACTACTGTCTCAGGCTCGGAGGGCCCTCGACGGCCAGCAGCTTCGGCGTGTATCAGGAAGTGACGGTCGAGTCGGGCAAGACGTATCGGGCCGACATGTACTGGAAGGGAGAGAAGCTCGGCACGAAGAACTGGTGGGAAGTCATTGTGCTCGACGGACCATGGGATCCCGTGCAGGCGGATTCGGGCGATCCCGTCACGCAGGTACAACCCAACTACATGTATGCCTATGACGACGACGCCTACGGACTACCGGGTGGGATTGGTGCAACCTTCGGTTGGATCTGGGGCCATGAACAGTACGCGCCTCCGAAGGATCAAGTCGATTGGAACAACCGCCAGGGCAGGCGGACGGCGACGGGCACCACGATGACGGTGGTTCTGAAGGCGGGTACCACAGGCACCGGGGTTGCCGCCTGGTTCGACAGTGTTTCCCTGTGCGAGTCGGTCGGCGAGCAATTCATTGAGGCCGACAACACCGGGCCGCCCTTCGAACTCTCGTGGGATTCGGCGGAATACGGAGGCAACCAGTGTGAAGCGAAAATCACCGTTTACGACGCTTGCCTGAACGAGGCGCGTGAGGTCCACACCTGGACCGTCGTCACTCCGTTGCTCGTCAGGCCGGAAGAAGGGACCCTCATCTTCCAGAACGGCAGGGAATACCCCGACCAGAGTGTGTACGCGGGCACGCAGGACGCGCACATCATCCAGGAACGCTCGCTGAACAACACCGGCGGCAGCGATGTGCTCGAAGCGGCGCGCTGGGACGGTGGCGACGTCACGGACGACCGCAGCGTCGTCATCAAATTCATCGACCTGGACACCAGTTCGGAGGCGGGCAAGGAGCTCCAGGCAGCGGTTCTAACGCTGGACTACTTCGACTCGCGCAACGATCCCGGCGGCGTGGCCAAGACCCTGTACGTTCACAAGCTGCTGCACGATTGGGGTGAAGGGACCAAGACGGGCATCGACGGGGCATGGGCCGGTGCGGGCGAAGTGTGCTGGACCAAGCCGTTCGGCGCCACCGGCGGTGACAATCCGAACTGGAACGGCACGTTGGACGCTCTCTACGCCGATCCGGTCGCGCTCGACAGCGCCGCGCTGAGTTCCGGCGCGTACGGTCCGGTGAGCTTCGACGTAACCGCAGCCGTCGCTGAGCACCTCGCCAGTCCCAGCGAGAACTTCGGCTTCGTGATCCGGGAGGAGCAGGGAACGGAGAGCACCGAGAACGGAACACGTCAATTCCGCTCCCGGGAGTACTGGAAGGTCGCCAACCGCCCATCGTTGACCTTGACGTTCATTGGTTCACCGCCGGTGAACATTGAGACGGTTGCCAGCATGGCGGACCACGGCGCTGCCGGCGAGCTGGGCCTGGACGTGAACCTGACGGCATCCACGCTGCCGGCAGACAGTGCCCTCGTCACCACCGAGAGCCGGGAGGAAGGCATCACCAAGCTGGTGGTCGATTG
>CAYGAN010000040.1:14124-28417 GCA_964347585.1 uncultured Planctomycetales bacterium | reverse complement strand
GCAGCACCGTGATCGGCCATCGTCTTGACCGACTCGATCGCTACCGGCGCGCCAAGTCGGCGGACGATGGTCGGCGAGGACTTGACTATGTCGGCCTCCAGCTCGCTGCTGAGCGGCGCATAGAAACGCTCAAACTCCATACGGCACGCCGTCATGTCGAGGGCGTTGATGATCCCGTCCGTCGCTATGTCGTACTTGGCGTTATCGCCCTGCGTGACGTCGGCCAGGAACTTCTGACGGATCGCCGAGAGGTCCAAGGCATTGACGTAGACCACGTCGCCACTCTCAAAGCCGCCGGCGTTGTTCACCTCGGCCGCCATCTCCCGGATTCGAAAATCCCTATCGCCCGCGAACACTTCGGATGACAACGTTACCGTGTAGATGTCCGATCTGCAGTACATGTCCCAGGGTAGCTCACTTAGAATGATCGTAACCACATCACCGAGTGCGGTCACTGCCAGAACGTGGTCGGTTACATCGCCCCAAATCTCGCCGATGATCGACTCCACTGCCGCCTCCGGCGGCTCCGGCAGCGTCACCTCGCCGTCGCAATCGATCACGAGCTTGCGGATGCCGACGCCGCGGGACTCGGTCGTGATGTCGCTGCCGGTCGTTGCCGCGATGTCCACCTCCAAGCCGATCTCGCCGGCGCCGGGCGAGTGATCGGCCATCGTCTTGACCGACTCGATCGCCACCGGCGCGCCAAGTCGCCGGACGATGATCGGCGAGGACTTGATTAGGTTGGCATCCAGCACCTCCTCGACCGCCGGCCAGACCGGGTTGGTGTGTTCGTACTCGGTCTTGACAACCGTCGCCTCGCAGTAGCCAAGCTGGACGGGGAAGTTGGCCCAATCACCTGGCCCGATGTTGATGCAGCCTAACGCCAGTTCCCGGGGCGCGCCCTGGCCGCCGGCCTGGCCGTAGCCCAAGTTGAGGAACCACGGGTCGAACGTGTAGTCACCCGTGAACACCGCGTGCAAGGCCTCGCCGCTGCGCTGGATCTGAACGTACATCTCCTCCAGCGGCATGCTCGCCGGCGGCGTCAAGGGGATCGGGTTCGCTGACGCCCCTCTGTCCAACCCAGCCGCGGCCAGTCCAACCGCGAGCCAGGCGCAGGCCGCCCTGCGCATCCCACATTCACTTGTGCGCGTCCTCATGACTTATCCTCCCCTGTCATGATGACAGGTGCTCTGCAGACGTGCCTTTGCCCACAATGGGCAAAAGAGATGACAACACGCCGCTGCGGCAGCGCCGAGCGATTGCCCTCAACTGCCTTGAGCCCTTCTCACGCTCGCGCCGGTTCGCTGGCCGACAGCTCACTCACACCAACGCAATCCCCTGCCGCGACGCATCCGGTATCAGCTGCCCGCGCGCGTCATCGGCGCCATATGCGAATGAGAATCATTATCAAGAACTTCGCTTCGCCGCGATCTGCTTTTCCCCCACTCGATACAATTCTTGCCCCACCGAGTGTCCAGTCCATACACGAAATCGGTCGAGCCACACGCTCTGAGGAGCCGCACCCCCCGCGATGCTTAAGGATTTGCCCGTTCGACGGCCCGCCCCAGGCGCCCGCCGAAGCACGAACAACACCCCGGCACACGCCGCTAGCGTCTTGCCCAATCATGGCTTCGCCGCCTGACAGGCACCCTCCATGAACGCGATGGCATTGACCAGCGGCACTTCGGCTGTGACTGGCTTGGCGGGAGCCAGCACATAGCCGCCCCCGCGGCCAAGGTCCCAAATCAGGCGCAACGTCTCGCCGCGCACTTCCTCAGGTGTACCGAACGGCAGCGTGGACTGCACGCCCATCCCGCCGATCAGCGACAGCCGCCCCGCCGTCCGCCGCTTCAGCTCGTACACGTTCATCGCTTCGGGCTGCAACGACTCGAGCCCGTCCAACCCGAGCTCAATCAGCTCTTCTGCCAGCGGAGCTACGTTCCCGCACGAATGCAGCACGTATGGCAGCCCGAGCTCGTGGCAGCGCGCGACGATCCGCGCCAGCCGCGGCTTGAAGAACTTGCGCCAGAGGTCCAGCCCCATGATAATCCCGCGCTGATCGCACCAATCGTCCCCGCCAAAGTACGCCTCGATTGGCACTCTGGCCGCAATCAAGTCCATCGCCCTGAGATGAATATCAGTGATGCCTTCAAGCAGTTCCTCCACGAAGCTCGGATTTTCGAGCATGTCCGCCAGCAGGTTCTCGAACCCCCGCATCAGCCAAGCGCGCTCGAACAGCCCCATAGCCAATCCGCACAGGCGAAAGCTGTCCTGCTCTGCCGAATAGAGCGTCGCAAGCTCTTGCCAGTCCGCGAGACTCTCCGCGTCCGGCCAGCGATATCCCTTCAGGCTGGGCGCCGAGAGCGCCGGGCGCTCGACGTGCAGGATGTTTCCCGTCCGCAGAATCGTCCCGAACAGATCGCGGACAAGCCCCTCGCCGACGAGCTCCGTGCAGTGTCCGACGTGCCTGCCGAAGACGTACCTGACAATATGGCCACGCCAGGATGTGGACCGGTAATGGTCATCCAAACGACGCTCCAACTCCTCGTCCATTTGCAGCCAGTAGGGAACGACCTCGGTCTGCTCGAATCGAAAGGCAGCCAGTACGGTCTGACGCGGACTCATCAGGCCTCCGTCACCGCGCGGGCGCCCCGGGGGTCCCTTCCTACCCCCGGCCCCGGCCCCGCCATTCTGCTGGTAGCGGACCCCGTGAGCAAGGCAAGCCACGTAGTCACCCTGACGCACCCGGCGCGGGAGCAGATCCGAGAGCCCAGGAGCCGGGCCTCGACCAGCCCCTCTCGAGCCGGGCGCCGGCTGGAGTTCGATTCTCTTAGCCGCAGATCCCCAGATTCCGTAGAATTGTGGGACCCGCAAGCCGCTTTCGGCGTCTAACCTTATGCGTGGGCTGACCGATCGTAGGGATGCCCGTGTCCCAGCAAGCGGCGGCCGTATTCCTTTTTGCTGCTTAGCCGGAGTGTCTGATGAGACTCGCGAGAGGGACAACGCCTCGAGCACCCAGCCTGTATCGCAGGGCGCGCCGCACGGGGCCCACCCCGCGGGGCTCAGCCCGAGCGGCCGGGCCGGGCTATCAGAGATCGGGACGCTCTGTCCGGTCACCACGGCCCCGGCGATGGTCTCGGCCGCTCGCCTCTGTTCTGTTAGGACTCCTGCTGCTTGCCGCGGCCCCCGGCAGTAACGCCCTTGTCCTCGTGCGCCGCGCGGGCCTGCAGCCGGCGCGGCACCCACAGCCAGCCCTCAAGCCCGGCCCCATCATGCTGCCGGAGTCACCTGACATTGACCATCTTTTCAAACGGGCTCGGCAGGCCGCAGACCGCAAAGACTGGAAAGTCGCCGTGGATGCACTCCAGTGCATCATCGAGGAGCCCGGGCACGCTTGGGGCGCCCCGAAAGACAACGTTTTCGAGTCAGCCCGGCGACAGGCTCACCGCCAGCTTGCTTCGCTTCCCGCAGACGCGCTCGCCACGTACCGGCTTATCTATGACGGTCAGGCCAAGGCACTGCTCGAGCGTGCCCAGACGGACCATGACGCGCCGCTACTCGGAGAGCTCGTATCCAAGTATCTGATAAGCTCTTACGGTGACGATGCCAGCGATCTGCTCGCCTCGTGGGAGCTGGACGCCAACCACCCAGGTGCCGCCGCCATCCTCATCCGAGACGTCCTGGACATTTACCCGGACAGCGACCTGCCGAGCTGGCACCTTCTCGGCAAGTTGGCGGTCGCCTACCGGCTCATGGGCTGCAAGCCAGACGCCATATCAGTCCTGAAGAGGCTGCCAGCCGCCCCCGCGCAGCCCGAGACTGCCTGGCGCGTGGACGGGATCGTTCAGTTCGTCAACAGCGACGCGGCGGTCAACCGTCCGGCAGAGGCCCCGGCAGCCTGGCCGATGCTGCTGGGCGGGCCCAAGCGGACCGGCCGGGCAGCCGACGTCAATCCGGTGCTCCTGGAAGACCTGCCCTGGCGGTACGATATGGCTGGCGCCGCCAGGCTGGACAAGGCCAAGCTCGCCGAGCTCCAAAAGCAGTCCGGCAGTCTGCCTGCCTCTTACGCAGTCACGGACGGGGTACGCATCTTCGTGAGGGCCCCAGGTCGGGTGGTCGCCTTCGATGCCGAGACGTTCGACCTCTTGTGGGCCGCCAAGACGACCGACGGTCCCGTCGCACAGGGAGCACAACCTCGGGCTGACACTGGAACGGTGCCGGCAGAAGTTGTCCGCCAGCTCGGACTCGAAGGAGACGCGGCTGTCATTAAGCTGGGCCCGCAAGGAGACCAAGCCGGCCATGTCGGGGAGCTGATCCAAGAGATCATGCGCGGGGGTGACTTGGGGGTGGCTCCGGGAGCGTTACCGATCCAACCCCGCCGTCCCGAAGAGCTGATCCAAGAGATCATCACCAAGCTTGACGCAGGGGCAGCTCCGGGGGCGTTACCGATCCAAGCCCCCCGTGCCGAAGACGTGATCGAAGAGATCGTCACCAGGCTTGACCCGGTAGCTCCGGGGGCGCGAGCGATCGAAGCCCGCCGTGCCGCAGAGCGGGTCCAAGAGGTCATGCGCGGGCGTGACTTGAGGGCGGCTCCGGCGGGGGCGAGAAGGATCCGTAAATACTTTGTCTCCCCGCCAGAGCCAACGCCGTCGCAGCCGGCTTTGCTTGACGACGTCACCGGCTCGCTGGCCATTGCGCACGGGCTGGTTTTCGCGATCGAGCGCAACCCAGGTGCCTTCGGCGCGGTCGGAGTCAACGCAGGCCTGCCTGAAGTCGGCGCCGACGTCATGGTGATAATCAAAGGCGGGGCACCGATTGTCCCGTTGCGCCAGCCGCAGCCGGTCTCTGGCGCTTCGCCTGCCAGCAGACTGATCGCCATCGACCCGGGCGCCAAAGGTGCGATTCTTTGGACACAGGGCAGCACTGGCAAGCAAGACGATCCGCTGGCGGGCTGGGAGATCCTCGCCCCGCCCATGGAGGCCGGGCCGCACTTGCTGGTGGTGTACCGCAAAGGGCCCCGCCTCTACGCCAGCCTGCTCGATCCGCGTGATGGCGGTCTGGTAAAGCAGCTTGAGCTGTGCACCGTCGATCCGGCCAGCTTCAATGAGTTGTCCGCCTTGTTCTGCGCGATCGCCGATGGCGTAGCGTACGTCCCCACCGGCCAGGGCTTTCTGATGGCCCTGGAACTGCCGGAGCTCGCGCCGCGCTGGGCAAGCCGATACGGACGCTCGTTGCCCAAAGCTCGCGCCAATCAGTCCCTCGCCAATTGGTCGAGCACACCGCCTATTGTGGCAGGCCCCGTGGTGGTTCTAGCCCCCCACGACTCCAACCAGTTGCTGGTCTTCGACCGGGCGAGCGGGGCGTTGGCGTGGTCCGTGCCGCGGCAAGGCCATCGCTACGTACTGGGAGCAGAAGGTGGCTTGGTGTGGATCGCCGGCAGCGCCGTTACGGCGTTGAACGTTCACACGGGCGACCAGGTGTGGAGCACATCTCTGGCTACGGCGACAGGGCGCGGCGCCCTCAGCGGAGACCGCGTGTTCGTGCCGACCACGGAAGGGCTGGCGGTCCTGGACGCGAGCACCGGAGAGCTCCTTGGTCAATCGGCAGTGCCCGAGGGCCACCAGCCCCTCGGCAACCTGCTCTGCTGGCGCGACGCCTTGTACAGTGTCGATGCCACGGAGGTCCGCAAGTTCCCCGATCTGGACAAGTCCTACCACCAGACGCTCAGGCAGCACGAGCAGGACCCGCGGGATGCGGCGATCGCCATTCGGCTGGCGTGGCTTGAGCTTTTTCGCGAGAACCCGCGCGGCGTTCTTTCGGCGCTGGCGGAGCTCGAACTGGGCAGTGACGGCTTGGACGCCCGACGCACCAAAGTCGTCGCCCAGCTGAAACTCGAAGCCCTCGTCGCACTTGCGCATGCCACCGCGAAGGGCTCGGCTGAGGGGATCGAGCTACTGCGCCGCGCATCGCGTGTGGCCATCAAACCCGAAGACAAGATCAGGCTGCAACTAGAGTTGGGCTCGTGGCTGACCACGGCCGGCCAGCTGGCAGCTGCGTACCGCGAGTACCTTGAGGTCGCACTGACCGAGTTAGGCGACGAACCAATCGACCGCGAGGCCGACCTATACCAGCGATCAGGCCCCCGAGCGGCGCAGGCCCTGGCAGGGCTGGGGCCAATGTTGGGCGCGTCGGCGAGGCAGGAATTGGTCGCAGAGCTTAACCAGAGACTCGCCCAGGCCGTGGGCACAGCTGATCACGTGCTCGCGCGCCGGTTGGCTGAGGCCCAGCTGGTCGGCGGCGTAAGCGAGGCGGCGGACATCCAGCTCGCCCGCTGGGCACTGGCCGAGGACCGCCTCATGTTCGCGCAAGCCGAGTACCATCTGCGTCGGGCCGGTGCGGCGCGCGAAGACCCCCGCCGAACGGCCGAGGCGCTCGCTTGGCTGGCAAGAATGTACCTCATGCCGGAGCAGAACATGCCCGCCCAGGCGGCTCGATGTCTGAGCCGGCTTGAACAGGACTTCGCCAATGTGTTGCTCCCGGCAGAGATCACCGGCGGTCAGGGCGGGACCCCAGTGCGGGCTGCTGACCTTGCGAGCCGACTGCGTCGCTGGATCGATGCGTCCGGGCTGTCGTATCATCAGGACGTACTGGCTGGCCGGGTCAGATCGGCGCCTGCCCGTCAGGTCTGGCGATTGAGGCAACCTGCCTGTCGTCCCGTTCACATTCGCGCGGGCTGTCCGGAAGCGCTGGCCGAGACCGCACTGGTGTTGATCGGCGGGGATCGCTTGCAGGCGCATCGTCTTTCGGACGGTGAGCTGCTGTGGGCAGCGGACCTGAGATTGCTGCGGCAAGGACCACTCAGCGCCGGATCGCCTGAGGGCTCGCGCAAAGCAAGTAGCGCCGGAACATTCGGCCGATCGGCGGCATCCGACGGGCAGACGCTGGTCATCACCACCGCCCACGGGCTCCACGCCGTCGGGTTGGCTACCGGGCGGCGCCTCTGGTCGCGCCCGTTCGAGCGGTCGCTGCCCGGCGCGCCCCCAACCTCGGACCATTGGATATCCGCTCAGAACGGACGGCTGGCAATGATTCCGCAGGCAGGGGTCGTCGAGGTCGTGCGTCTTGCCGACGGCCGAACCACATGGCGGCGCCACGCAGGCCCCTTTGAGCCGGCGGCCATCCGGACAGCAGGCGAGCTGGTCTTCGCGGTCGATCAGAGACTGGAACACGTACTGGTGTGCCGGCTCGAAGATGGCGAGGAGCTCGCCACTATAGAGCTGAATCAGCCGGAAGATCGAGTCAGCTTGGCGGTGTTCCCCGAGGCAGCATGCGGTCCGGACGGGTCGGCGATCGTCGGGTATGATCCGAGAAGTGGCGCAGAGTTGTGGCGAACCGCCAACGAAGCGCCGCTGAGCGCCGTCTTCAAGCCAAGGCCCGACGTGTTGGGCCTCGGTCGGCGCGACGGAACCGTGCAGCTTATCAATCCCAAGAGCGGCGAGTCCATTTTCCAGGCACGGCTGGCGGGCCGTGAGCAAGGCGTCATCGACGCTTCGATCCGCGGTGAGCTGCTGTGCGTGATGGCCGTGGGCGCCGCCGACCCCAAGGACCAAGTCATGAAGCTCACAGCAGTCCGTATGTCAGACGGGCAGACGGTTTGGCAGCGTGACCAGCTGCACCTAGTTGCGGCGAGGAGCGCCGCACGAGCACTCGACTTGCTCAGACTGGCGGCTGACATGATCCCTTTGCTCGAGATCGTCCCGGGGGATGGCCGCCCGGCGCTGCAGGTACCTGAGCGCGGCAGTGGGCGCGTCGAGCACGTGGCCAAGCTTACCCTTATCGACGCAGAAACAGGAAAGCAGCTTGGCGAGCCACTCGGTCTCGAAGTGGACGGCTTAGTCAGCGGCGACCTGGCGATCTGGCCGGATCGAGTTGTGGTTGCGACAAATGAGGGGGTAACCGCGTTCGGCCCTGCCCGTCGCGTAGCGGGGGACCAGCAAGGTTAACCGTTGACGGAGTGCTAGGCAAAGCGTGTGGTTTGGACGGGCGAAGCTACTGTTGCTAACAGCAGCCGCGTGCACGACGGGCGCAAGCGCATCCCAGGAGCGTGAACCGGCGGCTCTCCCGAAGCACATAACTCCGCCGGCGGCAGCGGCGATCGGGCGCGGCCTGGCGTTTCTGGTCCGATGCCAGGCGCCGGACGGCTCGTGGCGAAGCGGGGTGGGGGGGGACCAGTATCCCACGGCGATGACTTCGCTGGCGGGGACGGCACTGTTGGCCAACGGCAACACCACCACGCAGGGCCGGTACGCCCCGCAGGTCTATCGGGCGGTGAACTATCTGCTCAGGAACAGCCACGAGTCGGGTCTGATCGCAGCGAAAGAGCAGGAAGGCCGATCGTGCATGCACGGACACGGGTTTGCGATGCTGTTCCTCGGACAGGCTTACGGAATGACGGAAGACGCCGAAACGCAGGAACGACTAAGGCAAGCTTTGCAGCGCGCGGTCCGTCTTACCGCCAGCAGCCAAAGCCGCGCAGGTGGATGGTACTACAAACCGGAGAGCCGAAGCGACGAGGGCTCGGTGACGGTAACGCAAATCCAAGGGTTCCGGTCGTGCCGCAATGCCGGTATCGCCGTACCGAAAGCAACGATCGATCAGGCGATGGAGTATCTGGCCAAATCGGCGAACCCGGACGGGGGCATCCGATATCGCGCCGGGCAGGGAGGCAACAGCAGGCCGGCAATCACGGCGGCGGCGGTGGCCTGCTGGTACAACGCCGGGGAGTACGACAACCCGCTGGCCAAGAAAGCGCTTGAGTTCTCCAAGCGGACGGTAGGCGTCAGCGGAGGCGGAGGGCATTACTTCTACGCGCAGCTCTACATGGCCCAGGTGATGTATCTGAGCGGGGACGAGAGCTGGGACTGGTACTTCCCGAAGATGCGGGACCGGTTGCTTGAGCTTCAGGCCCCCGACGGGTCCTGGCAGGGAGACAACGTAGGCAAAGTGTACGGGACGGCGATCGCGCTGATCATTCTTCAGTTGCCTTACAACTACATGCCCATCATGCAGAGGTAGGAGGCGCGGCAAGATCGGTCGGCGCGACCCGGCAGAACGAGGAGATGACATGACGCAAACGGACGGAACGAACGAGCCCTTAAAGGATGCGGACCTGCAAGCGGTCGATCGGCTGAAGAACGCCTACGCGACGATACGCGAGGAACTCGGCAAGGTGATCGTGGGCCAGGAGCAGGTCTTGGACGAGTTGCTGATTGCCCTGTTCTCGAGCGGGCACTGCATCCTGGAGGGCGTTCCCGGGCTGGCCAAGACGCTCATGATCTCGACGCTATCGCGATGCCTTAGCCTCTCGTTCAACCGCATTCAGTTCACGCCAGACCTGATGCCGTCGGACATTACCGGCACGGAGGTCATCCAGGAAGATAAAGCTACCGGCACACGCGCGTTCAAGTTTCTACGCGGCCCGGTCTTCGCGAACGTGATCCTGGCCGACGAGATCAACCGCACTCCGCCGAAGACCCAGGCGGCGTTGTTGGAGGCGATGCAGGAGCGGCAAGTGACCGTCGGGGGCGAGCCACACGCGCTGGAGCTCCCGTTTTTCGTCTTGGCCACGCAGAACCCCATTGAACAGGAGGGGACGTACCCGCTCCCGGAGGCGCAGCAGGATCGGTTCATGTTCAAGGTGCTGGTGGGGTACCCGTCGCAGGAGGAGGAGTATCAGATTGCAGAGAAGACAACGGGCGAGTTCGATCCGTCCGTGGCAAAGGTGCTGACGGGCCGGGAGATTCTGGAACTGCAGCGTATTGTTCGGCGCGTTCCAGCGGCCCCGCACGTGATCGGCTATGCGGTGGAGTTTGTCCGGAAGACCCGGCCGAATGAGCCCACGGCGCCTGATTTCGTCAAGAGGATGGTCAGCTGGGGCGCAGGCCCACGAGCCGTGCAGTTTCTGATCCTCGGCGGCAAGGCCCGCGCGATCTTGAAGGGCAATTGCCACGTAGCCACGGACGACATCCGGGCGATCGCGCATACCGTGATGAGACACCGCGTCATTACGAACTTCTCGGCGGAAGCGGAGGGATTCACGTCCGATCGGATCACAGACCAGCTGCTGGCAACGACCCCGCCCAGCGAGTCGGCACTCAGCAAAGATGAACGACTCCAGAAGGTACTTTCTTCCTGAAGTTCTCACCAAGATTTCGCGGCTCGAGCTTCGGGTGCGGATGATCGTGGAAGGCTTCATCTCCGGGCTGCATAAGAGCCCGTACCGGGGCTTTGCCGTTGAATTCGCCGAGCATCGCGAGTACGTGCCCGGCGACGACGTGCGTCACATCGACTGGCGCGTGTATGCCAAGGCGGATCGGTACTACGTCAAGCAGTACGAGCAGGAAACGAACCTGCGCGCGTACATCGTGCTCGACGCGTCTCGGTCGATGGCCTACCCCGAACATCCGGATCGCGACCGAATGACGAAATGGGAATACGCCGCGACGGCGGCAGCTTCGCTGGCGTACCTGCTGATTCACCAGCAGGACGCGGCCGGGCTGCTCCTGTTCGACGAGGACATTCGCCAAGAGCTCGCGCCGACGAGCAACGCAGCTCAACTGCGCACGTTGATCGAGGTGATAGAACGCAACCAGCCGGACCTGAGGACGGAAGTGAAGGTCGTGTTCGACAAGCTGGCCGATCGGCTCAAGAAGAAGGGGCTGGTCGTGATCATCTCCGACCTGCTGGCCGATCCGGACGAGGTCATCAACGGGCTGCGACATTTCGCCCATGACGGCCATGACGTGATCGTACTGCACGTGCTCGACCACGACGAGCTTGAGTTGCCGTTCGTTGATAACACGCTGTTCGAAGGCCTCGAGGCCCCAGAGCTCGAGCTGCTGACCGACCCCCAGTCGCTCAGGCGCAGCTACCTGGAAGGTCTCCGACGGTTCATTACTCGCATTCGCGGGGCATGCGTCGATCGTCGGATCGATTACGTGCTGCTCAGCACGCGCGATCCACTGGACGTGGCGCTGACGAGGTTCCTGGCCAGCCGGATGCATGCCATGAAAGCGTCATAGGAAACCGGGCAACGGTCGTGCCCAGGCAGGCACAAACCTGCCGACCGGCCGGAAGCCTGGCCACGAATGAATGTGAGCATCAACATTCTGGCGGCGTTCGTATCGCCCTGGCTGTTCTACGGTGGCGTCGGTGCGATAGCAGCCCCGATTATCATCCACCTGCTCGCGCGCCGGCGGTTCAGGCGCGTGCGTTGGGCGGCAATGGAGTTCTTGCTCGAAGCCGACCGGCAGAACAGACGGCGGCTGCGGATCGAGCAACTCATTCTATTGGCACTGCGATGTCTGGCGGTGGCGTTGCTGGCACTCCTGGTGGCCAGGCCGTTCGTGCGGCCAGCCGGCTGGACGGCCGTTATTGCAGCGCCGGCGCGCACGCATCGAATCCTCCTGCTGGACGATTCCTTCTCCATGGGGCACACCCTCGGGCGGGATTCGGTCTTCGAACTGGCGAAGGATAGCCTGTTAGAGACGCTGGCAGCGCTTGGCGACGAGGCGCCGGGAGATCCGGCAACGGTGTTGCTGACCTCGCGGCCGGAGGTGCCCGTCGCCAGCCAGGTGCCGTTGACCGCCAGCCAGTTGGAGAAGTTGCGGGAGAGGCTCCGGGGGCTGGAGCCGTCAGAAGCGGCGGCGCCAATGCGCCGGGCCGTTCTGGCGACCAAGCAATCGCTCGATCAACAAACCGGGCAGGTCAATGCAGCCGTGTATGTATTCAGCGATTTCCAGCGGGTCGATTGGATTGCCTCCGACAGCGCCGGGCCGAGTCCACTGGCGCCGTTAGTGGGATGGGCCGGGCAGCAGCGCAGTCTGAACGTCGTGCTCGTGGACGTGGGTCGGCCGAACGCCGCCAACAGGGCGATCACGTCCTTGCAGATCGACCAGCCACAAATGGTGGCAGGCGTGCCGGGGAAACTGGCGGCAACGATCGCCAATTGGCACGACCAGCCGATCGAGGCAGAGGAGCTGCGAGTCTTCGTTGACCAGGCTGCGCAGCCGTCGATCCCCATCCCGCGGATCGAACCGGGCCAGATCGTCCACGTGCCCTTGGAGGTGACGTTTCCAGAAGAGGGCTGGCAGGCTGTGCGGGTCGAGACGGGGGCGGACTCGCTGCCGATCGACAATGCACGCTCACTCGCCTTGCACGTGGTGCGCGCGGTCAAGATTGTTCTCGTCAACGGCGAGCCGGCCTCTGACCCTTACGACGACGAGGTGCGCGTGCTGAAGACGGCGCTGCGCCCCGAAGGACCGGTCTTCAGCGGAAACGAGGTGCAGGTTATCGAAGAGAACGAGCTGGCGCGCGCCGACCTTGGCGCGTGCCACGTGGTTATCCTGGCTAACGTGTACCGGATGGACGAGACGGCAGTCGGGCTGCTCGAGCGTTTCGTGGCTTCGGGGGGCGGCGTGGTGTTTTTCCTGGGCGACCAGGTGGACACAGGCTCTTACAACAGCCTGCTGTTTCGCGACGGCGAGGGGATGCTACCAGCACGCGTGGGTGAGATCGTGGTAACTGCTGCCGATTCACCCGGCGTGCGTCTGGCGAGCCAGGACTTCACGCACCCTGCCACGCGCGTGTTCGCCGGCACCAAGAACCCGTACGTCGGCGGGATCTACTTCTGGCAGTATTTCGCATGCCGCGCTGCCGGCAACGAGCAGCCGACATTGGACGAACCGAAGAACGAGGCCGACGAAGTGGGGCGAATCAGACCGGGACCGGCCAGCACAACGACCTCGAAGCCGGCGCGCGGGGCGAGCCGCGTGGTGTTGAGTTTCGACGATGACGAGCGGCTGCCGGCCGTAATCGAACGGCCCTACGGCGAAGGGCGGGTTATGCTTGTGGCCACCAGTTGCGATCAGGAATGGAACAACTGGGCCAGCCATCCGAGCTACGTCGTAGCCATGCTTGAACTGGTCCAGTACATGGCCCGGTCCGGCCGTCATCGGCAGGACGTTCTGGTGGGTTCGCCTATCGAATTCGGCGTTGATGTCGATCGCTTTGAGCCTCGGGCCGTACTGAAGGGCCCGAACTTCCCCGTCGAGCCAGCAGCGTCGCTTCAGGCTCGGCCGACGCCCGAAACCGGCGCACTGCGCTTGCACTGGGATCAGACGGGCAGCAGCGGGCTGTATCGTTTCGAGCTGACCGACCGCGGTGGACCTACGTCCACACACATAGTAGCCGTCAACGTCGATCCGCGGGAAAGCGACCTGGCCAAGTGCTCAGAGTCAGAGCTCCGGCGGCGCGTGCGTGAAATCCCCTTCGAGTACGTGTCGGGCTCGGGGGGTGTGGCGGAGGAACACAAGCTCGGCCGGCGCGAATTGTGGCCTGCGTTGCTGGTCGCGGTGATAGGCGTTCTGATGCTCGAGCAGTTTCTCGGCTGGTGGTTCGGCCGGCACGTTTGAGCGTCGAACGCAGCATAGACCGGCAATCTGGAGAGCATGAGGCACCATGATCGCCACCGTCTTGCCGATCGCTGAGTCTCCCGCTGCCGCACTCACGGGCGAGCAGCGTTTCGAGTTCGGGCGCGTGCCCGGCGGGTGGTGGGCGGTGCTCGGGCTAGTCGTCGTGATCGGACTGTGCTACGCAGCCTTCTGGTTGTATCGTCGAGAGGCGCGGGCGGGCGTCTCGGCGCGCGCGCGGGTATTCATGGCCTGTTTGAGATCCGCGGTGATCGTCCTGCTCGCCATTGTCTGGCTGGAACCCGTTCTGGCCAGCTACATGCACCGCAGAATCGATTCGTACACCCTCGTCCTGGTCGATAGCTCGGCCAGCATGGCGCTGCGCGATCGGTACCCGCAGCAGGCTGATGCCGATCGAGTGACAGCGTTCCTGACTGAGGCCGGGGGGGTTGTCGAAGCGATAGGCGATTTCGATTCCGGCCTGGCGCGGACACACCTGGCCCGGGCACTGTTGATCGGCGCTGATGAGAAATTCCTGCGACAGCTGGGCGCCAGGAATCGCGTCAAGCTCTTTACGTTCAGCGACGACGCGGAACATCGCTTTACGTTGGGCGCAGGACAGTCCAACGACCCCATTCGAGAATACTCCGCCTCAGCCAATCCTGTACGCGAGCACCCGCTGCCGGTAGCGGAGCAGGATGCACCTGAGCCCTTACTGCCGGAGCCGATCGGCACGGCGACCAACATTAGCCGGGCGATCCGCCGAGCGAGAATCGTCCCCGGAGAGCGGAGTTTTTTCCGCATGCGTGCGAACGCCCCGGGGC
>CAYGAN010000040.1:6047-14114 GCA_964347585.1 uncultured Planctomycetales bacterium | reverse complement strand
TCTCCCAGTGATCCGCCGAGCGGTTGAATCACTGGGAGATGTACCGATTGCGGCAATCGTAGTGCTTTCGGACGGCGGCGTGAACGAAGGCGAGCCGGCCGATACCGTGGCTCGCTATGCCAAGCAGCGGCGGCTGCCGATCTTCTCCGTCGGCATCGGCGATCCGACCCCGCCACGGAATGTGCGTGTCGTGGAGGTCGAGGCACCAGCCAGCGCGTTCGCCAAAGACCCATTCGCCGTGACCGCTCACCTTTCGGCGGAAGGCATGATAGGCCGGACGATCTCCGTTGAGCTGATCGAGCAGACGGCGGCCCTACCGGCGGCTGCCAAGACTGTACAGACCAAACACCTCACGGTTACGAAGAACGGACGAACCCAGCCCGTACAGTTTCGCTGTTCCGCCGAGAAGGCGGGCCGGGTGACCTACCGGGTGGCCGTGCCGCCTGACGACTTCGAGACCATTACCGACGACAACAGCAGGCAGGCGACCGTCGATGTGCACGAGAACAAGCTGCGCGTGCTGCTGGTGTCCGGCGCGGCGAGCTGGCAGTATCGGCTTGTGGCCCGATTGCTGGAGCGAGACGCGACGGTGAACCTGAGCTGCTGGCTGCAATCGGCCGACGTGGCCGCCGTTCGCGACGGCAACACGATCATCGATCACCTGCCGAGCGGCCCTGAGGAGCTGTTCGGCTACGACGCGATCCTCCTGTTCGACCCTCAAGATCGAGGCTTCAAGAAGCAATGGCAGGAGCAGGTGCGAACGCTGGTCTCGGAGCACGGAGGTGGACTGCTGTTCGCGGCAGCCCGCAGGTTCACGCCGACGTTCATGCGGGATCCGCAAAATCGCACAATCGTTGAATTGCTTCCGGTTTCAGCCGATGCGGAGTCGGATCTGATTCTCAACCGGATGGGGCACTTCCAGCCTACGGAATGGAAGGTGTCCGTGCCTGTCGAGTCACTCGGGCATCCGGTACTCAACCAGAGCGACGACATGGCTGAAAACGAGCGAATCTGGTCGCAACTGGGAGGCGTGTACTGGCACTATCCGGTCAAGCGGGAGAAGCCGCTGGCGACCGCGCTTCTGCGACACACCGACCCGCGTATGCAGAACAACCACGGGGAGCACGTTCTGCTCGCTACACAGTTCGTTGGCACGGGTCGAACAGCGTGGCTGGGGTTCGACAGCACTTGGCGCTGGCGCCGATGCGGCGAGAAGTACTTCGAGAGGTTCTGGGTCCAGATGCCTCGATACCTAGCCGAGGGCAAGGTGCTTGGCGGCAAGAAGAGAGGACTCCTTCAGACCGAGCGGGACAGCTACCAGATGGGCCAAGTCATCGAGGTGACGGCGAGACTGCTGGACGCCAACTTCCTGCCCGTTCGGGAGCCGAGCATAACCGCCGACCACGCCAGGCCCGATGGGACGATTGAATCGTTCAGCTTAAAGGCCGATCCGGATCGGGCCGGCTGGTACAAAGGCAGGGTGATTCCGCGTCAGGCCGGGGGCCACCAGTTGCGAATTGAGTTGCCGGCGGGGCCGGACACCGTCGCGCGGGAGATCTTGGTAACGCGGCCCAACATCGAGACGGCTCGACCCCAGATGAATCGCCACACGCTGGAGACGCTTGCGGAGCAGTCACATGACGGCGCGTATTTCGAGATCGATCAAGCCTGGCGGATACCGGCACTGATCGCGGACCGTCATCAGGAGCTGACCGTCCGGGGCCGACCAATGGTCCTGTGGGACAAGGCCTGGACGCTGGCTTTGCTGGTTGCGCTGCTGAGTGTTGAGTGGTTCGTCCGGAAGCGATCGAGGCTGCTGTGATCGGCGGCGCCGGCAGCGCCACGAGCGGACCATGCAGACAAACGAAACGATGATTCCTCCGAAGATGGTGGCTGAGTTCGACCGCGCTGCGGGCCGATCGTTGCGTGCTCTAGCCGGGCGCCTTCGACTCTACCTGCTGGTCACGGGGCTCGGCGCGTTGCTGCCGCTGGTCGTGGCGCTGGCCGGCGGACAGCTCATCATCGACTGGACTTTTCGGTTGCCGACGGACATGCGAGCGGCGCTTTCGGCAGCGATGTTCCTCGCAGCGGCGCTGGCAACATGGCGTTGGCTCGTCCGCCCTGTGGCCGTGAGCATGCCGCAGGATCAGATGGCTCTGATCGTGGAGCGCCGGTTCCCACAGCTGCGGGACCGACTGATCAGCGCGGTCCAGTTCGCGCGCATGACCGAATGCGAGGCGACTGCTTCGGCAGGGCCTGCGCGCGATCGGCCCGTCGATTGGGGGGACGGCAGGGCCAGATCATTGATGTGCGCTGTGATTCGGCAGGCACAGCAAGATCTCAAGCATCTTGACCTGGGCAATGCGCTCAACCATCGTCGCGCCGTTCGGCGCAGCGGGATGACCCTGGGCACGCTGGCTATCGTGGGTGCGGCCATGATAATCGCGCCTGCCACGATGCGGACGTGGTTTAGACGGAACGTACTACTGGCGGACGACGCGTGGCCGCAGCGAACAAGGCTGATCCTTGAGAACCTCCGGGACGGGGTGCTGCGGCATCCACGTGGCGACGAACTGGACGTCATCGTTTCCGTGGCAGACGGTTACACCGTGCCGCGCGAGGTATCACTGGAGTACGAGTACGAGTCCGGGCGGGAAGGCACCGAACAGATGGCTTCAGTGGGCCAGAGGCAATTCGTGGCTAGATTCCCGCCAGTCAACGAACCGCTGGCCCTGCGGGCCAGCGGAGGCGACGATCAAACCGACTGGGTCCAAGTCCGGTTGGTGGATCGCCCCCGCATTACGCAGGCGACCGTGCGCGTCACACCGCCGAGGTACGCGCGCGTGGAACCGTACGCCCTGCCGGCCGGCCGGACAGTCGTGGAACTACTGTTAGGCAGCCGGATGACCATCGACTTCAAGACGAACAAGCCCGTTGCCAAGGCCGTGCTGCGAGATGATCGGAGCCGTCGTCAGTCCGACGCAGGCCCGCCGACGACACAACGGGCAACGGCCACGCGCCCCGAGCATGATCCGGCAGAAGGGCTGATGCGGATCGCCGATCGGCAATGGCGGGCGACGATCGAGCCTCCGGGCAGCGCCGTGTACTTCTTTGATCTGGCGGATGAACAGGGCCTGCATAACTCGCGGCCGGCACGGTTCTCGGTGCGGGTTCGGGCAGACCAGGCACCCCGCGTCCAAATGAAACTGCCGGGCGTGGGCGAGATGGTCGTACCGGAGGCAGTGATACCGGTGGACACGGAATTCACCGACCGTTTTGGGTTGGCCTCGGCAAGGCTCGTTTACGAGACGGGCGCTGAGTCGCCAACGCCCCGACAGGTCGAACTGAGCGACTTCAGGCCCAATGTCAAGCGATTCAGCACGCACCTGGACTGGCCCTTGTCTTCTCTGGCGATCCAGCCGGGAGATCGTCTAACGCTATTTGCCGAGGCGACGGACTTCGACGACGTCAGCGGGCCGAACGTCGGCCGAAGCACGACCGCGGTACTGCGCGTCGTGACACGCGAAGAGCTGCTGGCCGAGCTGGCCCGTCGCGAGCAGGAGCACCGCGAGGAGTTCGAGCGGATCATCCGCGATCAGGAGAAGCTGCGAGGCGACCTGCTGACGGTGCTGGATCGAGCCGCCGGTCAGGACATGACCGTCGAGCAGAAGCGAGAGCTGGCCGACTCCGAACGGCAGCAGCGGCTCCTCGCCAACCGCGCCGATGCCGTGCGGATGCATTTCGAACAGATCCTTGCGGAGATGGAGATGAACCAACTTGCCAACGTCGTGGTTCGACAGCGAATTGGGCAAGGCGTGGTCGAGGCGCTGGGTCACTTGGTCAAACGTCAGGTGCCCGAGGCCGCGGATCGACTCGATCGCTTCCGAAAAGACCAATCACAGCGGGATCGCGATCAGATCGACCCCGACCAGGTGGCCCTGCTGGAGGCGATGCGTGCCGTTCTGGCCCACATGCTAAGATGGGAGGGCTACCACGAGGTCGTCACGCTCCTCCAGCAGATCCTTGCAGACCAGGGCGAACTCAACAAAGAAACGGAGGACGAGATCGCAAGGCGTGCGGAAGAGATTTTCGGAAACCATGAGAGCCCGGAATCGTCTAAGAACAGATAGGGGCCGCCGGTGAGAGGTATGGGCGCGAAGGGGACTGTCAGATCGGCAAGCGTTGGCGGCCGGACCACAGGATGCGCCGAGCGCCGCGTTTGCGCCTCAGCCACCCGGGCGGATCGGACGGTGAACGGAATGGCCGGCACCCGATACCAACCGAGCGCAAGAGGGACCGCAATGGCTGCCGCTTCGATCGTGCTGTCAGCGGCTCTGGTCGGTCTGGGGCAGACGCCGGGCGGCGAGCCGACCGGGACCACGCGACCCGATCCGCTTGCCGCCAAGCAAGCGATGATCCGCGACGGCATCGCCCGGCTCGAAGATCGCATGCTACGTCTGAGCAAGGCACTGGCGGACACCGACCCAGCCAGTGCGACGCGGCTCGAGCAGGCGCTCCGCCGCGCCCGCGAGTTGCTGATCATCCGGAAAACAGACGAGATCATCGGGCTGCTGGAGCAGGACAGGCTTACCGACGCATCCGACAAACAGAAGCAGGCCATTGAAGATCTCCATACGATTCTGCAATTGCTTCTGCGGGAGCTTGGGGATCTGAAGAAGCGGGAGGAGGAGATCCGGCGACTCGAGGAGCTGCGAGACGAATTGGCGGCCATCATCAAGGAGCAGCAGGCTGAGCGGGCCGACTCGCGCCAGGCGGATTCGCTCGAGGAGCAGCTCGCAGCAATCAACAGAGCAATCGCCGATCTGAAGGACCTGATCGCACGGGAGCAAGACGAGTTGGCCAAGACGACTCGCGCTGAGGCGGCGTCGAGCACGGATGATGGGCCTGGGCTGGCCAAGTCCCAGCAGGCAGTCCGAACCGACACCGAAGCGTTCGCGGAGCGCCTCGGCAAGATCGGGGAGATGAGTAAAGCGGGTCCGGCTGCGAAACCGGAGCCGAACGAGGCGCGTCCGGGCGCCAGCGATCTCCAGCAAGCCCAAGAGGCCATCAACCAAGCGGCCAGCGAGATGACCAGCGCCGAGCAGAACCTGTCAGGTTCGAAGCTGGGCGCGGCTCGGAAGGATCAGGAAGGAGCGATCGAGGATCTCCGCAGGGCGCTGCAACGGCTGGAGAAAAGGCACAGCGCGGCCCGGGACAAGCTGGACTATGACAAGCAGGCGGCTGCCCAGCGAGGGACCGAGGCCAAGACAGGCAAGCTCGCCGAGAGGATGGCCGGAGGTCAGGGCACCGGATCGCAGGGCGCCAGCCAAGCGGCCCAGCAGCAGAGCCAGCCGGCGCCCGGCACTCAGAACGTCCAGCAGGCCCAGAAGCGCATGCAGCAAGCCGCCGACGGTCTGGACTGCAAGGATCCCGCAGAGGCCGGCGACCAGCAAGACAAAGCCCTCGACGAGTTGCAGCAGGCGCAGCGTCAACTGGAAGATGCGTTGCGCCAGCTGCAACGCGAGCAGCAGCAAGAGACGCTAGCTGCTTTGGAGGGCAGGTTCCGAGCCATGCTGGCCAAACAACTGGAGATCAACAAGACAACGGTGGCTCTGGACCAAACGAGGCAGGACCACTGGCGCCGGGCCGATGAGCTGAAGCTGAGCGAGCTGTCAAAAGAGCAACACGGCCTGGGTGATGAAGCCGCCAAGGTGGTGCGCGTTCTTGAACAGGACGCTACGACAGTTGTATTCCCGCGAATCGTAGATCAGATCCGGCAAGAGATGTATGACGTTTCCGACCGATTGGCGGACAAGAAGGTGGCAACCGTCACGCAGACAATGCAGGCGGAGATCGCCGCAACGCTCAAGGATCTGATCGACGCACTCAAACAGCAGCGTGGCGGCGGCGGGGGTGGGCAAGGCGGCGCAGGCTGCGCAGGAAAGATGGCTTTGCTGCCCGGCTCGGCGGAGCTGAAGCTCCTACGATCGTGCCAGGTACGCGTGAAGAACCAGACCGAAACGCTCGATGAGCAGAGACGACAGCAACCGGCGCCACGCGCCGACCTGACCGCCCGGATGAAGGATCTGAGCCAGCGGCAGAACGAGTTAGCCCGGATGGCCAAGCAGATACACGAACAGGCTGCGACATGTTCAAAATGAGGAGCGTCCCAGGCCCTCGTGAGGTGTGTGAGTGATGATCAAAACCGTCTTTGGCGTCGTGGCCGTTCTGGTGGTGCCGGCGGCCGCGGCGGGCACGGTGGCAGGCCCGCCTGCAAGCCAAGCCCACGTGCATCCCAGCTCGAAGGTAGCAGCTACCAAACTGCTGGAGAACTTCATCGGGCACGTGGTCGCCAGCAACCAATTCGAGCAGAAGGCCAAGGAGTTCGTGGTCTCCGCTTGGGAGAAACGTCGCCGCACCGACGAGATCGAACCATTCCTCCAGGAAGCGCTGGCGGTGCTGAATCCGCGGTTTCGTCAGGGCCTGGAGGCGTTCAAGCAAGAGGCCTACGAGCGCGCCGAGCGAATCATGCAGGAATTGGCCGGGGCGGAAGACCCCTACCTGTCGGTCAACGCCGCAGCAATGGCGGTCAAAGCCCTGGTTGAACAGAACGAACTCGTGGCGGCAGAGGGCAAGGCAGAAGCGCTTCTCAATCGCATCGCCGAGGTGGCATCACACAGCTTCTACGCCCCGGAGATACAGTTCCTCTTGGCGTATTGCCAGTTGGGGAACCTCAAGTACGCCGAGGCCCTCGAGACGCTGGAGTCGCTGGCGAAGCGGTTCCCGCACATCGATGCGCAGCTCCAGACCGCAGCAGATCGGCTGGCTCACGCAATCCGCACGCGACAGGAAGGTGGTCTAAGGGACGTAGCCGATCTGATGTCCTATGCGGGGCGGCGATTGGATCACGGCGACCCAGGCAAGTCGGTTCAAGATAAGCAGGCTCGGGCCGTCGCCCTGCTGGACGAACTCATCAAGCAGGCGGAGGAGCGCGAGAAGAAAAGTGCTTGAAAGGGCGGTTCGAGCTGCCCGGGCGGCAGCTGTCCGGTTCACGGCAAAGCGGGAAGCACAGGCGGCGCTAGCGCTAGGTCCCCGGCAGAGGTCTCGGGCCTCCGGCCCGGGGAGGCCAACGTCGGCAGCACCGAGCCTGCACGACGGGCGCAGCCCGGTGAGGCATGGGGCAGCATGCGGCCCGCAGAACGTGACAAGATCCTTCAGCCGATCAGGGAGAGCTTCCCCGGTCGTTATGCCGAACTGGTCAAACAGTATTACGCCCAACTCTCCAAGTAGCAGGCAACCACGCCGCTGCGGGGGGCCAGTGCGCGTTGCAGCGGCGTGGGCAGTGTGCATGACGTTGGTGCGGCCAAGCGCGACGCTTGCCATCGAGTCCTGTCGAGTCGAGCTCGTGACCATCGAAGGCGAAATGGTTCACGGGAAACTGACCGCCATCGATCGGCAGGCAGGCCTGACCGTAAGCACAGACGACGGGCTCCGTACGATACCGATCGACGAGCTGATGCTGGTGAGCGTGGCGGGTGTGGCTGCCACCCAGCCTGCCCCATGGGCCGTGCGGCTCTACCTGGACGACGGCGGGGAGTTGACCGGCAGCGTCGTCGGAAGCGCCACTCGAGGCATCCGCGTCGCGACTTCAGCGGCCGATCAAACGGCGGTCAGACCGGCCACAACCAGGCACGCAAACGAGCACGTCCTGGCGATATCTTTCAGCAGCCTAGCGGGCATCCGCTGGAACCGCGGCGAGATCAACCGCCAGGCCGATGAGGAGTTCCGTCGGCAAATGGCCAAGCGGGCCGCGGGCAGCGACGTGGTCATCGCGGTCAAGGACAAGCAAGTCACGACGCTCCGCGGCGCGATGGAGACGCTCGGCCCGGACGGGGGCGCGTTCAGCTGGCGCGACCGGATACTCAAGCTCCGGAAATCGCCCGGCGACCACGGCCATCGGCCCATTCGTGAGGAGCGCAATTTGCGGACCGTGCCTGCATAGATGTAATCCAGTGTTCGCGAGTGGACGCCGGCCAAAGACTCATGTCCCTGATACAACGATGTGGC
>CAYGAN010000040.1:4673-6037 GCA_964347585.1 uncultured Planctomycetales bacterium | reverse complement strand
CGCGACCGGATACTCAAGCTCCGGAACGAGAACCTCTACGGCATCATCTTCGGCGCGAGTCCGAGACCCGTCGAGCGGCCGCCGGTAACGGTCGAACTGGCGGACGGGTCAAAGCTTTGCGGGCGAGTGACCGCGGGCAATGCACAGCAGGTGATCATCGAATCGCCAATCGCCGGGGCGATCAAGCTGCCGACGAGCCGCGTGCGGCGAATGAGCTTCCGCAGTGATCGCATCGTGTTCATCAGCGACCTCGTGCCGTCCAAGGTGATGATGGAACCATATTTCAACACGCTTTGGCAGTGGCGGCGCGATCGGTCGGTGGCCAATAGGCCCTTGAGGATGAACAAGAGGGAGTACAAGAAGGGCATCGGTTTACATTCGCACACGGAGCTCACCTACGAGCTCAAAGGCGAATACGGTCGGCTCGCCGCCACTATCGGAATCGACGATGAGGCCCGCCCACAAGGCAACGTGATTTTCCGCGTGCTCGCGGACGGCGAGGAAGTCTTCCGCAGCCCAGCCGTACGCGGGACGGATGCGCCCAAGGACATCGTCGTTGACGTCACCGGAGCCGGCACGATCACGCTCATCGTCGATTTCGGCGACGAGCTGGACCTAGGTGACCACGCCGACTGGGCCAGCGCCCGATTGATCAGACCGCAAAGCCTGCCGCCAACAACACAAGGCAGCGGAGAGCCGGACCACCCGCCACAGTAAAGCCCACGCCGTCGGTTCGCCGCATCGATGATACTCCGTCCGCAAGGGGATCAGCTGCCTGCAGAGCGGCGCTTTGATTCGCCGCGCGCCCGGAGTTACCATTCCATCAAGACGTAACCTGAACCTTCGAGCCGGATCAGGGCACTGAGTCGATGAGGTCGGTGCAGCAACAGCTCGCCTCGCGCTTCCGTAGGGCTCTTGCCGACGCGCTGGGGCCGGACGGCGAAAACGCCGACCCGCTGCTCCGGCCGGCACGGGACCGCCGCTTTGGCGACTACCAGTCGGACTGCGCGATGGGCTTGGCCAAGCAGCTCAAGACCGAGCCCCGTCAGATCGCCGAGCAGATCGTAGCCCACTTGCGCACTAACGACCTTTGCGAACCGCCCGAGATTGCCGGGCCGGGCTTTATCAACCTGCGGCTCAAGCCCCAATCTCTGGGGAGCTGTCTGGAGTCGATTCCGCCGGCAACGGCGACCGAGATGGATCGCCTCGGTATCGACCCAATAGC
Organism: uncultured Planctomycetales bacterium; assembly: GCA_964347585.1. Lineage (GTDB taxonomy): Bacteria > Planctomycetota > Phycisphaerae > UBA1845 > CAYGAN01 > CAYGAN01. The sequence continues at coordinate 4,812 of CAYGAN010000040.1, read as the reverse complement.
CGACAGCGACAAACAAGTCATCGTCGTCGATTACTCCGGGCCGAACGTCGCCAAGCAAATGCACGTCGGGCACCTTCGCAGTACGATCATCGGCGACGTGATCGCCCGGGTGCTGGAGTTTCAAGGCCACCAAGTTATT
>CAYGAN010000040.1:1137-4663 GCA_964347585.1 uncultured Planctomycetales bacterium | reverse complement strand
CCGCTGTCTTTGCCTCGACCGGCTCGCAACATGGCGGCCACGAGGCCACGCTGCTCTCCACCCAGATCCCGCTTCAGCACTTCGGCATGGTGATCGCACTTGTGAAGCGAGACTATCCCGACGCGCTGCGCGGCGATTCCAACCTGCGCATTGCCGACATGGAGGAGTTCTACCAATGGGCCCAGGCAACCTTCGAGCAGGATCCGGTGTTCGCAGCAGCCGCCCGGGCAGAGGTCGTCGCGCTTCAAGCTCGCGAGCCGGAGAGCCTGGCGGCTTGGCAATACGTCATCAGCCAGTCGCGATGCCAGTTCCAGAAAATCTATCACCGCCTAAGGGTCACACTCACATCCGAGCACGAACGCGGGGAAAGCGCCTACAGCGATGAGTTGGCCTCCGTGGCAGCTGAGCTCCAGCGCGCCGGCCTGCTGACCGAGTCCGAAGGTGCCCAATGCGTCTTCCTGGAGGGATTCGACAGGCCCGACGGCAGCCCGTTGCCACTGATCGTGCAGAAATCGGACGGCGGGTTTCTCTACGCGACAACGGATCTGGCGGCGCTGCGATACCGCATCAATGAGCTTCGTGCCGACCGGATTATCTACGTGACCGATCCCCGTCAGTCGTTGCACTTCCGCCAGATTTTCGCGTGCGCGCGGCAGATCGGCTGGGCGTCGCCGCGCACAAGACTCGATCACATCACGTTCGGCTCTGTGCTTGGCGAAGATGGCAAGCCGCTGAAGACCCGCAGCGGCGAGAACGTCAAGCTCAAGGACCTGCTGGATGAGGCCGTGCAGCGCGCCGAACGACTTGTACGGCAGAACGAGGCCGATCCTGCCAAGCGCCGGGGATTCTCGAATGAGCAGATCAAACAGATCGCCGAGAGGGTGGGGATCGGCGCTGTCAAGTACGCCGATCTGTCGCAGAACCGCGTGAGCGACTACACCTTCAGTTGGGACAAGATGCTGGCGATGGACGGCAACACCGCGCCGTACATGATGTACGCCTACGCCCGAATCCGCTCGATTTACCGCAAGGGACTAGACCGAGGCCACATCGACGAACAGGCCGTCGCCGGCGCGCCAATTCACATCGATCATCCCGCGGAGCGCTCGCTGGCCCTTGGCATTGTCAGGCTGCCGGAGACCATCCAGGCCGTCGCCAGCGAGCTCAAGCCGAACATTCTGACAAGCTACCTGTACGAGCTGGCCGGTACCTTCATGAAGTTCTATGAGTCCTGCCCGGTGCTCAAGGCCCGGACTGACGAGCTGCGGAATTCGCGGCTCCGGCTTTGCGATCTGACTGCGCGCACACTCAACGCCAGCCTTGGGCTGCTCGGCATCGACGTGGTGGAACCGGCTGCGATGCACAGGCCTCGTCAGACAGCCCAAGCGATCAGCCGCGGCTGCGGAGCAGGGCGCGCCTTGAGCAACGAGCCAGCCGCCGTGCCGCGAGACTTCTCGCTTGGCCTGGCGAATTGGCAGGATAGCCGATCCCCCCGCGGCACAGGCCCAAAGCGATCAGGCTGTCGCCGGGTCCCCTGCATGCGTGGTGGACTCGTCGGCTCCGCGGGCGCTGCGGGCCAGGAGCGGATCGGGCAGGCCGGCCTCGCCAAACCCCCGTCCTCGGGTAACACATCCACAGCAGGCACCGCAAGGGCGTTCCTCGCCGCGGTAGCACGACCATGTCAGATGAAGCGGAGCCCCAACCTGATGTCCCAAACGGACGATCTCGCTGCGGGACAGGTCGATGACCGGCGTGTCAATTCGAATGGGCGACTTGCCGCTCGTCGTGATCTCCAGCAAGTGATCGAGCAACTGGTAACACGGGCGGCGACAATCAGGATGGATGGTCCCCGTGGGCGGCGCGGGCGGGCCGAGGTTCTCCACCGCACCCACTACGATCCGCTGCGCCGACAACGTGGCGGCCCACTGCTGTGCAATCCCTACGATGGTGGGCAGGAGTCCCGGCACAAAGGTACTGGCTACCGTTGGGCTGAGACCGAGTGCGTCCTCGATCGCGAGCTTGCGATCCACGCGGGCACTGCCTCCCAACTCAGCCACATGAGGCAGATCCACTACCAGCGTCTTGCCCACACCCAGCTCGGAAGCAATACAACGGAAGGCCTCTTCCTCCCGCTTTGCCGCCCGGTGGCCGTAGCGTATGTGCAGCAACGCCAGCTCGTGCTGCTGTTTCGCCGCCCAAGCGGACACGCAGCTGTTGATGCCGCCGCTCAGAAGTACTACAGCCCGCCCCACCGGATGGTCCTCTGCGTGTTGGTCTTGCCCGTGTCTGTTGGCCCCCGCCGAGCCCGTCGGCGGGACGCCGGTCCCGCTGGTGGTTATCGGCATAGCCGCGCCACAGAGGAAAGATTATCCATTACAACTTGCCTCGCCCGGCTTGAGGACCAAGCGAGGTCAAAGCCGACACGACGACAGCTAGCGCCGATAACTGCCTGCCATGTAAGACTTACGGGGAGCCGAGGGCCCCAGTTGTGACGGATGCGGCAACTGACACTTGACGGACAGGCCTCGTTTCGCTAAATGTTGCAAGGGGAATGGGATATCGCTGCTACGTAGCAGCCTAACGAAGGGTCCGTGTCCATCCACGGGCGATGCCATCCGCTGCACGAGGTCTTTGATTCGCTGGGGCTGTGGGATGTCCCATCGTAAAGGTGGTGTTCCGATGAGCAGGACGAGAGGTCGGGGCTTCACGTTGATCGAGCTGCTGGTGGTCATCGCGATCATCGCGGTGCTGATCGCAATTCTATTGCCGTCGTTGTCGGAGGCGAGGCTGCAGGCGGACACGGCGGTGTGCGCGAGCAACATGCGGCAATTCGGACAGGCCATGGCCGAGTATCTCACCGAATTCGACCAGGTATATCCCTCACCGCACTCGCTTGACAGCGACGGGCGCCCGGGCAACTGGATAAGACAGATTGAGGGAGAGGGGGTCGACATGGCAAACCGCTGTTATCCCAGGGACGACAGACCGGAGATCATTCCGCCCAATGAGAACCCCGGGGTCCTCTGGAAGTACGTCAAGGATGAAGACGTTTACTGCTGTCCGCGGGACTCTGGTGACGAGAGCTACGAAACCGAGCGAGAGGATCTGCCCGGCGAGCCGCTGGTAGGCAGCACCATGCAAGAGCTACTTAACAGCCCGGGCCAGGGATTCAGCTACTCGATGAACTGCGGAGGCTTCATGGGCGAGTTGACGTTCGGACAAACCACAGACGAACCAGGCGACAGAACCTGGGCCGGCCTGATGGACATCTACCAGCCGTCGCATAAGATCTTGCTCTTCGAAGAGGGCACGCAGAACGACCAAATCTGCGTGTGGTGGTCATCGGAGGGCGATGACTTCCTGGCGTCGCGCCACGGACAGCGGAAGGAGTACATCGGCTCGGGGCACTGGTACGAGGGCATTTGGATTCGAGGCGGGAATTCGCTGTTCTTCGACGGCCATGTGCAGCCGATGTACCAACACGACGTGCTCGACCACCCGCGGCACGCCGGGCCGAACCTCTATT
>CAYGAN010000040.1:560-1013 GCA_964347585.1 uncultured Planctomycetales bacterium | reverse complement strand
AGTGGCAGAACCCAAGTGGGTCTTGGGGCCCCAATAGGAGCAGCTGCGGAACACGCACGCGTCCATCAGGCGGGGATGACACCTATGGGTTGGCAACGGCGGACATGAAAGCAACGCCTGTGAGCGCTGCGATGGTACTGTGCATCTGTCCATTCAGCTTAGAGTAGGGCCCGCCAAGGGCCTAGAATAGATAGAGACTTAGGCTGGCGAACCGTAGCATCTCTGAGTGCTTAGTGTGCCTCGTCTTGGCGAACGGCAAGCGGCCGGTCGCAACAGGAAACCTAGTTCGCACCAGCGCTTGGTGCACGCATCCGGATGAGTGGGGCGGCCGTGTGACGTTCACCTCGCTTGCGAGGCGGGCTCCGTGAGGTCGGTGAGCATCGACCTGCGGGGTAGGCACCGCAACGCCGGAAGTTGCGATCGGGAACGCGCCCAAGTCCCCGTGTTCCGGGA
>CAYGAN010000040.1:0-550 GCA_964347585.1 uncultured Planctomycetales bacterium | reverse complement strand
GACGGCGAGGTGGGGCTGGCGTACTTCCCCGCCGCCTGCGGGGTAGGCACCGCGACCCCGGAAGCTGGGATCGGGCACGGACCCAAGCCCCCATGTTCGGGGATGCTCTGATCAGTTACAAGCACCGGCCGACACGGCTAGGTCAATGGTGATGTCTGCATCTGCAAGGTACGGTCTGCTCGCGATCGGCCTGATCATCGCCGGGAGTACTGGCATCGCTTGGTGGGTTCGTAGCCGTTCGGTCAGCTCGACCGGCGACGAAGATCTCGTGGGTCGGATGATCTCCGCCTCGCAGAAAGAGCGGGCAGGGATCATCGTCGAGTTGGGCAAGCGCGGACCCGAAGTGATCCCAAGGCTGCTGGAGGCCTATCGTCAGACCGATGAGCCGGACCTCCGCATCGACTTGGTCAACGCGATCGCCCGCGTGAGGGATGACGAAGCGGCGGACGCAGCGCTGACGGAGTTGTTGCGCACGGAGCGCGACCCGGAGGTACGGCGTCAGATCAACTGGTTCTTGGACACTCTGGAGGCTCGCAGGGAAAGGAACGCG
>CAYGAN010000039.1:26964-28429 GCA_964347585.1 uncultured Planctomycetales bacterium | reverse complement strand
ACATCCTGATGGCGGATGGCCTGATGAAGAAGTGGCCGGATGTCTGATGCTTGTGGGTAACCGTCTCCCTGACGCCTGCACCAGCGCGGACAAGGCTCACTGTGCCTCTTCTTGCACCAACAGGTTTTTCTAGGCAGGAGCAGAGAACTCATGTGGCAATGGGTCGCCACGGTCATAGGCATCGGATTGATGACACCGGGGCTTTGTACTCGGCTGACCTTTCTGGCACCCACCCGCTTCGGCTGGATCTGCTACTACGCCAACGTCTTCAGCGAGACCTTCGTCAAACGTGGCGGCATTGCCCGCGGCTGGGTCGAGGCACTGCTGCTCGCGTGCGGCGCCGTATTGATCGTGGTCTCGGGCTGGTGGGCCCTCGCTGTAGCGATGGCCGGTATGGCTCTTGGGCTCGAGATCTACAACAACCAGCTCCAGGTTCGCCTGCTCAACGCGGTGTACGCCCATCAGGATGCCCGCAGCCCCCGGGTTTCTCGGCGGCAGAAAGGTAACACACCCACGCCGAAGGACGCGATGGGCAACGGCACCACGGGCAGGTTCCACCAGTTCATGCCCGCCCCACATCCGGATCTCGTCATCAACGTGCGGGGCCCGTTCGTGGCCCGCAGACCGGTGTACGACCTTGGAGATCTCCCGCTCGGACGGAAGGTATCGGTCGAATTGACCGTCGCCAACCATTCCATTGTCGCAGCCCAGACACCCTTTCGAATCGAACTGACGGCGCCGGAGAACGACTTGGCCGCGCGCCGCCAGTTCGACCCGGTCGGCCCACCCCTACGGTCAGGCGACGTCTGGCGTGGCACGTTCACGATCGAGGCCCTCCGCCCTTCGGATCAGACAAAGCTCCTTGTCACGATCACCTGCGCCGATTCGATCCACCGCATCCCGCTGAAGGTGCGATCGGTCTTCAACCCGGATTCGGTTCGCTTCGCGGGTGCGAAAGTGACGCGATACAAGGGGGCGGCTCGCTCCGCCCTCGCCTGGCGAGGGGACATGGACCTGTACGACCTGGCCACGTTCCAGTCCATCGACGGGCTCACGCGAGCGCTCGACCTCTCGCGGCGCTACCGATTTCCGTCAACGATGTACCTGTCCGGAAGGCTGTCTCTGGTCCCCGAGGAGCATCGCCGCTTCTGCGAACATTTCGGTGTGGATCGGGGCACCGACCAGATCCCGGATTTCATCGAGTGGATGAAGGCCAACGTGGAGCTGAGACACGTTCTTGAGTACCCGTACGCGGCGGACAAGCCTTACGCAATCGAGTTGGGCAATCACAATTACCTTCACTATGGCACACACGCGGCCGCGGACCCAGGCAATAACTGGAAATGCGGGGCCCGCATTGGCGACGGCGCCTACCTCTGGCAGGGCGAGGACAAGTCGTCGCTGGGCGAGCAGCGTGACAACGTCGCACGAAACGCCCGTCTGTTTGAGGAAACCTTCGGGTTCA
>CAYGAN010000039.1:25632-26954 GCA_964347585.1 uncultured Planctomycetales bacterium | reverse complement strand
CGAAGTCTCCTCCGACGCCGACACCACGCGGATCCGCAACGTCCTGATCGCACCGCGCCCGCATCATCCCCGAGGGACGAATCACCTAGTCGAGCTGACGAAGCGGTACCCAGGTGACCCGGAGCATGTCTTCCACGTCGCGATGCTTAAGTACTGGCTCAACCGCGCGTGGCGCAAGGCCGAGCCAATGATCCTCATGGCTCACCATCACCTGCGTTTGTTCGACGGGCATCGCTGCTTTCACATGGCCGACCACATGCTTCGCTACGTCCTGACGGCCTTCAATGGGGACTTCCACGTCACAACTGTTTACGGCATCGGCGCGTATTGGGAGCGAGTCCTCTGCCCCCGACACCGACGCGTCGATCTTGAATCGACCGGCAATGAGTTGAGAGTATCGAACAACGGATCCGATGAGCTCGCGTCTGTGCCAATCGACGTCAGCTATGAGAACGGCAAACAGGCGACTGTTCTGACGTCCTTGGCGGGCGGCGAGACGAAGACGCTAACGCTCCATTTGCATGAAAGATGACAACGGCGAGTCTAATCATCTTCTGGGTCGGTGTCGCGGGGCTGGCTTTCACGTACGTTGGCTTTCCGGTCCTCCTCGGCCTGATCGCGTGCGTGTATCGTATCCGCACAAGGTCGGACCCGGACTACACGCCGACGCTGAGCGTGCTCATCGTGGCGTATAACGAGGAGGAGAAGATCCTCACGAAAATCCAAAACGTACTCGGCTGCAATTGGCCCGAGGACCGTATTGAGGTGATTGTCTGTTCTGATGGGTCAACTGATCGGACCGACGAGCTCGTAACCCAGTACGGGGATGCCCGGGTCAAACTGGCCTCCGTCGGCAAGCACGTGGGGGTAAACGAGGCCTTTGCTTTCGGCACGCAGTTCGCCACGGGCGACGCTTATCTGTTCACGGACGCCGGCGGGCAATTCGGAAGGGACGGCTTGCGCTTGGTCGTTCAGCACTTGGCCGATCCGACAGTCGGGGGGGCGAGCGGACGGTGCCTCTTCACCAATCCGCGCCGGAGCAATGTGGGTTCAGGCTATAGGGCCTACTGGCAAGTGGAAACGCGCATGCGAATGCTGCTGAGCCAGTTAGGCTTGGCCACCGTCGTCGTCGGCGCGTACGAGCTCATCCGGCGGGAACTCTACTTGGCAGTGCCCAGTGTGTTCTCGAACGATCTGGCCATTCCAATGTACGTCAAGCACCGAGGCTACAGGATCGTCTTTGAGCCGCGAGCTCAGCTCATCACGCCGCAGATGAAGAAGCCGACACAAGAATTCTCCCGCAGGATGCGCACCGTGGTGCG
>CAYGAN010000039.1:0-25622 GCA_964347585.1 uncultured Planctomycetales bacterium | reverse complement strand
TCCGGTCTATAGCGCCACTCCTGAAGAACAAGCGTCAGTGGCTGGCCCTGATATGTCATAAGTACCTCCGCTGGCTGACGTGGGTCTTCATGCTTGTCGCCCTTTTCGCCAACATCCTTCTGGCGGGACAGCACGCGTTCTATACGGTGGTGCTGGCGCTTCAGGTAGGATTCTACCTGGCAGCGATGGCGGGATTCATTCTGGACCAGCTCAATCATCCCGTTCGACTGCTCTCATTGCCGTTCTACGTTTGCCTGCTGCAGGCGGCCTGCATCGCTGGTCTCGTTAAGGCGCTACGGGGAACCCGCATCGCCACCTGGCAGCCTGTCGAGTAGATCAGGCCCTGCAAATATGGCCGAGCAAGCCTGGATCAACGAGTCGTACAAGCCCTATCAGGAAACCGCACTTCGGCGCCTGCTTGAGCTGTGCTACGGTGCCGGCGCCGTCAGCCAGGAATACTGGCATTGGCGCTATGAATCGCATGTCCGTTTCAGGGCTGAGATCTGCATCGCGCGCCGCGGCGAGGAGATACTTGGAGTGCAGCCCGTTGCACTGTTTGACGCCACCTACCGGAGCGGACCCGTCAAAGTCGCGATGCTCACCGGGGCGATGACCCACCCCCAACACCGACGACGCGGCATCTTTCGCTCTCTGGTCGAGCAGGCGACCGACTATGCCTTCCAGGCAGGCGCAGCAGTCGTCTTCACCATGCCGAATCAAAGCTCGTTCGCGGCCTTCATGCGAATGGGCAACTGGCTCACGCCCGGGTTCAGGCGCCTCTCGGCCAGACCATTGAACCTGAGGTCTCTGGCCAGAACGATACTACCGAACCCGCACTTGGCCGACGCTCTCGTCGTGATCCCGCAGGCGTTTCTTGCAGCGCGCATCCCGCAGGCCTCCGGACGCTTCGAGATCACGCCTGTCACGCGGTGGAGCCAAGACACTGCCCGCGTTTTCGAGCAGTTCTCGGCCAACTATGCCGGTTTGATCCTTCGCCGAGACCCCGACTACCTAAACTGGCGCTATGCGGACAACCCAGTTTGGGACTATAAAATGCTGCTCGCCCTGGACGCACGAGCTCAGCCGGTTGGGTTCGCTGTCGCTGTGACCGATCAACGTTTCGGCCTGCGGATTGGCTACATAGTAGACATGCTCACGGTGCCAGACAGTGGATGCCAAGCCGCAATCATACAGGCCGTCCTAAGGAATATGCACGACCGCGGCGTCCACGCCGTCGGGACGACAACAACCGATCACCATCAACAGCGAGACCTGGCCGAGGCCGGGTTCTACTGCCCGCCTGTCTGGCTGGTCCCGAAGCGATTCTACCTCGCGTACCGTGTCCGGCGGGACGTGGCCTCGTACATGAGCGGCCTGCGGAAGCTGAGCGGCTGGTTCCTCAATTTCGGCGACTGGGACACCTTATGATTAACGCGCTCTCCGTCGATGTCGAAGACTGGCACAACGCCACGCTGTTGGCGTATTGCTCGCGCATCAGCCCGCCGACCGAAAAAGTCGTCGAGAACACGGCGCGACTCGCAGCCCTCTGCGCCGAATACGAGATCCGAGCCACATGGTTCCTGCTCGGTGAAATCGCTGAGCATTTCCCGGAATTGGTGAAGATGTTGGCCGAGCAGGGGCACGAGCTCGGCGTGCACGGGCATCACCACCAGCAGCTCCACCAGCTGGATCCCGAATCCTGCAGAGAAAACCTCCATCGAGCCAAGAGTACCATCGAGGACATCTCCGGCCAGCCTGTGCTGGGGCACCGGGCAGCGGACTTCTCGCTCAATCGAGGCACCTGGTGGGCCCTGGAGGTCCTTGCCGACCTCGGCTTCGTCTATGACTCGAGCATATTCCCGTTCGCCGGGCGTCGTTACGGCATGCCGGAGGCCCCGAGGCGCCCGTTCGAGATCAGGTTGGAGTCCGGCCAGACCATCCGCGAGCTTCCAATGAGCACGATTGTCATGTTCGGCCGACGCTGGCCGGTCGGCGGCGGCGGGTACATTCGGCACTTCCCCGTTCAGCTCACCAGCTGGGCGCTGCGCCGGCTGAACCGAGAGGCCATGCCCGCGATCGTCTATGTCCACCCGTACGAACTCGAGTATCCCTGCCACCTGCGACTGGACCCGGCCACTACCCCCCAGCAGCGCAAAAACATCCGCCGCTTCTGGCGACACCAAGTCCGCAATCGCCAGCACACGCCCGGGAAACTACGCTACCTCTTCGAGCGATTCCCGTTCGCGCCAATCCGGAGCGTCTTCGACGTGAACACCGACCCGGGACCTCGCCTCGGCTGAAAAGACCAGACACGACACGGCGGCCGAGAGCGGACTCTCGACCGAGCGGCCGCCTGGGAGCGCTGGAGGCGAGCACCGCAGGCTCTCTGTCCCCCCGGTCACGACCGGACCATCACGAGGAGCATCTTGACCTTCTGCACGGCGCGGACCGCATGAGGCTTATTGGCCGGCAGGATCACCATCTCGCCCGCGCGAACACCATGCGTGTCCGCTCCGACCACCACCTCTGCTTGTCCCTCCAGAACGTGGACAAGAGCATCGAACGGCGTGGTATGTTCGCTCAGACCTTGCCCCTCATCGAACGCGAAGAGCGTCACCGTCCCCGTCTTCTTCTGAATGATCGTCCTGCTCACCACCGAGCCTTGCTGGTAACCAATCAGGCCGCCCAGGTCCAAAACGCGGCCTTTCAGACTCTCGGCGTCCCGCTGGTCATTATCTTGGTGCGACATCTTTGCCTTTCGCTCGGATCAAGCCGCCGCGCCCGATCAAGACGCGCCTGGAGGCACGCTGACCGCACCCACGCCTCTCCTAGCCCCTGATGCGGATCGTGGCGATACCGAACGGTCTAATCGTCGCGCTGATCGTGTGCTCGCGGACCGGGACCGCCTCAATGTCCTCCTCAACGACGTTGTTCGCACGCGCTTCGCCGACGCTGAGAAAAGGCAACTCGAGCTCGAAGTCGGTAGCCCGGCCCTCGGTCTCAATCAGTCTGGCGATGACGCCATGGCCGTCTTCGGCTCGCTTCAGAGTCAGCAGCAATACGTTAGGCGGATCCACACGGGCGAAACTACCGACGCTGGACAGGCTGCCCCCTTTGGGCCCGTCCATACACACGGGTACGAGCGGCGATCCGACGCCCCAGCCGAACTGGCGAACTCGCGCGTCCTGCCAGTCGCCGGGCTGGCTCGTCAACGAGTACCGGAACAACAGCTCGCCGACCTGCATCGGCTGGAAGTTGGTGCGGTAGTTATTGCCCGCCACGTAGGAATAGATGTGTCCCTTCTTCATCTCGCCGGCCTTAAGGAAGTCATGGCCGTACCCCGGCGGCCTAACGCCGTGGTGCGCCTGCGTCACGTAGCCGGGCCACAGATCCCCGAACTCCGTAATGGCCGCCTCGATCGGCGACCAGGTTATGCTCATTCGCCCGTCGAACACGTTCGCCCAGTGTTGAACCGTGTAGGTATCACTGTTCGACCCGGGGAACTGATCCCGAAGCGGCTCGATGACCGAGTGGCATCCCTCGAAATGGAACTGGGGCCCCTTGGCACGGAAGGGGAACGCGATGTAGAACTCAAGCATCGGCGTGGCGTCCTTCAGCAGTCGCGTCGCCAGATCGATCCGCTTGATCGTGTCGTAGATGATGATTTCCTGCGTGCGCTGTGGGCAGCCCAGACTCTCGCCTGTCACGATCAGGCTGGCGCAGACAGGTCCTGCCTTGCCCTTGCGGATCGAAGACGTTCCCGCCCGCGAGACCTTGCCTGTGGCAGCTTGTCGAACAATGACTTGATTGAATCCTCGCCGCCCGGCCGAATCGACGAGCTCACGATCCAGTTCCTTGTCGATGATGCTCTTGATGGCGCCGGTCTTCGAATCAAGGCTGACTCTGTAAAAGCGATTCTCAAGCGAGGTCCGGCCGACCCGGATACTGCTGCGGCCGTCCCGCTTCCTGCGCGCCCGCGCCAGGCGATATGCCTTGTGCCCAACGGAAGGAACGTCCTGAGCCGCAAAGACGATCTCTTTCAGGTGCGGCGGCTCGTATTGCGCGATCGCGTACCGGTGCGACGCATGCCGCACGGGCGCGTCCGGGCCGGACAACTCAACCACCTGGCAAGCCACGCGCTGCCCGCTGGCCACGTCGATCAGGTCGAACCCCGCTTCGATCAGGTCCGCCGGCGGCTCGACGATGTGCCGTCCGATAGCCCTCCCCCCAGCCAGCTCCAGTGTCTCAGCATCGGCGTCGTGGTGCGGCCGAGCGAACATCGGCTCGCTACACGGCATCGGGGTCCGCACCAGCAGGTTCACCACATCCGTACGCTGCCACGATAGCGGGTTGAACACCACGACGTGACACCCGTCGTCGGCGAGCTTGATCTGATCGACGATCCGGTTCAAGCTCTTCACCAGCACGTCTTGCGACAGGCCAGCCGCCAGGTACGCCCGATTGCTCTTCTGGCTCCAGCACCCGTCCTGGGCCGGGCCCATCGGACGACCCATGCCCCAGGTGTGCTCGTCGTAAAGCAGCGCGTTCTCGTAAGCCTCGTTGAGTTGGCTGGCCGGATACTTGTAGTCGCTGACCGCTGCCGCGATGGTCGCGAACTTCTCAGCCGACAAGAGCTCGTCGTGCGTGATCCGGTTGATCCCCGTTTCCTTCGCCGTGCACGTCGAGCCCACGGTGTAGTCGGTGTTCGGAAGCTCGCCGCGGAACGTGCGAATCTCGCTGCCGCACTGCTTCTCCAGGTGCTCGAAGAAAGCAACGTTCGTACCGATAATCAGCTTCGGATAGGCCCACTGGCTGTTCCACTGCCGCACGACCTGGGCAAAACGGATCGACGGCGGGGAGTTGTCGCGGTGTCCGCCGAGCACATTGAACCGAACGACGTCGAACGGATAGCCTCTCTTCTCCAGTTCGGTGAGCCGCGCCGGCACGCCCTTAAGCGCACGAGCATAGTCGTCAACCGGGCCGGACGTCCCGTACCAGAACAGCACGCGCGACCCATCCGGGCCGACCCACCAGAATGCGTCCGGCCGGCCGCGAGGCATCACCACCGACTCGTCCCAGAACCCATGAACCTTCAAGTTGCCCCATCGGTGATAGTCCGGCAGATCGGGCGCGAAGTACCGCACGCCCGCGCCGGCCAGCACGCTGACCAGCCCCCAGCTCAGGCCCGGCACGTCGTTCAGCTCCGCGCAGCGCACGGGGACTCCGTACCGCCTCTTCAGCCAGAACGCCGGATAGAGCAGGCGGATCAGCTCCTCGTGGCCGCAAAGCTCGCTCGTCTGGTTGCCGAACAGAGCCGTCACCTCGACTCTGCCCTCCCTCATAAGCCTGACAACCTTCTCAATCGCCTCGGGTGGGCGGTTGCGGAGGTAGTGCACGATCGACCAGGCCTGCTCCACGGTGTATCGGAACTGCGACTCCTCCGGCCAGTCTGCGGTCTCTTCAAAGAACCCCACGATCTCGTCCATGAACTCGTCGTGCTCTCGAAACACGTTCGAAGGCAGGTCGGTGTAGCCCACGTCGTGATGGGACGTGTGAACAACGTAGATATGCCAATGGCGTTCCGGCGACCACTCCAGCGTTCGCGCGTCTTGCGCTCTGCCCGAGGCGGACAAGACGAACTCGACCTTCGTTCGCTGGCGGATGTCAGGGATTTGAATCTGGAACTGCTGTCGCCCCTGCTGAACCGTGCCAATCGGGACCTGCTCTGTGTGTGCCCCGAACCGTACTGCCACGCCAGCCTGTACGGCTGGCCCGGCGTTATCGATCGTCAGCTCCACGACCTGCCTCAATTCGCCGTCGCCACGGACGAAGAAAACGGTCGGATCAATCGACTTGAGTTTCAGTCTGCCGCCGGTGGTCTGTCCGGCCATTGTCATACTCCTTTCGATCACGTCCCGGAGACGGCGGCAAGGGTCCGCCGCTCAGCCACACACCACGAGGCCCTGCAATCGGGCAGAGATCGCCATTCGCCCAAAACGAAGCCCTCGGGCCGGTGACTTGAGTGAATGAAACCTCAATCATGTTTCGGAGGCAGCCCGCTTGATGATCGCGATCATGTCCGCTTCATCCCGGCTGGACAGACATGACGGCACCGGCACGATCACGCTCCGATCCAACAGATCGTCGGTCCGAGGCAGTGCGCCGCGACCATAATTGTAGTTACTTCTGGCATTCGCCGGGTGCGACCATGGGAACCCGTCGGGGCTGTTGCTTTGTTTTTCCGCCAGAGCCCGAACGTTGGAGTACACGTGAAGTCCGTATTCAGCCAGCCGCACCGCGCCGAGGTGGTCGCGATTGGCGCGGGCGACGAACCCGCTCGCCGCCTCAGCACTTGCCAGCGAAAAGACCAGAAAGCCCCCCGAATCACCTTCCGGATGAATCAGCCGCCGCCAAGTGATTCCCGGCACGTCCACCAACGCCTGCTTGATGCGCATCTTGCTCGACCGCATGTGCTTGACGATCGAGTCAAGCTTCGGCAATTGTGCCCGCACGACGGCTGCGGTGAGCTCGCTCATCCTGGCTCCGTGCCCCCACATCGCGACATCCGGGGGATCCGCAGGCATGCCTTTCTCCCACGGCACGCCCAGGTCGTGTGCGGCATTGACCCGCCTGTGCAGGGCGTCGTCGTCAGTGACGACCATGCCACCCTCGCCCGCCGTAATGTTCTTGTTCATCTGGAAGCTGAAGACAGCCACGTCCCCGAACGTCCCGACACGCCTGGACCTGATCTGCGCGCCGTTCGCCTGCGCGCAGTCTTCGAGCACGCGAAGACCCCGGCGCTCGGCAACCCTCGTGATGGCCGGCATGTCCGCCGGCGCACCCGCCATGTGCACCACGACCACGACCGAGCTGCGAGGCGTGAGCTTCGCCTCCAGGTCCGCCGGGTCCATATTGAACGTGTCATCGATCTCCACCAATACCGGGATGGCCCCCGCGCGGACCACTGCGCTGACCGTAGCCACCCACAGAAACCCCGGCAGGAGGACCTCTTGACCCGGTCCCACCTCAAGTGCCGCCATCGCAGAAGCCAACCCGTTTGTCCCGCTGGAGACCGCCTGTGCGTATCGACGCTTCAGATGGGCCGCGAACTCCCGCTCCAGGGCATCCGCTTCACCCAGAAAGCTGGCTCCGTAGTATCGAAACGGCGAGCGATGCTCGACTACCCGCAGGACCGCATCGCGCTCCTTCTCATCATACCAGTGTACCCCCGGGAACTCGCGTGGCAGCGGCTCCTTCCGGATCGCGTCCGCGTCGCTCTGCTCGGGCATTGACTGCTTCCTCCGATCGAGAGTTGTTGCGTCAATGTATCCGCTCGTGGGCCGGGCACAAGAAGCCGGTTGAAAAATCGGCGCGGGCTGCTAGTTTGCCCTGACCGATCGCTGTGCAGCATACGGCTGCGTGGCCACCGAGCCTTCAGGGAGCCCGACCGTGCGACCACCACGCTGGATAATGCTCAGCGAGTCCGAGCTGGGCCGGATCCACCGTGCCTCGTTGCAGATCCTTCAGCAGGTGGGGATTGAAGTGCTCAGCGCCGACGCCGTCGAAGTGTTCAAATCGCACGGTGCGAAAGTCGAAGCTGACACCCTCCGCGTGCGATTGCCAGTCAACCTGGTCGAGGAGGCCATCAGCCAAGCGCCTCGCCGTGTCGGGCTCTACGACCGAGACCTTGCGACGGCTATCGAGCTGGGTCGCGGGCGGGGAGCCGTCGCCAGCGGCCACAATGCCATCCACGTCATCGACTCGGACACCGGCCGGCGCCGTCCCGCCACCAAGAACGACATCGGCAGCTTCGCACGCCTAGCCGATGCCCTGCTGGCGATCGACGTGGTCGGCATCCAGGCCATGCCGCAGGACGTGCCCGCCCGATCCACCTTGCTGCACGCCTTCCAAGCCGCCGTCACCAACACGAGCAAGCACATCTTCTTCTCGCCCGAGTCGCTCGAGGTAGTCCAGGCCATCCTGGCGATGGCCCGAGCCGCATGCGGCCAGGACAGCCTTGCCCCTGCTTCGCCGGTAACGTGCCAGCTCTCACCGACCAGCCCGCTGATGTGGGAGCCCGGCGCCGCCGACGGTGTGATCGAGGTCGCTCGCGCCGGCGTGCCGCTCTGCATCCTGCCCCAACCGTTCGCCGGCGTCACCTGTCCTGTGACGACTGCCGGTCAGCTCGCCCTTCACAACGCCGAAGCCCTCAGCGGGGTCGTACTAGCCCAACTGGTCCAGCCGGGATCCCCGGTCATCTACGGCAGTGCGTGGACAACTTTCGAGATGCGCCTGGCCAACGTGTTGATCTGTTCGCCCGAGGCCGCTGCCATGCGCGTTGCCGGTGCACAACTGGCCGACTACTACCATATCCCCTCGCACACGATCGGCCCGGACGCGGATGCACACGCCCACGATCAGCAGACCGGATGGGAGAAGATGCTCAGTACCCTATCGGCGCTGGCGGCCGGCGTCGATCTGCTCGTCAACGCCGGCATGTTTGAGACGGGACTGACCGTCAGCCTCGAGCAGCTCGTCATGGACGCCGAGATGGTCGAGATCTCTCGTCGCTTGTTGGCCGGCGTCGAGGTCAGCGACGAAACGCTCGCACTCGACGTGATCGCTGCCGTCGGTCCCCGGGGCGACTTCCTCACCCAGCCGCATACACTCAACCATCTGCGCGCTGGCGCACTGTGGGAGGCTGCCGTCTCGAACCGTTCGATCCACGAACAGTGGCTCCAGCAGGGCTCACCCGACGTCGTCGCTCGCGCCCGCTCCCGAGCCGCAGAACTGCTCGCGACCCATACGCCGGCCCCGTTGGCCGAGGATCGATGCGTCGCGATGGCCGCTGTCATCAGCAAGTTTGAAAAGACACACGCCGCCAATTGAGGGAGCATATACAGAGATGAAGCCGAGAGTAGGTCTGCTCGTCAGCTTCGCGCCGCTGGAGGTCGGTTCGGAAAAGGCCCCCGAGCTGCTGGGCCGGGCCCGCGAGTTGTTCTCGAAGCTCGACGTCGAGCTGTGCGTCGCCGAAGAGCCTGTCCACGACACCGCCACCGCCGTCGCTACAGCCGAGCGATTCACTAAGGCCGGCGTTGATGCAGTCTGCTGGGTGGCTGCCTGCTGGTCGTTCGATCACGTCGCGATCGACCTCGTGCGGCGATGTCCCGTCCCGCTGATCGCCTGGGGCCTTCCGGGCATCCACACCGGCTCACTGTGCTTCTCGCAGCAGCTTGTCAGCGTGCTGACCGAGTTGGGCCACCCGCGACAGTTCGTCTTCGGCGACCTGACTGACGAGCGGCCTCAGGCCGAGATGCTCGCTTGCGCAAGATCAGCCGCCGTCGTGCGGCGACTCCGCCTCGCCAGGCTTGGCATGCTCGGCCACCGCACTGTCGGCATGACCGAGGTGACCGGCCACGAGTACGACATCGCCGAGGTGTTCGGCCCGACAGTGCTGTACATAGGCGTCCATGAGTTCCTCCGGGCCCGTGACGCGGTGCCACCGGACGACGCCCGCCTGCTGTGGGCCGAGATCAGGCAGCGCGCCGGTCGATGTGCCGTTGAAGCTGACGTCGGCGTGCGGAGCATGCAGGCGTATCTGGCCATGAAACAATGGGCCGAGCGTGAGTCGCTGGCCGGCATCGCCGTCGGGTGCTATCCGGACCTGATGGGCGAGGTGTGTCTGGGCTGCGGGCTCCTGGCTGAGGACGGCATCGTGACCGCCTGCGAGGGCGACCTGAACTCGACGATCCTGACGTACTACATGCACCACCTTGCCGGTGAGCCCGTCCATAACACCGACCTGCTCGACGTCAACGAGCAGGATCGCACGATGGTCCTGAGCCACTGCGGCAACAGCGCGATCTGCCTGGCCGCCGGCAAGGACCAGATCGCTCTGGAATCAGTACGCCTCATGGGCCAGGGGGTCGTCAGCCAATACCCCGGCCGGCCCGGGCCGGTCACGTTCGCCAACCTCTGCGGCCGCAAGGGAACGTACCGGCTCACCTACGGGCGGGCTGAGGCCGTCGCGACCGAGATGGTCTTTCCCGGCATCCCGATGAAGCTGCGGATCGACACGCCGATCGACGAGTTCCTGTCCCGCACAGCCGACTTCGGTACGGGCCACCACTGGATGATCGCCTACGGTGACCTGACCCGCCCGCTCGCCCACGCGGCAAGCCTTCTCGACATTGACGCCCTGCCCCTTGCTTGATCCGGCTCGCTCCACGAGCCCCCCTCTCATGGCACCTTCACTCGCGGCAAGACCCGCTCGCGACGGGCCCCGGCGCCGGCACGGCGAACAACATTCAAGCCCGAATGCTCTGGCCGATTAGCCGCCGCCGGAACGGCGGCGGACACGTGGCCATCTCCACGAACCGACGGCGGGGGACAGGCGGGTGACCTGGCGCCTTCGGAGATGGGAGCACGATCGCGTGGGGCCTTGCGCACGGCCTGGCATCTCGACGCCTACTGCCAAGACCCACGGTCACCTCTGGCTGACCGGGGGCTTGGGGCGTCACATCACGCGGGCTATCTCAGAAGAGGCGGACGGGGCATTGCTGGCGATTCGCGATCGCGGGTCTCTTCGGCGCTGCGGCTGGTGCTGATCTTGCCCTCCCGGCATTCGCGCCAGGCATCGACGCCATCGTTCTGAAGCTCGTGCAGGACGACACGCTCATTCTCTACGTCGAAGATCCAATAGGCGCCGTAGTGCGGGTTGAAAAAGACGTCCACGTACAGCAGCTTCGGGTTGATCCACGTTGCCGTAAGAGGCCTGTGCTCGCACTTCGGGACGTGGAGCCTGAGGCCGCGCTGCTTGTCGTTATAGATGAGGATAGAGCAGCTCTGGCCGACCTGCTCGACGAAGTAATAGACCTCGTCCGCCGAAAAACGCTTGGCCTTCTTGCCCGCGATCACGTGATTGTCGACGACATCGACACGAAGCAGCGGCCCGTCCTTGCTGGCGGCGATTGGCTCCGAGAAGATGTGCCGAGGCTTTTTCCACGAGGCTGGATCGGGGCGATATATCCTTTCGGCGGGTGCAGCACCGAAAGATACCGCGACAGCTCCCAGGGCGGCCAGTATTGTCTTCATGTGCAAGTCCTCCTGAGCTGACGTGCACTCTACGCCCCAGGCGCTCTCCTGCAAGGCTGTCCCTCAGCTGATCTCGTTGGTGGAAGTCATCGCGTCGGGTCGAGCTGATCGTGCTCTGATCGCTCGCAGCCTCTTGACGGCCTCGGTGTGGTGTGGCCACTCGTCGCTCTCGAAGTCGAGTATCACCTGGCACGGAAACGCACCGCACGCAGCACAGTTGTCCAGCCCCTTCGCGTACTTGCAGCACATGCGAATCCTGCATTCGGCATCCCAGACGCGACCATCCTCGCTGTGGCACCCGTCGCACTTTCCGGGCTTCTGAGGACAGGCATCGCAATCGAGACCGCATGGAGCGAGCATCACAAGAGCCTCCGCCCCCTCTGACAGCGCTAACCATAGAATCCAACCGCGCGATAGCGTCGGTTGTAGCAACTGCTCAGGTGCCCTCTCTACGCAGGCTCAGTAAACCGGCCTCCGTCTTCCGATAGCCGCAGCGACGGTAGAACGCGTCGAGGTGCGGCTCGTAATCCGCGTGGAGCCATTCGATCCCACGCTCGCCGGCGACCTCTGCCGCACGTTTCATCAACTCCGTTCCGATGCCCCGGCGCTGATAGTCGCAATGCACAGTCGTGTCCAGCACGAACCCGTGAATCCCACCGTCCCACGCCACGTTGACAAAGCCAACAAGCCGTGGACCGTCGAACGCGCAAATGTACGTCAGACTCCGCGCCAGGACGGGCGCGACCGAGGGCTCACCCCACCAGTACGACCAGATCAGGACGGCGCGTAGTCTTCATGCCCACGCAAGCGTGGCCATGCCACCAACCATGGCGTCTGTAGTCTCCGGATAACCTCCCCCCGCGACCCCGGCTCGGGCCTCCCTGGGCGCTCAGGGTTGGAGCTGCACTTTGATCGACCTGTCCCCCTTGAACATCATCTCGAACGCACGGGAGTGCTCGGCCAATGGTAGTACGTGCGTGACGATCGGTGAAACGTCGATAACCTTACGGTGGATGTAGTCGATTGCCAGCGGGTAGCAGTACGGACCCAGGTGCGAGCCGTAGATGTCCAGCTCCTTCGTGTCGCCAATGATCGTCCAATCGACCTTGACCGGCTCGCCGAAGACGCTGAACTCGACCATGCGGCCGAGTCGGCAGAGCATGTGCAGGCCCTGCTCGACGGCAGCAGCATGCCCGCTGGCTTCGATATAGACGTCGCACCCGTATCCGTCAGTCAGCTCACGGACCCGTGCGATCACATCCTCATCGCCCGGGTTCATGACCATGTCCGCGCCGAGCTTCTTGGCCGCTTCCAGCCGATGAGGCATCAGGTCGAGCGCGACCAACAGGCCGGGGTTCTTGAGCCTGGCCGCACCAACCATGCCCAATCCCAGCGTCCCGCAACCGGCTACCACGACCACTTCGCCCAGCTCAATCTTCGCGCGCTGTACCGCATGGATGCTGCAGGAGAGCGGCTCGATCATGGCTGCGTGCGTCGGGTCGACGTCAGCCGGGACCTTGTGCACGAGCGCGCCGGCCGGAAAACGCATGTACTTGGCCATGCTACCCGGCAGGTAGTTCTTGAACCCGTAGATGTCGTGCTTGGCACACATCCAGTATCGCCCGCTGCGGCAGAACCGGCACTCCCAGCAAGGCACGATTTGCTCGCTGATCGCCAGGTCGCGCGGCTCGAGCTTGTACTTCTCGGCTGCTCCGTCGCCGAGCGCCACGACGCGCCCGACGAACTCGTGGCCGGGTATAAAGGGCGGCTCAGCGTAGCCGATGCGGTGCTCGTCGCCCCAGAACATCGGTGCGCCCTCCCGGCACTTCAGATCGCTCGCGCAGATCCCCGCCGAGAGCACCTCCACGACCACCTCGCCGGGCCCGGGCCGAGGCGTACGTTGCTCCTCGAGCCGGTACTCATCAGACCCGTAGCACACGATCGCCGGCATCGTCTTGCTCGTCTCGTATCCGGCGCTCATTCGTTCGCTCCTGAACTCACTCCGGTCAGCTCCGCACTTTGGCAGCCGAATCCCGCCCAGTGGGCTCGTCAGTGTCGGAAGTGCCGCGTGCGTGTAAAGATCATCGCAGCGTCACGTTCGTCGCAGGCGGCGACCACCTGCTCGTCCTTGCTCGAACCGCCGGGCTGGATGATCGCCGTCACGCCGGCGTCCATGAGCAGCTCAGGCCCGTCGCGAAACGGAAAGTACGCGTCGCTCGCGGCCACCGGCGACGGTGCTTGCCCTGCAGACCTGCCCGCTCGTGCGAGGTGCGGCGCGGCCAGCTCGACGGCGATCTTGCACGACATCACCCGGGACATCTGCCCCGCACCCGTGCCAAGCAGCATCCCGTCCTGCGCGATCGTAATGGCATTCGACTTAGTATGCTTGCACACCAGCCACGCGAAACGCAGGTCGAGCATCTCCTGCGGCGAGGGCGATCGCTTCGTAACGACCTGCCAACGTTCTTCATCGAGCCCGATCAGGTCGCGCGTCTGCAGCAGCATGCCGCCGCTGATCTTCCTGATCTCCAGCTCGTTGGGGTCCGGTGGCCGCCCGATGTCGCCCACGGCGAGCAAGCGCGCGCGCTGGCCCCACGCCTTCGCCTTGCGGATCAGCTCCGGCGCCTGCTCGTCGAATGCCGGTGCGATCCAAACGTTCAGGTAAAACCCGGTCGCCCCGGCCTGCTTGCCCCACTTGTCGTAGGAGAACATCACCGCTTCGGCCAAGTCCGCCGTGACCGGGCAACTTACGGCCAACACGCCCCCGAAAGCAGCCGCGGGATAACCCAGGTATGCCTTGCGGTAGGCTTCGATCGCGTCGGCATCCATAGCCGCCCCGCATGGGTTGGCGTGTTTGACAAGCACAGCCACGACGGTCTCCTGTGAGCCGACGACCTGGGAGCACACCAGTTCTCTGCAGAGCTGTAAGCAGGCTTCACCATCCAGGTAATTGTTGAAACTTATCTCGCCGGGCGTCAGCAGCTCTCCGCCGGCGACGCTCGGCTCTCCCGATCCGACGCTGCGCAGTACGACACCAATCTGATGGGGGTTCTCTCCATAGCGCAGCGCGATCGGCTCGCCTTCCAGTTCCTGCGTAGCCGCCGCCCCGGTGATCCGCCCGCCCGCGCAAGCCGTCAGGTACGTCGAGATCGCGCGGTCGTACATTCTGGTCAGTACGAACGCCCGCGCCGCCCACGCCTGCCTCAGCCGCCCGGCCTCCGCCGCCTCCACGTTCCCGCGGAGCAGCTCCAGGACCTGCTCGTAGAGCGACGCATCGGATATCGCCAGCACATGGCGGTGATTCTTCGCTGCCGCACGCAGCATGCAGGGCCCGCCGATGTCGATCATCTCCATCGCGTCTTCGAACCTGCACTGCGGGTCCGCGATCGTTTGCTCGAACGGGTACAGGTTCACCACCACCATGTCGATCGGTTCGACGCCAAGCTCGGATAGCTCACGCATGTGCTCCGGATTGTCGCGGTCCGCGAGGATCGCCGCGTGGATCTTCGGGTGCAGGGTCTTGACGCGGCCGTCGAGAATCTCGGGCGAGCCGGTCACCTGCTCGACCAAAGTAACCGGGATGCCCGCCTCGCGCAGTGTCCTAGCCGTACCCCCGGTGCTGATGATCTCCACCCCGAACTCGTCATGCAGCGACCGAGCGAACTCGACCACACCCGACTTGTCGTACGCGCTAATCAGGCCGCGCTTGATCTTCAGCTTGCCCACCTCGGCAAGATCTCCCTACGCTCGTGGTCATCTGCGCCCCGGCCGGTCCCATTCGACGCCCTGCCCGTCCTGAGCAGCCGGAACGCCACTCCGATTGGGAGCCCACGCGGGGCTGCGCCCCAGCAATCACCCAAGGCACAGTATCCAAAAAGACTTGTGGTCATTCGGGGGGTACCGACCCGCCGATCGGCGGCAGTGAACTCCCACTCTCCAGCGGGTCTCGTTCCTCGCTCCCTGCCGCTTCGTCGGGCTCCGGTGCCACCACGCGCAGTGGGCGCTGCTCGCCTTGACGCTTGGAGGCAGGCGGCCTGCCTACTCTTCCAGCCCGAAGGTAGGGCACGTCCTTGCCGCGTATGCAGATGATGGTTCCGGCTCGATCGGCCAAGTAGATCGCGTCGTCCGCCGTATTCGGCGCAGCCAATTCCGCTGAAGCAGCCGGCGCCGCCCCGAGGACCTTGCCGGTCTTGCCTTCAACAGCCACGATGTTGCCTGAACGATCCAACACGAATACGCGGCCTCGGTTCCGGGCCAGGAAGTATCTGCCCTGCGGCAAGTGCCATAGAAGCCGGCCGTCTGCGACGTTAACGGCAAAGACGCCTTGCTCCTCGCTGTATTGATAGACCGCCTCGTCGGTGACATTCGGTGGCTCGCGAAGAAGCCCCGGCGTTTGATAGCGCCAGATCCGCCGACCCGTTAACGCATCGATCCGGTACATCGAGCGGTCACCGGCGCTGACGAAGATGCTCGCGTGCCCGGCACGCAGCGGCGCGAAGATCGGCATCCCGATCTTGAGGATCCACAGCCTTTGCTTGTTTGACGCGTCGCACGCATACACCTTGCCGTCTTGTGAAGCAAAGTAGAGCCCGCGCTCCAGTAGCGCGGGCATCGACGTGATCGATCCGTCCGTCACGACGCGCCACATAGTGATCTCGTCGCTCATTCGCACACAATGGATATGCCTGTCCAGCCCGCCCACAAACATAAACTCGTCGTTCGCGATCGCGCCGGTACCTGCCGCGAACGACAGCGGAACTCTCATGTACGATTCGCCCGTCGCTCGGTCCAGCATGTGTACGTGGCCCGGCGTGGTGAACAGCACGTGGCTTTGCTCCGGGCGGGCCGCCATGTGCGACGGCGGGAAGATGTGCACCCCCCCACGACCCAGCGTAGCCGACCACAGCAGCAGACCCACGTCCGCGCGCACAGCGAAGACTTCTCCGTGTGTCGTCGAGCAGTAGAGATTCTCGTCGAGCAGCCACACCTCAAGCAGGGACTCACCCTCCTGCAAGGGCACTCGAGCCTGCCAATATCGACTGAGCTCGATTCCCGCCAACGCCGAGGCATCGACCAGATACTCCTGTCCGCTTGCCGTATGGGCAAATCCAAGCGCCCCGACCGACCATGCCAGCGCCGCTGCCATTCTCATGAGAAAACTCCCGTCGCCCTTGCCGACCGCCCCGCCTCTGCCACTGCCCCGCTTCGATCAGCCGACATCGCGGACCAAAGCTCCCAGATTCGTCCCGTGCTGGCGCTCCAGGTGCCGTAGTTGTTCGATGAGTTGGAGATGACCCGCGATCGTATCTCTCAGCCGCGCCGACGGAGGGCAGATCTCAAAGACGTGCGGCCGCCCCTCCAGCCGGTCACGAAGATCCTGGACCATCAAGCCCCAGCTGCCCTCATAGAGCTCGTCCCGGATCGTCAGCAGCATCTTTTCCTCATCGGTCAGTCGCTGGATCAGGCAGGCAAGTTCGGCAGGCACCCGCTCGGTATGCCGACAATTCGGCTCTACCACATCTCACCTCGCAGCCACCACGTCATTGAACCCTCACGCACTGGTAACGTCAAGCCGCAACAACACCTAGCCGCAAAGGCTCGTCGTGTGCCACAGACCCCAGCGGGAAACAAGCAGATCCACCTTCCGAGCACTCTTGGCCTAGGACCGCCGCCCCGGAGATCGTGGCCGGAAAGGGACCCGCGGGCAGGTACCCCGTGGAAAAGGCTGGCGCGGCATGCGTCGCGATGGTCAGGTCGTTGCCTGCTCCATCGGGGTGCCTACAGCACAAGCGCAGCCTGTCAGGTGATTCTGCCCCTGCGGCCCGTGCCCGATGCCGGCCGTGCGCTTGGCCCTTGCACCATTCTGACCAGCCCGAATGCTCGCTTGAAATCTTGGGAAGCGACGCCAAAATGTACTTGCAAGCGGCGAGGCAGCCGGTATATTCCGTATGCCTTGTTGACGCGGGACTTAGAGCGTCAGGTCGCGCCGAGCGTCTAGCCGGTTGGCGCGCTCGGGGCGGACCGACCTTGCCGGTCAACCGCGTGCCACACGAGGCGGACGACTGCTGTTACCCGCCGTCCTGCAGTCCGACGGAGTGCGAGTGGTTTCTGCGGCGTCGGTCGCACCGGCCGGAGGAGCGTTCTCTTGAGCACCCCCACAAAAGTCTTCGTCGTTCTGCTCTTCGTGTTCTCCATTGCGTTTACCACCATGGTGGTCGTCCACGTTGGCGCCGAGCAGGAGTGGAAAGCCAATGCCGAGAACTATCGCGGCCTGGCCCATACCGCTGACGCCCACCTGCGCAACTGGATAGCGATCACCGCCGCACAGATGGAAGCCTACCAGGATAGCCTTACCAGTCAGAGCAATGCTTACCAGGACTTGCAGGACGAACTTCAGCGGATTCAGACAGACTTGGCTACGGTCAAGGGCCAGTTGCAGGCGGCCAATCTTAAGAACCACAACCTCCAGACGTCGATAGCGAAACTCACCAGTCAGGTTGATGCTCTTCAACACGAGCGATCGGTTCTGCGCCAGCAACGCAACGAGCTGGATACCGCCAGCATTCAACTCGAGAAACGCAACATCGAGTTGAACGAGCGGGTACGTGAGCTTAGCACGGAGACAACGGCGCTGACTCAGCAGGTCCGGCAACTTCAGCAGAAATCGTACGCACAGGCTGAGGAAATCCAGCGACTCCAGGCCAAGTTGAGTCAGCCACCCGGGATGGCTGTCACGGTGGTCGGTCCGGAGCGTGAAAAAGCTCGCGCTGTTGAGCCGGCGAAAGTAGCCACAATCGAGGGAAGGGTCACTGAGGTGGACGGTGAGCATGCCAGCATTAGTGTCGGATCAGCCGACGGCGTCGAGAAAGGCATGGTCTTTATCATTCATCGCGGGTCACAGTACGTCGCCGACTTGACCATTACCATGGTGGAACCCCAGGAGTCCGCCGGGTATTTGTCTGAGGTCCAAGCTGAGATTCAAGAGGGCGACCGCGCAGTGCCGGCTGCCCAGTTGGTCGCCGGTACTGGACCGTAGCATCCGGCTGCGCCTGCGCACTTAGAGGGCGAGGGGTCTTCAGTGGTACAGGGGCAGACAATCGGCGAGCCGACCATTCGAGCTAAGTCGAGCAGCGACATTTATACGGTCCTTCTGATCGTGGCGACGTTGTTCGTGGCGATCGGATTCGGGTACATGATCTGGCGGAATCACGTGCTGTTCGGAACCTGGTTCCCGACGGTCGGCACTTAGACAGGGCATCTCCCCTCGCTCGCGGCGTGAGTTAAGCCCGTGGGCGGCGTGCAGTCAGTTCGCTTATGGCGGCCAGCGCCACCGCGCAAGCTGCTGATCACCGAAGCCGGGGTGTCGCAGGCCCGGCGGGGCACGAAGGACGGATTCTGTGATCTTTGACGCCGTGTGGGGTTTGTTCAGCGTCGATATGGGCATAGACCTCGGCACTTGCAATACGCTCGTGTGCGTCAAGGGTGAGGGGGTCGTCCTGAACGAGCCCTCCGTGGTAGCCGTCAGGAAGGGCACCAACAGAGTCCTGAACGACGGCAACGCGGTCGGGCTGGTGGCCAAGGAGATGCTCGGCAGGACCCCCGGGTCGATCAGCGCAATCCGGCCGCTGAAGGACGGCGTAATCGCCGACTTCGACATCACCGAGGCAATGCTGGGGTATTTCATAAGGAAGGTGCATGGCCGCCGCAACTTCTTCAAGCCTCGGGTGGTGATCTCCGTTCCATCGGGGATCACGGCGGTTGAGAAGCGCGCCGTTTACAACTCGGCTGAGCGCGCCGGCGCCCGTCGAGTGTACCTGGTCGAGGAGCCCATGGCCGCTGCGATCGGCGCCAGCCTGCCCGTCGCGGAGCCTACCGCAAGCATGGTCGTTGACGTCGGCGGAGGCACCACGGAGGTCGCGATCATTTCCCTGGCCGACATCACCGTCTGCGAGTCCATTCGCGTTGCAGGTGACGACATGGACGAGGCGATCGTCAACCATATGAAGCGTACGTACAACCTCATGATCGGCCCGCAGATGGCCGAGCAGGTCAAGATGGAGATCGGTTCGGCCTCCCCGACTGACGATATTGAGGGCCAGACCAAAGAGGTGCGAGGCCGCGACATGATCAGCGGCCTGCCGAGAAAGGCAATGGTGACAACCGAGGAAGTCCGCGAGGCACTTACGGAGCCGGTCGGCCATATTATCGACTGCGTCATGCGCACGCTCGAGAAGACCGAGCCTGAGCTGGCGGCTGATCTGGTTGAGAACGGCATTCATCTCTGCGGCGGCGGGGCACTACTGCGCGGGCTCGACCACACGCTGCACCAGGCCACGGATCTCGAGGTCAGGCTGGTCGATGACCCGTTGAGTTGTGTGGCGCGCGGCACGAGCGTTTACCTCGACAACTTGGCCGTGTGGAAAGAGACAATGGAGTCGGACGAGGATGAAATGTAGGGGCCGCAACTGACAGCCAGCATGGCTCCGAGTGTTGAGGGCGAACAGCTAGCAAGCCCGTGAACTAACAAAAGCATTACAGCAGCGTGAGGAAAGACCGGCGCGTTTGCTCCGCAGAGGTGGCTTGGCGTCCGGGACGGGGCCCTACTGCCAGGGCGATGTCTTCATCCTCAACGAGAACGGCCGTGCCGGCAAGAGGTGACGAGACCATTTGAGATGCGCTTCCGCCTGCGCAGACCCTCGAAACCTACTGTTTTTGCCGGGCTGATGGTCCTGGCAATGGTCGGCGTGCTGCTCCCCGAACGCGCGACGCGATTCAAGTGCGGGCTCGTTCAGTTGATCGCGCCGCTGCAGTATCCCCTGAGGGCCACAACCGACAGGGTTGGCCGGCAAATGCGGCAGTTGGCAGATCGGCCGGCAGGGGTCCCTGACTATCAGCAACTCCTGCGAGACAAGCAGGCCCTGGAGAACCGGACGGCCGCGCTATCGGACCAGGTGCGGGAGCTGAAGGAGATGAATCAGCAGCTCACCCGACTCCGGCAGATCGGATTCCAAAGAGGCCGGCTGATCCCGGCGCGCGTGGTGGCCCCTGACGCAGTGGCCTGGCGGGATTCTCTAGCGATAGACAAGGGCAGCACGCGAGGGGTCAAGCCGAAACAATGGGTCGCGACGCGGTTCTTTGTTGACGCGGGGCAAGACCGGCGAATACGGCAAGGCTTGTTCGTCCTGAGCGGAGAGTCATTGGTTGGGCGCATCGAGCAAGCCGCCCCATACACCTCACGCGTGGTCCTTCTTTCGGACCCCTCGACAAACATGGAGGTGTCGATCGGCCGCCTTGAGCGCGGGCAATTCACCGTTCAGGACGCCAAGTTCCTGCTCCACGGACAACACGAACGTCAGATCTGGATCGGCGAAGTTGATTACAGGAAGTACATTGAGACAGGTAAGGTGCGCGAGGGTGATCTGGTGGTCAAGCGGGCTGACTCGCGATTGCCGGTCACTATGATGGTCGGCCAGATCGCAGAGCTCCGACCCGACAGTACGAACGCCCTGATCTACCACCTGCGCGTGGTGCCGCCGGTTGATTTCAACGATCTGAGGACCGTCTATATCGTCGATCCAGAGGGACAGTAGCCCGGACGAGTCACATCTGAGCAAGCCCAGACGCGGCGCTTCCGCGAGGGCTCATGAACGCGAGCTGATTACGTTGCCGCTCAACGGGCCTGACAGTACTTCTTCGCGGGGCGGACCCGTCTCGGCCCGTCAGAGGATGACCTGTTTGGGAGGACCGGCGTTTTGCTGCCCGGGAACGGGTTTGGCCGATCCGCGGTCCACCAGCGTGCCGGGGATAATGACCTCCTGAGCTGATGGCCCCGGGCCGTTGTCCATCAACAGTCGCATTGTCCAATCCACGAGCGTCTCGGCATCGAACTCGTAGGCAGTCAACGGCGGCTGCGGCGGGCCGCCGACGATGATCGTATCAACGGTCGCGTCAAGTTCGCCGGTCTGGCCCGGCTCAGCCAACAGGACCATGCTCAGGTCAGACGGAACGCTCAATCTATGCTTTGCCACCTCGTCCAGAACCGCCTGAGCAGCCTCCGTTCCTGCGCAGATCAGCGCCGGCAGTTGATCGGGGGCTGCGAACAACTCGGCGAGTCTGCTGTTGGATGCCGACCGCTGCCTCTCGTCGCCTGCCTGATCGACGAGGGTGAGCCCGTGCCGCCGCATAGCCGTTTGGTATCCGCGCATCGCCTGTTTCAGCATGATTGGCCCGGAGTCGAACCAACGACCAGAAAGACCCACGTCGTACGTCTCGAGCCTCCGCGCTTGCCACGCCAACTCGATGCGCTCACAGCCTAACTGGATCAGGTGCTCGCACAATTCGAACGCCCCCCGCGCATAGTCGGGCATGACGGCGTTCGTCTTGACGGGACCGGCCTTGCTGTTGGACAGGACCACCGGAATGTGTCGCCGCAACAGATCGGCAAGTAATCCGTGCGAAGGGCTGGCACTGAATATGGCCAGACCGTCCACGCCACGCAGATCCCCGGGCGCCAGGCACTTCTCGGGGAGCTCACCATCAGCATTTGGCTCGATGACGTCCATGTGCAACTGGTGGCCGGCTTCGCGTGCAATCCCCTCGGCGCGGGCGAAAAGCCTTTGACCGAGCTGCCGGCTCCAGCCGGCAGTCGTCAGCCAGCGATACCTGCGCTCACGCGTCATTGAAGGATGATCGTGCACTTGCCCGGCAACGAAGGTGCCCCTGCCAATGACCCGCACGAGCACTCCTTCACCGGCCAAGTCGCCAAGAGCCTTGCTGACGGTCTTGGCGTTCACGTCATACAGCCGCGCCATCTCGCGTTCACCGGGCAACTTCCCACTGAGCTCGCCGCTTTCGACAGCTTGGCGAATACGTTCTCGCAATCGTTGAAACTTGTAGCTGATTCGCTCTTCCGATCCAGACATAGTGCTTTCAGCCTATGGACAAGAAGGCCCTACCTTTCCCGCCTTTCCGCGCCCGGTACGTGGCCGCCCCCGCCTCCGCCTTTCCGCGGGAGGCCCATACCCTTTGTGCCAGGACGTGTCCAACCCGACGGATCGCGCCGATCTCACACCTTCAACAAGACTGCACGAGCACACCCTTCTGCCAAAGACGGGTTCCCAGCGCATCGCCATTATGAGGCCAAGCAACGGGAAGTCAATAACCCGCGCCCAAAGATTCGAGGGCATGCTGCAGGCCGATCAAGTCCAGTTGACAAGACTTCACTATGAGCGCAACGGTTCCATTCGTAGCGGCATAATCTCAGTGAGTGTGTGCCCAATCGGCGATTGGGCCAACGGACCCACTAGCGGGGGCCACGCCGAGACCTGCTCGGTGGGTCAGCGTCAGTCTGCCGGCCGCGCCGCCGATCCCTTCGAACGGATCGTGCGCGAGCAGCAGGTGGCCGTCCAGATCCAGATGCTCGACCAGCGGCGCAAGCTGGGCCGCTGCTGCGATGCCGAGTGAGCTCTCGATCATGCAACCAAGCATAACCTCCATGTCCAGGGCGTGAGCCAGCTCAATCATCCGGCGGGCCTGGCGAATCCCTCCACACTTGGCCAACTTGATGTTGACCCCATCGACACAACCGGCCAGGCCAACCACGTCTTTCGGAGTCAGGCAGCTCTCGTCGGCCAAGATCGGCGCGATCCTCGCGTCGCGGAGCCGCCGCAATGCTGCCAAGTCGCCTGGGGGGGTAGGCTGTTCGATGAACTCAACATCGAACTCTGATACGCGGCGCATTTGGTCGGCTGCCTCATCTGCAGGCCAGCCGGCGTTGACGTCGATGCGGATCCTCTTGTTGGGCGCGTGCCGCCGCACCGCTTCCATGACAACAAGGTCATCGGACTTGCCCAGCTTGATCTTCAGGATCGGAAACTCCGCCGCTTTGATGACGTTGCGAGCAACGATATCGGGCGCGTCGACGCCTATCGTGAAGGACGTCAAGGGTATGCGGCTCCGATCCAGCCCCAGCAGCCGCCAAACGGGCAGCCCCAGCTTCTTCCCCGCCCAATCGTGCAGGGCACTGTCAATCGCTGAGACGGCTGCTCGCTGCCCGCTGAACCGCGACAGGAGCCTCGTGACAATGGCCTCAATCCCCCACGGATCGTCCCCGAGAAGATCGACGATCTGAGCTAGAGCCGCCTCGGTTGATTCTAGCGTCTGGCCACAGTGCCCGACCGGGGCGGCCTCGCCGAAACCGGCGATGCCCTCGTGCTCCAGCACGACCACGACGGTTTGCTTCTCAAGCTGGCTGCTCCGCGCGGTTGTGAACGCGTGCCTCGTCACCAGCTGTTGACGATACCAATGCAATCGCACTGTTGCGCCTCTCAAGTTTCGCGCCAAGCAGAGCGGTCAGCACAAGCCACCCATTGTGCTGGGTGTTCGAGCGGCGTCAATCAACTTCGTCCGGCCGCGGGGGATCGGACCGCCTTGCCCGCTGACAGGCCGGCGCCAGGCGCCACGAGACTTGTTCCAGACTAGCCAGCTACGCAGGACGTGCACCGAAGCAGGCCGTCAGGCCAGATGAAAGAGGGCCTACCAGCCTTCTGGCGGGACGGCCGGACCTCAAAACGGCCGCACGACGCCAGCACGGGCACGCGGCCAGGCGCGAAGCAGCTGCGCAAGCCGAAGGCCCCCAACGTCAACGTCAGTAACGTTGGGCCAACGGGCCCTGCCCTTGCGACTCCCGCCGGATTCGTTAGTATGCAACCCGTTCTGACCGCGTCGGCGGCTCAGCCTGAAACTCAGGCGCCTGGAGTTCGGCCAATGGTCGCACGGTATTCGCCGGGCACTCCGGTCACCGAACGTGGCAAAACGATCCGCCGCAGGCACCGCAAGCATCGCTTGAGTAGGACCGTTCTGGTGTTGGCGCTGACGGGACTAGGTGTGTGCCTGTTCGTAACGTTGCGCAACGACTATCGACTTCGCGGCGGTGTACTCAAGCAGATGCAAGAACATGCTAACCAGCTTCAACAGGCGTTGAACCGGCTGGGAAAGCTGCCGCCTCCGCTCATCGACATCGCGTCGCGTCCACCTGCAACGAGGACGCCACCCGGCTATGCCGACGACATGACTCGCCGGTACGCTGCCGATAGCATCATTCCCATCATCGTGGCGTGGTCAGCCGTCCACCGCTCAGTGCTGCTGGCAAATGGTCGGGCGGTGACCGTTTGTCAGGACAAGAAGCTGAGCGTGGAGTGGGTCAAAGAGAGTGACTTTCAGCAGCGTTTGCGAGAGCAGCGGAGCATTATCGAAGCCGCCCGAACCACCGCGCCGTCCGACGCCTTTCCCTAACTCGCAGAGACCGACGCCGGCGGGTTGGCGAAGGCCAATAGCGACCTCAGCCTTTCGCCGCTGCGCCGTGAACGGACTGCGGCCGATAGGAGCAAGTGGTCACCGCCCATAGGAACGAAGAAGTCTATCCGGCCGGGGCGGGCGCGGGAACTGTTCGGGCGACATCTGTCGAAGCGATCCGGAGGAAAGCAGCTTGGTGATCTGGCGAGCCCAAGTGTTAATCCAGGGCTATCCCACGGGCCGAACGAGTCATCCGAGTCTCGACGACAACCGCGCCCACAACAGTGGGTTCGCCCGAGGGGCGCACAGCTCCATGCCAGGCTCGGGCGTGTTTGCCCACCTGCGGCCGCATTTCCTGAGCGATGATGAGATCAAGCAGCCCGGGCTGCCGCCCCAACTACTCGGCGGTCTTGTCTAGATGGTTTCCTGTCAGTTGCCCATGTACGCCCAGATGCAGCCCCCGCGCCGGATAGGAGCCGTGGACCTCAGAATGACGGGCCGACGCGCCGTTGCACGCAGCAGAAACCATCGCCGCTATTTATGCGCGCTCATCTGGAGCAGGCATTGACCCCGATCGATAAGGAAGACAGTAGCCGCCCGCGGCGGGCCGACTATCTCCTCGCCGTGTCGGCGGCGGGGGTACTTTACGCCGCCACTGCCGCTCCGGACATCCTCTGGCAGGACAGCGGGCTGGCGACCGTTCGCGCGATTCGAGGCGACATCAAGGGATGGCTCGGCCTGGCACTCAGTCATCCGACCTACTATCTGCTGATTCAGCCGGTCGTCCGGCTTCCCATTGGCGAAGCAGCGGCGCGCGTGAATCTTTTCAGCGGCCTGTGGGCGGCGGTGACGGTGGCGAATGTATATCTGCTCGTGCGCTGGATCACTCAAAAGCGACTGGCGGCAGTGATCGGCGCGGGCGTTCTAGCGGTCTCGCACACTTTCTGGTGGCACGCGACGGCGGCAGAGGTGTACTCATTGTCACTGGCGGGGCTCACCGCCGAGCTGCTGATCCTCTGGCGATATCTTTCGAGCCGGCGAGGGATATGGCTGGTGCTGCTCGGCCTGATGAACGGAGCAGGAACCGCGAATCACGTCATGGCCTGTTTTGCCACGCCGGCGTATGCGATCGTTCTGCTGAGAGATGTAGTCCGCCGCGTGGTCACTCCGCACTGGTTGATCGCCGCTGTGTGCGGATGGGTTGCCGGCGCAATACCTCTGCTCGTCCTTGCTGT
>CAYGAN010000038.1:27280-28934 GCA_964347585.1 uncultured Planctomycetales bacterium | reverse complement strand
CCAGGCCGTACAAGGTATATGCCACCGTCAAGATAAGACGAGCGGCCCGCTGCGAAGTACGCCACGTCGTCTTTGACGAGCACGCTTCCGTGCACCGGCCAGGCCGATTCCAGTTGCCCGAAGGCCACGACCCGACGATCCTCGGGCGCAGCCCGGAAACGCCAGACAAGTTCCCCATCCGAAGACCGAAGACAATAGACCCATCCGTCCGCGGAGCCAAAGAGTACCAAGCCTCTGTGAACGGTTGGTGGCGAGTCCACCCGTCCGCCGCTTGTGTAGTTCCACAGCCGCGCGCCTCTCTCGGTGTCCAGGCAGCATACGCTGTGAGCATCGACCAAGGCGACGAACAGCTTCCCGCCCACGACCACAGGGGGAGTGATTCTGCCGCCCAGCTCCGCCTGCCAGACGCGATCCACGTTCGGCGGTACCGGTGACGTGGTCGAGCCGCCGCGCTTGGGATCATGCCGATACGTAGGCCAATCGCCTGGATTTTCCGTTACCGATCTCTTAGCCCCGCCGTGCACGTACGCCGGGCCCTTTTCAAGCCTGTTGGGCACCTCGCCAGCGGCTCTGGTGCTGCTTGGCTTTCTCTCCGAAGCGAGCGCGTTGAATCCGGTCACTTTGGCTCCGGGGTAGCAGAAGCACTGGTGCGGCGGGACATAGAGCAGCCCGTTGGATGGCATGAATCCCAGCTTGCATGGCGCCCGCAGCCAATCGTGCCGCATGTGGTTGTCCGATTTCAGATCGATGAACTCGACTCCCCGTTTGGGCCACAGGAGATAGCGTTCGGTGGCCTTGCTCCTGTAGCATCGAAAATGGTGGCCCGGAGTGATCAGATTCTGAATCTCCACCTTTCTCTTTACCTGGCCGGTCGTAGGATCGTGCCCAACCCTGTGCGCTCCGCACCAGACCAGCCCGTCGGCTACGAACAGGTCAGGGGGATTGGCAACTCCCGGGCCCTTACCTCCAGGCCCCGTCCACAAGGTTCTCCCGGTTTCCGCTGAAAGTGCCTCCAGCTTCTTGGGACTTGCCAGCAACACCACTCCGTCGTGCGCAACGAGTGTTGCGGCCGCCGCCCATGGTCCTCCGCCGGGCGCCTCAGACGGCGCGCGCCATGCCTCCTCGCCCGTTCTCAGATCCAAGCAAACGATTTCGGTGTAGGTATGAAAGAAGACGCGATCAGCTTCGATCGCCAGAGACAACGGCAGGATCTTCTCGGCCTGCTTCTGCCAGAGAGCTTCACCGGTGTCGGCATTCACCGCGAGGATTGATTCCGGGCCGGCTTGTCCGGATCGTCGTCCGGCTTGCTCAGCTGAGTTCTTCCGAATGCACAGGAACAAGATGCCTTGGCTGAACGCGATCTCGTCCGCTCCCTCAGTGCCCTCATACGTTCGGATGACCTTTCCCGTTGCGGCCTCCAGCGCCGTTACCGGGGCGTCATAGCCGAGGGTGACATATACTCGGTTTCCGTCGGCCACCAATCGTCGCGGAAGCACTTTCGGCGAACGGATGCGCTGGCCCCGAAGCGTCGTCCAATCCTTTCCCTCCAACTCGGCCTTCTTCCACTCCCTCCAGCCCCAGCGAGGTATCGGTCGCTTCCACAGAAGCACGCCGTTGAACGCATCGCGCGCAACAAGCGACCACCTAGCCGGCA
>CAYGAN010000038.1:23527-27228 GCA_964347585.1 uncultured Planctomycetales bacterium | reverse complement strand
TGGCGACCCACTGCATGTGCCGCGGCGGCCCGACGAGCGTATCCCTGGCGACAGCGTTGCCCGATGCGTCATGCAGATAATGCGTCCATTCGTCCATCTCTTTGGGCCGAGGCTTGATCGTCTTCGTCCACTTGCCATCCTTCTTGATGTACGCCACGCCACGGGGGACCAGGACCCGCATGACTTCTTCCATCGGGATTCCAGCCAAGTCCTCCGAAACGAGAAGGTTGACGAGGTTGTCAGTGTACGGCAGGCGCTTCGCAGTCCACTGTTCAACGGAGACCTTGCCGTACAGGCCGAGCGACCGGATGTGCTCGCGGGCTTGCTGGACGTTCTTCGCATCGGCGTCCAGAGCGTGAACCAGGTAGCTGTCACTAGCCCGCAGAGCCGCCGTCGGCTTACCGTCGCCGCAACCAATGTGCACGGTCAGCCCGCCTTGGATGCTGGTCGTGGCCAGAATCTGCCTCGCATCCTGCCGTTGTCGGCAAGGATCCTCGCTCGCCCCAAACACTGCCGCGCCAAGGGCCGACGTCAGCCCCGCAGCAACCGTTACTCGGACCCAGGTTGAGGTGGTTCGCCGAGACATTGCACAAACTCCGTTCCTGCTATTGGCTACCCCCCATGCATATCAGCTGGCCGTTGCGCATCGAAAGGTACAGCCGGCCGTTGGCAGCAGCCAGCCCGTCGAAGACCGGCGGGGAAGGCAGCTTGTATTGAGTGAGTGTCTCGCCATCTTCCGCCGAAACGACCAGCAATATGGCGCCGGCTCCATCTTTGCTAAGCGCCGGACTGTCCTCGATGCCGGCCATGTCCAACGGCCCGGCAAGGAAAAGTGTCTTGTCTGCCAGGAGCATCGCTCGAACGACAAGCGGAACTTTTCTGGACCAGCGATAGTGCACTGTAGGCTTTCGCGGCGCTCGGCCACCGCGCTTCTTGCTACCGATTGCCGGCTTGGTTGTGGGGCTTTCGGCTGGCTTGTTGCTGTCCAGGTTCCTGTCGGCGGCGAAGAGGCGGTAGTAAGTCCAGCGGGTCCCAGCGTCACGCTTGGGCCTGAAGTGGAAGATGGCTGACCCGTCGAGACCCACGTGGCTACCGTGATGAACGTACTGGTTGCGCCCGAAGCCGTAAGCGGATGCTTCGTCGGATACAAGAAGCCGTCCGACCGGGGATTCACGACTGGCGAGCGGCCACGCACCGTAGCCAGACCTCATCGCCGTTCCAACCATCCAATACGTCCGGTGCCACCAGGAATCATCCAGAAAGCCCGCCGGGCTGAAAAGATGCGGCACGTTCGGTTCCTGCTCGACGCCATCCAGATCAAATCGCGTATGGCGCATGTAAACGGAGGTACCGTCACTTGACAGAACGTCCGGAAGCGCGCCCTCCATGCCAACGCGTTGGATGATGTCCTGTGGCTCCTGTCCCGTCCTTGGGTCGCGACTGTCAAGGCGCGTCTCGGCCAGCTTCTTTCCCGTCTTCGGATCGAGTCGATACAGGTAGATGCCGCTGTCCAGGAAGGAAGACCTCCCCGCGGCGACGTACACCGCATCGTTATGCACAAGTGTGCTCCCATGCACGGGCCAGGCTGACTCCAACTGCCCGTAGGCCAGGACACGCCGATCCTCCGGGGCCGCCCGGAATCGCCAGGCCAAATGCCCATCGGACGCGCGGAGGCAGTAAACCCACCCGTCTGCGGATCCGAACAGGGCTAGGCCCTTGTGAATCGTCGGCGGCGAATCCACACGGCCGCTCGCGGTATAGCTCCAAATTTGCTTGCCATCTTTGGTGTCCAGGGCATAGACGGTGTGGGCATCGACGTGCGCCACAAAGACCTTCCCCTCCGCGATTACCACGCTGCTGAGCCTGCCGCCAAGGTCGGCACTCCACAAGCCATTGAGTGATGTGGGAACAGCAGACTTCGTACGCCCGCTACGGGCCGGATCATGGCGAAACGTGGGCCAGTCAACGTCCCTAGCCGCGTCGGAGGAGGCGACGGGCTTGCCATACGCCGGACCGCGCTCGAGCCGACCGTCGTCCCGACCTCCCGACGGCGGCGGGTCTGACTCGCGCTTCGGGGCCAGCGCGTTGAACCCATTGAGCTTGGCCTGGATGTAGCAGGCGCACGAATGCGGCGGAGCGTACAGAAGCCCGTTGCACGGCAAGATGCCGTATTGGCACGTGCCTCGGACCCAATGATTTGCGATGGCCCTGCCGGAGGTGAGCTCGATGAATTCAACCCCCGCTCTGCCGAGCAGGAGATACCGGTCTGTCGCTTTATTTCTGTAGCAGCGATGGTGGGTCATGCCGACCTGGAAAGAGTCCGCATCCGCCGGGCGTTGCCTGCGGATCTTGCCGGTCTTTGGATCGCGTGCCGTGGTTATGCCTGGGTCCTGCCGGCGCACCAGGTCCCCTGTCCACACCAGGCCGTCCGCCACAAGAACATCGACCGGGGCGTTGTAGCACTCACGACATTTGCAGCTCCAGAGCTTCTGGCCCGTCTTGGCCGAGAAGGCGATCAGCTCTCCGACAGGTGCGTCACCGCCTTTGCTGCTGGGGGTCCATTCGACTCTTCTTGCTTCGGTTGTGTCCTGCTCCTTCTGAGCGGGTGCCTCACGGTCGGCAGACAACACGACATCGTCATAGACCACGAGCGTGGGGGTCGACCAGCCAAGCCGATTTGAGCTGATCGGCCGGGTGGCGCGCCAAAGCTCGTCGCCGGACGCCGCATCCAGGCAGAGCACCTCGCTTGTGTTCTGGAAGAACACATGGCCACGGCTGACGGCAAGCGTCGTCGGCATCAACTCAGCCGTGTCAACGTCAGACTTCTCCCACAAGAGATCCCCCGTCTGGGCCTTGATGACTAGAATGCGCCTGTTGCGCGGTGGAGGGCTGGCACCCCGTCGCTCGGCGGCAGCTGCAGCTTCGTCCGCGTCCACATCACCCACCACGAGGAAGAGCACGCCGTCATGCCAGATCATCTCGAGCGTGTGGTCCGTTCCCTCGTACGTCTTGACCGCCTGGCCCGTCGCCGCATCAAGGGCGCTCACCGGCTTGCCGTAGCCAAGGGTGACGTACACCCGGTCTTTGACGGCCACGAGCCTTCGCGCCAGTCCGGGCGGGCCGCTGCGAAAGCCGCGGAGATGTCCCTCCCATGGACCGATCGGCCTCTTCCACAGCATCACGCCGTTGAACGCGTCACGTGCAACCAGGAACCACTTGGGGTCCAGTGCGACTGCGGCGATTGGGCCTTCGTCAACGATGTAGAAGATCCGGCCGCCGCTCGATACGACGACACTGACGCTCGCCAGATGATCGTGACTCCTTGCCCACTTGGGCCCGCCGACCCACTGAAGATGATGCGGTGGCCCCACGGTCGTATCCTTCGCGACTGCATTGTTGTCCGCACTGTGCAGGTAATGCGTCCACTCGTCGATGTCCTTTGGCCAAGGCTTGACCGTCTTCGTCCACTTGCCGTTCTTCTTGACGTATGACACGCCACCCGGAACCAGGACACGCATGACCTCGCCCGTCGGCACCTTGCCGAGGTCCTCCGCGACAAGAAGGTTGACGAGATTATCCGTGTACGGCAGCCGTTTGCTGTTGAACGGACGTGGACATCTGCCCGGCCCCGACGGCCGCCTGCTCCGAGGTGGCCGCGATCTCCTCTATGGTCGTGGCCACCTGCTGAGATCCTTCGGCCT
>CAYGAN010000038.1:11698-23517 GCA_964347585.1 uncultured Planctomycetales bacterium | reverse complement strand
CCACTGCTCAACGGAGGCCTTGCCGCAGAGGCCCCGCGCGCGAATGTGCTCCTGGGCTCGCCGGACGTTTTCGGCGTCGGGCTCCAGGCCGTGAACCAGATAACTGTCATTCGCGCGCAGCGCGGCCGTCAGCCTCCCGTCGGTGCAGCCGACATGCACGACCAGACCTCCTTTCACCCCGCTCGCCTCGAGGATCGCCTGGGCCGAGGTCGTCGGGGCGGGTAGGGCCGCGGCCGTTACTCGGGCCGGGGCGCCCAGACACGCCGATATGGGTCCAATCAAACCAACGCCAATGACCAGCCAATATGGTTCTCGGGACATGGTTCTGCTCCGTAATCCTACTGAGAACTGTCGGCCGCCACTTAGAATCCTTCAGGCCAAGCGGAAACCTGCGAGACCGGAGCTTCCGGCCAACGCGGAAGATGGATCGGCGATTCTTTCACGACCCTTGCAGCATTCAACCCGGGCTCCTCGTGAAGGAGTCTATCGCATTCGACGTAATTCACAAGCGTGCGCCAGCATGCGTCATTCGCCAGGACCGGGTCTCTACCGCGACGAGCGTTCGACCCGTTGGGCGCTTCGTTTTCCCGTCGGAGAAGACGGCGCGGCGGCCAGGGTTTGTATCGCAAGTGGGCGGGGCGTTCGACTCGGCGCAGAGTCCAAGGCCCCCGGCAGTCCAGTCGGATGGCCGCTGTCGCTCCCGAGACTTCCGTGTGGGCCAGCACCCGATCCGCCCGCGCATCGATCGTCCGCAAGGGACGGCTGATCGGGACCATCTCTTCCAGGTTGAAGGTGTCGAACAGTCCGCCTTCAGGATCGACTTGACCGCGCATCGAACGTCCTCCATGGCAAGCTTCGATGCGCTTTGCGCATTTCCCAGGCGTCCGGAATGTGAGAAGGCTGGCTCCTTAGCGGCCTGCTAGCGGTCCATTGAGGCTAGCCGTCAAGGTCCGGGCCGAGGTAGAGGCAAGGAGTCGTCGTGGTTCGGAACACGCAGGCCTTACGAGTCCTGACTGTTGCGACAGGCGGGTTGAGCGGGCGACTCCTTCCGTTGGCCGGCGGGAACGGGTATCATTCGTACCGGTGTTCCCAAAGCTGCTTTGCCCGGACACTGGGGCGGGGCCTGGATCGCAGGTGTCGGCCAAGACACCAGATGCCTTACCGGGCCGGTGTGTTCATGGACAGGCCGACCTTGCGACTCACGACCGCTTTGTCGGGATGGGAAGTGATGAACAGCGATCCGGGTTGTCGAGACCAGCCCTGTGTACACGAAGCCCAAGAGCACTTCCGGTGCGTTGCACCTGGCCGTTGCCAGGAGTATCGGCCACCGCGAGGGTTCCGAGATGTGCGTGATCCGTAACACGACGGGGCGGAGGTCCCCCCGCGAGCCGTTGGATCTTGCCGATGATCCCGGCTACACGGTCCGACCAGCATTCCACTCTCAAGGCTGGCCGGCTTCCTGCGAAACCGTCTGCTCTGCCTTACCCGAGGTCTGCCTGATCGGCGGCCCCTGCCCGGCGCGAAGAACACGTTCAACCGCATTGCGAGAAAGGCGGGATCAGCCCGGTGCCGCCACCCATTTGGTTTCCCGGCCACTGGCCTTCTACGCGCCGTCGATGTCCTTCGCCTCTATTCTGGCTAGAATCCCATGAAAACGCCTCGCCCTGAACAAGACAAGAATATCAAGAAGCCCCGGGATCCGGCCCCTGGTAAGCCAAGGGCCGGTTCCACCGGTTCTCTCGACTTCATTCGCACTATCGTCGCGGAGGACTTGAAGACCAATAGGTATGGAGGCCGCGTTCACACCCGATTTCCACCTGAACCGAACGGCTATCTGCACATCGGACACGCCAAGGCCATCTGCATCGATTTCGGAATTGCAGATGATTTCGGAGGCCTATGCAATCTGCGATTCGATGACACGAATCCGATCAAGGAAGAAGAGGAATACATCGAATCGATCAAGGGAGATGTTCGATGGCTGGGATTCGACTGGGAGGATCGGCTGTTCTACGCTTCGGACTATTTTGAGCAGATGCATCAGTACGCCCTCCAGCTGATCAAGGCCGGCAAGGCGTACGTCTGTGATTTGAGTGCGGAGGAGATCAGGGCGTATCGCGGCACCTTGACTGAGCCGGGCAAAGATAGCCCGTATCGTATACGCAGTGTCGAGGAAAACCTCGATTTGTTCGAGCGAATGCGTGCAGGCGAGTTTGAGGACGGGTCCCGTACCCTCCGAGCGAAGATCGACATGGCATCGCCAAATCTGAACATGCGTGATCCGGTCATGTACCGCATATTGCGCGCGACGCATCACCGGACGGGCGACAAGTGGTGCATCTATCCGACGTACGATTGGGCCCACGGCCTGGAGGATTCCATCGAGGGGATCACTCATTCGCTTTGCACGCTGGAATTCGAGAATCATCGGCCGCTTTATGATTGGTTCCTCGATCAGTTGGACGTCCACCATTCCCGGCAGATCGAATTCGCTCCCCTCGATCTCACCCACACGGTCCTGAGTAAACGAAAACTTCGTGAACTCGTTGAGGGAAAGCACGTGACGGGATGGGACGATCCCCGGATGCCCACCATATCGGGTCTGCGAAGACGTGGCTACACGCCGGGGTCCATCCGAAACTTCTGTCAACGTGTCGGACTGGCCAAGTTTGATGGCACGAACGAGATTGCGTTGCTCGATCACTGCGTGCGCGAGGATTTGAACAAGCGCGCTCCGCGCGTGATGGCTGTTTTGCGCCCCCTTCGAGTGGTCATTGACAACTATCCGGAAAACCAGACGGAGGAACTGAGTGCGATAAACAATCCAGAAGATCCCGGTATGGGATCGCGGAAGGTGCCTTTTTCACGAGTTCTGTACATCGAGCAAGATGATTTTCTGGAACATCCGCCGAGAAAATTCTTCCGTTTGGCCCCGGGTCGGGAGGTGCGGCTGCGCTATGCATATTTCATCAAGTGTATTGACGTGGTAAAGGATGAGGGAACCGGCGAGTTGATCGAACTGCACTGCACCTACGACCCGCAGACACGAGGTGGAGACGCTCCCGATGGACGCAAGGTTAAGTCAACGTTGCATTGGGTCTCGGCCGCTCATTCACTACGAGTCGAGGTACGCCTATACGATCATCTCTTCGCAAAAGAAGATCCGGACGACGTAGAGGAGGGCAGGGATTTTAAGTCCAACCTGAATCCGAACTCGCTGGAAACACTAACGTCATGTCGCGTTGAACCCTCCCTGGCCAGTGCTGCCCCAGGGAGTCGATTCCAGTTTGAGAGACTGGGCTATTTCTGTGTCGATTACGACGGTTCTCCGGACCGCGGGCTCGTGTTCAACCGCACGGTACCACTACGTGATACATGGGCTAAGATCCAGAAAGCGCGGAAGGAAGATTAGCCAAACCCTGACGGGCTTCAGGCGGGCCGGCACGCGGATGCTGGAACAGTAGAAGTAGGGCTTGGGGCAGCATTGAGCACAACGCGCGGCGTACTGGGCAAATGGCGGGAAGATGCTCTCCTTGCAGCTTCAGTATGAAGCTTGTGCGGACGTGCAGGCGCAGCCCAGGCGTCTTAACCACTCGGACGACGAGGTCGCGACGCTTAGCTGGCGGCCGTCGCCCGGCCGAGACTCAACTTCATCCGTCTGGCATCGCGCCAAGCCGTCCCGGATTGCCACCATTTGAGCCTTCGATAGGACCGGGCAGGTCTTGCCCCTCTGTCGCTCGCCGAGTGCGAACCCCCGCTACAGCCTCTTCAGGAAATACTCCATCAGCTCGTAACCGGGGTTGATGTGGAGATCGCTCTGATCAGCATCGGACTCGCTGAACGGCCGGCGCAACACGCCCGTGACGCCTTGGCCCGCCATACAGAACGGCGGCGGGGCGGTCGTGTGAATCCGGGATGACACCGGCGTGGGATGGTCCGGGGCCACCAGTATTCTCCAGCGATCGCCGAACGACCGGAGCTTGTCCAATACCGGCCCAACGATGAACTCGTCTATCCGTTGCAGGGCGCGGATTTTGGCCGCGGCATTGCCGTTGTGACCGGCCTCATCGGGTGCTTCGACGTGCACAATGACCATGTCGAACTCATCCAGTGCGCTCACCGCCGCAGCGCCTTTGCCCGCGAAGTTGGTGTCGAGATAACCGGTGGCACCGTCAACCGAGATCTGGCACCATCCGACCAGCGCAGCGATCCCGCGAATCACGTCCACCCCTGTTATCGAGGCGGCTCTGACACCGTACTTGTCGCGAAACGGTTTGAGTTGCGGCATCTTGCCCTGTCCCCACAACCAGATCGACGTGGCGGGGCTCTCGCCGAGATCACGCCGCACTTCATTTACCTCGTGCTCGGCGAGAATCTCGACCGATTTGTCCATCAGCGAACGGATCAGCTTGCTTCCTCTGCCGGCCGGCAGATACCCCCTGACGGGCTGATTCGGAATGTCATGCGGGGGCGTGCAGGCCACGCGGATCTTCTGCGCGTTGCGTAGAACCATTAGATGACGATATGAGATCCCCGGATAGAAGCTGATCCGTTCGTCACCCAGGTGCTCGTTCAGGTCAGCAATGATTCTCTCGGCCTCTTCCTGGCCAATATGTCCGGCTGAGAAGTCTTCCATAGCCCCGTCAACGATCGTTACCAGGTTGCACCGGAAGGCGAGGTCGTGCGGCCCGAGTCGTATCCGCCTGGCTGCCGCTTCAATGGGCGCCCGCCCCGGGTAGCAGGTCCGTGGGTCGTAACCTACCACGCTCAGCGTCGCCACCGCGCTGTCGGCGGGAAGCCCTTCGGGAATCGTCACCATCGTTCCCTGGCGGCCATTCGTCGCGATCCAGTCGATGTTCGGAATGCGTGCCGCCTCGATGGGCGTCTGACCGTCCAACTCATCGAGCGGCTCATCGGCCGCTCCGTCAGGAAGAATCACCGCGTACTTCATCGCTCGAACTCTTCGTGCTCTTCGACGATACGGATGCAGATGGGCTTTTCGCGCACCACGTCCAGCCGCTCAACTCGGCGTAGCGCCTCCTGGACGTTTCCTTCGCGGGCCGTGTGAGTGAGCACCACGACAGGTACAACGTTCTCCACGGCAGGCTCGGGCGCCTCGTGCTGAACAATCGCGCTCAGGCTGATCTGGTGCTCGCCGAACACCTTGGTTATCTTCGCCATCACCCCCGGGCGATCATCGACCATCAGCCGGAAGTAGTATCTGCTCGTGATGTCCTCAATAGGCTTATACTTGGCCTGTCTGCTCGAAGGTGGGAGCAATGACAACTGCCCAAAGGTTCGCCCGGCGTTGCCCAGCGCCACATCGACCACGTCCGCAATGACCGCACTGGCAGTCGGCATCCGCCCTGCACCCCGCCCGTAGTACAGCGTATGACCCACGGCATGGCCGTACACGCTGACTGCGTTGAACGGGCCGGTCACGCTGGCGAGCGGGTGTTGCTTGCGAATGAATGCCGGATGCACCCGAAGGCTCACGCCGTCGGCGTCGCAGTGCCCGATTGCCAACAGCTTGCACGCGTACCCAAGCTCATCTCCCGCAAGAAGGTCCGTCAGATCCAG
This sequence comes from uncultured Planctomycetales bacterium, assembly GCA_964347585.1. Classification (GTDB taxonomy): domain Bacteria; phylum Planctomycetota; class Phycisphaerae; order UBA1845; family CAYGAN01; genus CAYGAN01. The sequence goes on along the minus strand of CAYGAN010000038.1, from coordinate 17,937 downwards.
CGAGTCAATTCCCGCGACCGAGATTCGATCCAGCTCGATCTCGACCCCGAACGCCAGCGAGGCCAGGATCGCTAGTTTGTGGGCCGAGTCATGCCCGCCCACGTCCAGGGACGGATCAGGCTTCTCGGCGTAGCCGGCTTCCTGAGCTTCGCTTAGGGCCTGACGGTACGTTTTGCCTCCCGCCAGCATCTCGGTAAGGATGTAATTACATGTGCCATTGACGATGCCATAGATGGCGTCGATGCGGTTGGCGATCAGGCCGCGGCGAATTGCCTCGACAAGGGGGATCCCGCCGCCGCAGCTTGCCTCGAACGCGATGCACCGACCGCGCTGGCAGGCGAAGCGGAACAGCTCTTTGCCGTGCGCCGCCAACAGTGCCTTGTTCGCAGTTACGACATCCTTACCGGCCTCGAGGCATTGCATCACGATCTGCTTGGCTGCCGTGGTCCCACCGACGAGCTCGATCGCGATGCGGACGTCCTCGTCCATGAGCAGTCGCCCGAGATCATCGCTAAACACGCCTTCCGGCAAAGTCACATCCGCGCGTGGGGAAAGATCGATGTCGATCACGTGCCGCAGCTCGAAGCGCATGTTGGTCCTTTGCGTCAGCGCCTCGCCATCTTCAAGAAGGAGCTTGGCCACGCCGACACCGACCGTACCGCAACCGATGAGCCCCACGGCGATCGTATCGTCTCTCATCACGCATCACTCCGGATGAAGTCAAACCACGAAAGTTTATCCCCGTGATTGTGCCGTTCAAGTGCATTCCAGTCCACGCGGCTTGTCGCCAGGGGCGTGTGGAGCGCCGCCGCAGAGGCGTCCGATTTCAGTACCTCCGGAGTTCGGGATCCGTCCTCTGCGCCGGCCTGCAGCGTGCCCCGTCTGCACCTCTCAAGGCCCCTACATCAGAGGGCGGGCGCTCCATTCCAGGCATCGCCGACGCTGCCGGAACTGAGGCCAGATCCGGCAAGTCGCAAGCAGGCTGTGTGACAAACCCCGGCGAGCCCGCGAACACGACAGACTCTGGCAGTCGCCGAGCGACCCAGCGCCATCCAGCCGTGGCTTGGCGGTCGCATTAGAAGGATTTGACCCACGCCAGCCCGCTGGTGCGGCCGATCGGATCCGCGTAAGGGACAAGTTCGCCGCCGAAGATCTCGGGGCGGTGGCCCGTAGCAACGGTGTGGCCGACAACCCAGCCCAGGGCGGCCCCGAACACGACGTCGGAGAATGAGTGCTCCCGGTCGTCCATCCGCTCAACTGCCACCAAGCCTGTCAGACCGTACAAGGGAACGCCCACCCAAGGACCGTACGCCTCATGCATGACGGCGGCGAGGCACGCCGTGCTGGAGACATGACCCGACGGGAATGCCAGATTCTCCCCGTTGGGACTCTCGGTGTTGCAGGCAACCTTCAGCAGCATCGTGCTCAGGTCATTGATGATCAATGCGTTGAAAAGTGTCCGCCCGACCTGGTAAGTCTTGGCTTGCTGTTGCTGGGCACCGATCAAGTACCACGCACCGGCCACGGCGAAATGGGTGCCGGGATTGCCCAACGCCCCGAACGTATCACGCCAGGGCTGGCTGAAGCTGTGTGACCGATCGTACTTGTCTTCAATGTCGTCATCGACCTCCGCCCGGAGGGCCAGCGCCGCCCCGCCGGCACCTGCCAGGACGATCAGGTTCACCGGGTTGGTGTAAACTCGCTTCGTGTCCTGCCACAAGCCCCCAGGCATCTGTTTGATGTCGCGTATGATCGTGCTGGCGATCGTAGGCATCGGATCACGATCGAGCTTTAGGTCCACGTCTTCGCGGGGAGGGTGGGGAGCACTGGTTGGTTCGGTGAGCTCGGCGAACGTGGCCAGCGTAAGGTATCGCAGCGGCGGTGAGCCAAGGTGCAAACGAAAACCATGGGGATCGAACAGGCGTGGGCAGCAAGAGCGGTCCCCGGCACTCGGTGATCGCTCAGCGTCGAGAGGTGGCCTACGGCGGCCGCTGTCCGCCGCGCCGGTACGTCCGTCGCCAGCGTTCGTGGCCGCTACTCGGTTGGCCAAGGCTCCCACAGGAGCCAGCGGCTGCACCGAACTGCTCGCGGAATCTCGACGCCTCTGCCACGTTTGCCGATTCTCAAAGCGCTTCACCCTGGCGGTGAGGTCGGAAGAGGGTGGCGGCGAGTAAGCGAACCGGCTGAGAGGACCAGCACAGCTCGCCAGTGTTAACGCGAGTGCTACCAGAGCGATCAGGCCTACCGTCCGGCCGACGTTCTCGTACCGACCGCTTCTCATTCCGCATTCCTGAATTGCTGCTCTCCAAAGACTGAACCGCGCGCCCTGCTTTGAATAGTGTACCGACGGTCAATGGGGGCGGAAAGCGGCTTTCCACATTGCCACGGGCCGCTCCCCCAGGGCTGGCGGGTGGCAGTCTGACGGCTGCGGCGGCCACAGATGGTCAACTTTTCCAGGATTCGTTCGCCGCCAAGGGCCAGCTGACTCGCTGTGACGCTGGGCTGCAACGCCTTTGGAGCACGTGCTCAGGATGAGTGCCTTCGGGCGCGGCGTGGCGGGGCGTTCGTGCCAGATTGACTTGCCCGAGGGCGCTTAATAGCATCAAACGTAATGCAGACGGTGGGTCCGTGGTGAGTGACGTGCCTAAACCGACCACTCTCGGCGAGTTGAAGGAATCGGGCTACGAAGGACGGTCTGTCAAGGATGAATTGCGCGAGAATCTGATCCGCAAGCTCAGGACAGGCGAGACGGTTTTTCCCGGCATCGTGGGATACGACGAGACCGTCATTCCGCAGATCATCAACGCAATTCTTTCGCGGCACGACCTGCTGATGCTGGGGCTGCGCGGACAGGCCAAGACAAGGATAATCCGCGCGTTGCCAGGCTTGCTCGACGAGTACATGCCTACGGTGCTGGGATGCGAGATCTGGGATGATCCGCTCCGCCCGCGCTTTCGCCAAGCCACAGCCATCCTGGCCGAACACGGCGACAAGACGAAAGTGCGCTGGGTACATCGGGAGGAACGTTACCGGGAGAAGTTGGCTACTCCAGACGTGACAATCGCGGATCTGATCGGCGAGATCGATCTTGTAAAGCACGCCGAGGGGCGGTATCTGGCCGACGAATCGGTGATGCACTTCGGGCTTATCCCGCGAACGAATCGGGGGATCTTCGCGATCAACGAACTGCCGGACTTGCCCCCGCGAATCCAGGTGGGGCTGTTTAACGTTCTGGAAGAGCGCGACGTGCAGATCCGCGGGTTCCCGATTCGGCTGCCGCTGGACATCTGCATGGTCTTTACGGCCAACCCTGAGGACTACACGAGCCGCGGGCGAATCGTCACGCCGCTGAAGGACCGGCTCGGGTCGGTGATCCGCACGCACTATCCGAGGCGTTCCCAAGAGGCGCTGCAGATCACTCGGGAGAACGCCTGGCTGGATCGCCCGAACGGGCAGTGCGTTGTCGATGTGCCGGACTACATGTACCAGATCGTCGAGGAGATCGCGCGCCTCGCCCGGGCGAGCCCGCACATCAATCAGCAATCAGGCGTGTCGGTGCGGACGTCCATCGCCAACGCCGAGAACATGATCTCGAATGCCGAACGGCGGGCGATCGTGACTGGTGAGAAGCGCGCGGTGCCGCGAATCTGCGATCTACAGCATCTGACGGCAAGCTGCCGCGGCAAGATAGAACTGATGTTGGTCGAAGACGACGAGGCGGAGGACAAGCTGATTCACGCACTGGTTGGCGAGGCCGTCAAGAACATCTTTGAAGAGCACATGGAACTGGAGGATCTGGACGGCATCGTCGAACAGTTCCGAGGCCGTCAGGTGAGCGTGGAGGTGGGCGACGACGTGCCCAGCGACGAGGTACTCGCCAATATTCGAAGAATCGACGGGCTCAGACGGTCGGCTGCAAAGCTGTGTAAGGCAGTAGGACTCAAGCGTGACGACCCGGCGGACCTCGCCAGCGCGGTGGAATTCGTGCTGGAGGCTTTGTACGTCAACAACCGGCTCAGCAAGTACGCCTACCGCGGCAGGACCTACTACAGGCGGTAGAGGCGAGGCCCGGGCCGGTAAGGTTGAGTCAGCTCTGGCTCTCAAGACGCGGCCGCAAATGGGACGCGATTCTCGGTACGCCGGACGGCTTGAGGGAGGCGGATCAAGCTCATGCGGTACAGATATGCCGAATGGGACGGGACTGAGTTCCCCACACAGGAACACCTCAAGCGATTCGATCGGTTCCTCGATTTCGTCCTGGAATACGGAGAGAAGGCGCTCGAAGCGATTGAGCACCTCGAGTTGGACGAAGATCAACGTGAGTGGCTGGAGAAACTGATCGAAGACGGGCTGCTGGGCAAAGTGGCCGGCAGATGGCGGCTGACACCGCGAGCGGTCAGCCGCATGCAGCAGAGGGCGCTCACGGAGGTCTTTCGCAATCTTCGAGGCGGAACGGGCGACGGCCACGATACCGTGCATGCCGGCGCGGGCGGCGAGCGAATCGAGGGGATGAAAAAGTATCAGTTCGGTGATCCGGTCAGTGAGCTGGAATTGAGCCAGACGCTGAAGAACGCGGTGGGCCGCTGCGGGCCGGGATTGCCCGTCCGCATTCGTGAGGAGGACTTCGAGCTGTACCTGCAAGAGGCGCGGGCAAGCTGCAGCGTGGTGATCCTGCTCGACATGAGCGGGTCAATGGCACGGTACGGACGGTTCTGGCACGCCAAGAAATGCGCAATGGCCATGCACGCCCTCGTGCGTCAGCGATTCCCGCTGGACACCATCGATGTGGTCGGGTTCTACTCGACTGCAGAGCAGATCCGCGAGCACAACCTTCCCCTGTTGCTGCCCAAGCCGGTGACGCTGTTCGATCCCAGCGTCCGGCTGCGCCTGCCGCTGAGCAAGGCCGAGCAAGCTCCTCAACACTTCACCAATCTGCAGATGGGTCTGATGCTCGCCCGCCGTCTGCTCAGACGGCGGGGCGGCGACAGCAAGCAGGTATTTATCGTGACGGACGGTCAGCCCACCGCCCATGTGCAGGGCGATTATCTCTATCTGATCTATCCGCCCGATCAGACAACAACGGTGGCCACCCTCAAGGAGGCCCTCTTGGCGATGCGCGACGGCATCCGTATCTCCACGTTCGCGCTGATCGAGGACTACTTCTACATGGACTGGGTCGGCTTCGTCGATCATCTCACGAAACTGACGAAAGGGGTGGCCTTCTATTGTGCGGGCGGCGACCTGTCGAGTTGTATCATGGAGTCCTACCTGTCGGGCAAGAAGCGCAAGACCTACATCGCCTGAATCAGGCGGGCTGTTGAGGCGCGCCTCGCCCTATTCGATCACAAAGCGTCTGGACGTGCTCGCGCGTGCAGGCTCCGTTCAGCCGTCAGTCACCGAAGGCGGATGTAAGGAAACTGAGGACCTCGGCTTCATATTGCAGAGGATCTGTCGCGAGCGATTGGCCGTGTGAAGCCTCCGTCAGGTATAGCTGCTTGGGGGCAGGAATGGCGTCGTAGAGCCTCTGGCCGCCTTCGTAGGGAGTAAGTTGGTCGGTTGTGCTCTGCACCAGCCAAGTCGGCACGATCAGCGTGGCTGCCTCGGTGACGACGTCGTATTCAGGTGAGAACTGTGCCAGGACAACCTGCCTGGCGAGAGCTTCCGGCAGCCCGGCAAGCAGACCCCCGGCTTGGCCGAGGTAGTACATTGCCGTCGCATCGACCACGAACGGCGAATCGAGCAGCAGGGCACGGAGTCGCGGCGCGACCTTAGCGGCGTGAAGTGCAGCCGGTCCGCCCAGGCTCCCGCCCATCGAGACGAACTCGCCATCGAGATTCGCGGCCGCCCACTCGTGGACGGTTACCGCATCCGCGATGATCGACTCGAAGGTCGCCTCGCCATCGGAGTTGCCGAACCCTCGATAGTCGTACAGGATCAGATTGTACCCGTTGGGCACGAAGAGCGCAGCCCCCGGCAGGTACGTGGCCTTGTTGCCGCCGTCGCCCTGGTGGAAGATCACTGTGCGTGCCGAGCTGCCTGAGGTCATCAACCACCCGCGCATCACGGCGTCCCTGCCAGCGGCGATCTCGATGTCAACGAATTCGTAGCCGAAGTCGGCCGGATTGAGAGCGACATTGGGGTTTGAGTGTATGATCAACTCGGCCAGTTGCTCGATCAGGCCGGGGATTTGCGGCAGGTCCCCATCGGGCGGAACCGAATCTGGCGGTGCGGGGGCACTT
>CAYGAN010000038.1:0-11688 GCA_964347585.1 uncultured Planctomycetales bacterium | reverse complement strand
TACACATCCGACCGTGATCGCCAGCCCTGCCGTCGCCACGATCGCAAGAAGTTTTGCGTGAACCACAATCAAGCTCCTCGTTCAGCGGAGGACCTCGCGCCCTCGCTTGATATCGGTAGCCGCCGGGGGCCTGCTTGAAGAACCCGCTGGGCGCCGCCACGAGCGCGGGCCGCTGGTCGCCGTGTGATCTCAGCAGAGCCTGCGATTTTGCATCCGTCAAAGCAACCCAGCTGTTAGGTTATCTGACCTTACGGGGCATCGGGCAGTGCGCCAGCTGAAGCATTCCTCAAGCGTCGTGGCGATCGCAACGCAGTGGTGGGATGCAGCTTCGGCGCGCCGGCAGCGGGGCAGCGAAGCTGTGACGGCTACGAGCCGACCCAGGCCATCAGTAGCGCCAAGCCAATAATGGCGAACGTGCCCAGGGCCGCCAGCACGAAGCCAATTACGTCGATCTTCTGGGGCTTATAGACCTCTAGGGAAGAGCCAGGCCCGAAGAGCTTGCGGTGTTGGTAGCGTGTCGGCTCGGCGTAGGAGGCGGCCACTTGGGCGGCGTCTCGCTCGCGATCGGGACTCACCGGAGTCATCATCCGTGCGAAGAACCGGTCGAGGGTGAGCTTGCTGTTGGGTTTGGTCAGCAACGAAACCACGATCCCCAGCACAACTGGCATGACGATCCGTAACCCCAGCCGGAAGACCTCCACGTTCTGTTTCTTCCACGTGGTCAGATCGATGATGTATTTGTTTATGAACCAGAGATCGACGAAAAACGCTGTGCGGCCATAGGCTACACCATCGTCGTCCGTCGCTTCTTGATAGAACAGGAAGGCACGAGGCCCGACGCGTAGGTACTGGTACCAGCGGCCGTCGCGCTGCACGAACCTCGGCTTGAACCCGACCTTGCCCTCAATGCCAAGGAACGTTCGTCCGCGGTGTGTTGGCGGAGCGTCGTCGGTAAGCCATTCGCCGGTCCTGTCGGTCAGTCCTTCGTAGCGGACGACCAAGTTGTCGCGCTCGATGTCTTCCGCCGTGACGGTAGTGGGGCGTTGCCCGATGTTCTCGCGCGGTGCGGTGGCAGTCTGGGCCAGCGCACGTTGCTGGTCCCGAGTCATGAGCGCAGCGGTCGCGAGTGGCAAGATGAAGAACACCATCGCTGAGAAGCCGACACTCACCCACGCGGCTGCCCGGGTTGCGCGCCGCCAGAAGATGCCCAGCCAGAACGTACCGGTGATCGCGACGGGCAGCTCCCAACCGAACTTCATCTGATCGAACACGTTCGCGAACAGCCGGGAGAGCAGCGCGGCTGCAACGATGACGATCCCGCCGGAGAGCCGGCCGACCTGAACGTAGTGCCGCTCCGAGCGACGGGGACGTAGCGGGCGGTACATGTTGTGCACGATCAGTCCGGAGGTGCTGATCATGTACGCGTCGGCAGAGGACATCAGTGCCGCCATCAGACATGCAACCATGAGTCCCACCAGGCCGATGCCGAGCGGACCGAGCAGCTCGCCGGTGGCATAGCCCCAGACGTGATCGGGGTCGGTAATGCGCCCGGCAAAAACAGCCAAACACGCCAGCGCCGTCAGGGCCCAGAGCAGCGTGCAAAGGCGTTTGAGAAAGTTGCCGGCCATCACACCGAGACGCGCAGCAAACTCGGTCTTCGCGCTGCCGGCGTTGACGAGCATGTGAGGCTGGACGACGATCCCGTACAAGTTCAGCAAGGTGATCGCAGCAATGTAGCCGAGCGTGAAGTCGCTGGCCAGAGGCGAGCCGATGATGTCGAACATGTAGCTCGGGACCGACTCGTGCATGCCGCTGAACCACCCGGCCCGGTAGAGCGCCGAGGGCAACAGCATCATGGACAGCAGGATGATGAACAAGCCCTGCAGGAAGTCGGTCCACATCACCGCTAACAGCCCGCCGATGACCCCGTACACCAACGTAACCGCCGCCACGGAGGCTGTGATTAGCCAGGCATTCTCGGAGCTCGCATCAATCCCTAGCAACGGGTGCATCGTCTTTTCAAAGGCGGTGAATCCGATCGACAGATAAACCGCGTAGAAGGCCATTCCGAAGATCGCATATGCCGCCGCAAGTCCCTGGCTCTCGTACCGCTCCTCCCAAAAGTCTCCCAGCGTGATGTAGCGCATGCGACGATACCAGAGGCCGAAAATCCAGTAGAAGGGCGTAACGAACAACCAGGTCAACACGGTCCAGATGCCGGAAAGGCCGTCCCGGTACGTGTTCCGCGCGGTGCCCACGGGACTGTCAGCTGAGGTGCCCGCACCGAAGGCGCAGAAGACCTGTAGCAGTTTGCCTATCCGGCGGCCGGCCATGAAGTAGTCCACCTGGTCGCGAACGCGCTTCATCGCCCAGTAGCCGATCATGATCATCCCCGCGAAATAGACCACAATGACCATGTAGTCGATGAAGGTCAGTCCGATGCTAAAGCCGGCGATCAAAGCGGCGCCCGCTGAGTCCATCGATCTCGCTCCTCCTACTGTTCCAAGTCAGTCGTGGAAACAAGCCAGCCGCGGTGCTTGAAAACGACAGGCGGGGTAGAGGCATGCCATCGCTCAAATGCTAAGAAAGTTGGCCAGCAGTCGCGGGCCCTCGTCAGTAAGGAAGCTTTCCGGATGAAACTGTACCCCTTCGATGGGCATTGTCTTGTGCCGAATGCCCATTAGCTCGTCCTGGTCGGTATGAGCCGTCCGCTCGAAGTCGTCGGACAACGTTTGGTAATCGATCGTGAGCGAGTGGTACCGTGTAGCCGTAAACGGATTTGTCACGCCCCTGAAGATGGTCCGGCCATCGTGATAAATCTGACTCGTCTTGCCATGCATGAGGCGATCGGCGCCTATGATGCGTGCTCCAAACGCGTAACCAATGCACTGATGGCCCAGGCAAACGCCCAGAATCGGCATACGACCGGCGAAGTGTCGGACCACGTCATTGCTCATGCCCGCCTCTCGAGGAGTGCACGGACCCGGCGAGATGATGATGTGATCGGGATTGTCCGCTTCGATCTGCTCGAGCGTGACCTTGTCGTTGCGGTATACGTTCATGGCGCGCGTGCGATCGAGCTCGCCTATCCGTTGCACGAGGTTGTACGTGAACGAATCGTAGTTGTCGATGATGACGATCATGGCTCGAAGCGTAGGAATAACGCCCCGGAAAGTCAATGGCGCAGGGAGGGCGCACAGCGCGCTGGACGTTCTATGACCTGCCTGGCGCGCATCAGGACGGGAATACTTGTGGAAGGCAAAGTCGGCGGACTGTAAGATATTGGCCCGACCCGGCGCCCTGGGAGCTTAGCAATGGCGCTCATCCGAACCATCCGTACAGATTCAATGGAGGCGCCTCGGCAGATCCGCGAGCTTCGTGAGCCGCTTCGGCTCGAACAGATACTGGCCCACGACCCGCCGGAGCTACGCACCGTCCGCCAGATCGTTGAGGACGTGCGCACGCGCGGTGATGAGGCGGTGGCGCAGGCGACGGAGCGCGCGGACGGCGTAACGCTACGGCCTGATCAGTTTCGAGTCGAAGGCCAGGAGTTGATCGCGGCGCGGGATCGGCTCACTCCAGCACTTCGCAACGCTGTGCGGACGTCGATCGCGAACGTTCGGCGATTTCAGAAGCACACCCTCGTTCGCACCCGTGAGGCCTTAGTTGCGAACGGGACCATGCTGCAAAGCCGCTACAGACCGCTGAGCCGCGTCGGCGTGTGCGTACCCGGCGCCGTGGCTCCGCTGCTGTCCAGCGCGATCCACTGCGTCGTTCCAGCTCAGGTGGCGGGCGTCAGGCAGATCGTCCTGATCGCGCCGCCTCGCCACGAGGGAAACGTCCATCCGAGTATTCTCGGCGTGGCCGCCGAGCTGGGACTAACGGAGGTCTATCGAATCAGTGGGGCGCAGGCGGTGGCCGCGTTGGCGTTTGGCACCAAGACCATCCCGCGAGTGGACAAGGTCGTCGGCCCCGGTAGTGTGTACACGCAGTTGGCCAAGAAGCTCTTGTTCGGCGTGATCGATATTGATATGTTCGCCGGTCCCAGCGAGGTTGTGATCATCGCTGATTCGTCGGCTAACGCGGCCCATGTGGCCGCCGACCTGCTCTCGCAGGCCGAGCATGATCCCGGCGCGGCGATGCTGCTCACTCCAGATGAGAGCCTGTCCGATCGTGTTGCCAAGGAGCTGGGCATCCAGCTTAGACGACTGAAGCGGCGTGACGCCGCCGAACGATGCTTACGTGAGTACGGAGCCTTGATCGTCGTGCGCAACATCGACGAAGCGATCGAACTAACCAACGAGTTCGCCCCCGAGCACCTGGAGATCCAAGCCGAGGACGCGCAGATCATTGCGGATCGGATCGATTCCGCCGGCGCAATCTTCCTCGGGGCACACAGCCCGGAGGCAACCGGCGACTACACCGCTGGCCCGTCGCACGTTCTTCCCACGGGGGGCTCGGCGCGATTCTTCAGCGGTTTATCGTGCAACGACTTTCTGCGACGCACGAGCATCCTGCGTTACACCGCTGCCGCGCTGGAGCGTGATGCAGACGCGATCGTGGCGCTGGCCGAGGCGGAAGGATTGGATGCGCACGCAAGGTCCGTGCGAGTTCGTCGCGGAACCTCAAGTGAGACGAGTCTGCCCTGAGCGCAACGACCAGTGGCGATTGCAAAGGAGAATACGCGGGCGGCGTGTCTGGGAAGTCGATCATCTTGAAAATCGCCAGTTTCGGGATGTCCCTTCGCGGCCAGCCGTGCCCGATCGAGAAGCCATGAGTTTTGTGCGCGAGAGGATCGCAGCTCTTGAGGGGTACCTTTCCGGTGAGCAGCCTGTCGATCCGGATGTCGTCAAGCTGAACACCAACGAGAATCCGTACCCTCCATCGCCTCGCGTGATGCAGGCGATCGCGACTGTTACGCCCGACATGCTGCGACGGTATCCTGATCCGTTGGCCGACAGATTTCGCCAGGCCGCGGCGGAGACGTTCGGTGTTACCCCGGAGATGGTCATCTGCGGCAACGGCATGGACGACATACTGAACCTGGCGGTGAGGGCCTTCAGCGGTCCCGACGCCAAGCTGGTCTATCCCACGCCGACATATACCCTATACGCGGTGCTGGCCCAGATTCAGGCCTCCATCGTGCAAGAGGTGCCCTTCGGGACTGACTACGAACTGCCATTCGACCAACTGGCAGCCGCCGACGGACGCGTTACGTTCCTGGCGAATCCGAACTCCCCTTCGGGCACTTTCGTACCGGCTCGGCAAGTGGAGGAACTGGCTCGGCAGCTGTCGGGCGTCCTGGTAATCGACGAGGCCTACGTGGACTTCGCGGAAGAAAACTGCATGGCCCTGACTCGGCGCCACGGGAACGTGCTCGTGTTCCGCACGCTCTCGAAGGGCTATTCACTGGCGGGGATCCGGTTCGGCTTCGGGGTCGGCCATCCAGACCTCATCGCCGGATTGATGAAGGTCAAGGACAGCTATAACATCGACGCGATCGCCATCGAGGCCGCTACGGCCGCTGTCCGCGACGCCAAGTACTCTCGTGAGAATTGTGCCAAGGTCCGGGCGGAACGCGAACGCTTGAGACGGGGACTTCAAGAGCGCGGTTTTAAAGTGCTGCCCTCGCAGGCCAATTTCGTACTGGCGCGAATTGGCCGCCCGTCGGCCCAGAAGGTGTACGAATCACTGAAGGACCGCAAGATTCTGGTCAGGTACTTCAACGGCCCGGGGTTGGCGGACAAGCTTCGGATCACCGTCGGCACGCCGGAACAGAATGACGTGCTCTTGAGTTCGCTTGGCGAGATCGTCGGCTGACGTTAACTGATCGTATGGAGTATCGCGATGGTGCAGCGCAGGGCTCAGGTCGAACGAACTACAAAGGAGACCGAGGTCCAGGTGCGCATCGACCTGGACGGTTCGGGCCGCGTTGACGTGCAAACCGGCGTGGGCTTTTTCGACCACATGCTTGATCACCTCGGCCGGCACGGCCTTGTTGACCTGACGGTAAAGGCCAAGGGCGATTTGGACGTTGACGCGCATCACACCGTCGAAGACGTGGCCATCTGCCTGGGCCAAGCAATGGAAAAGGCGCTTGGCGATAAGAAGGGGATCCGCCGCTTTGGCCATTTCGTGGCCCCCATGGAGGAGTCACTGGCCGAAGTTGCCGTCGATTTGTCGGGCAGGTCGGCGTTCGTGTACCGTGTGGAGTACCCCGCTGAGAAAATCGCCCAATTTGACGTCGAGCTGATCGAGGAGTTCCTGCGATCGCTTGCCCAGCACGCGCGAATGAACTTGCACGTACTCGTTCCCTACGGTACGAACAACCATCACGTTGCCGAAGCAATCTTCAAAGCATTTGGCAAAGCGCTGCGGATGGCCGTCGAGCCCGACCCGCGCGAGACGGACGTGCCTTCCACGAAGGGCTCACTCTAGAGCCGGCTACGGCGGGCAGCGCATCTGAGCGATCTGCTCTAACCATCCGATCTTCGGGAGTTCGCCCACCAGCGGAGCCACATACTCCCGAAAATCGGCTTTGACGTTGTCGGCGCCTTCGGTGATGAGCTCATCGGGAAACGACTTGGTGTTTGGCGGCTCGTCCGGTGCCACGGCAGCCAGATCAGCCAGCTCCGTGCCGACAGCATACCGAGTCCCCGGCAGGCGCTTCAGCACGACGCTACCGTCGCGGTCGGCGTCGAGCGAATAGCTCACCGCCATCTGCCCGACGAGTCGGGCCTCCCAGGCGTCAACCTTGCTGTAGCAGCCGGCGAACGAGCGCTGCAAATACCCGAAGGTATCGGCGCGAATTCGCAGGTCCTTGCCGGCTTCCCGGCCGAGTCTCTTCTTGAGGTTCTCCTTCAGGCATGCTGCCAAGAAGTCAGCCATGGCACCTGCCCCGGCGGAAAGTTGGACGTTCTGGAACGCGTCCTCCTCGGTGGTCTGTCGGATGCGGGCGGACCAGTATAACTTCTCGCCGCGGGCGAGCCTCCGTTGATCCTCGTCGGACTCCGGGGCGTGCTGGATGCCCTCACTAACGGCCACGAGGCACCGACCGACCCGCTCGTATGTCTCGCACACGTCGTCAACGAACTTCTCGAGATCGAAAATGCGCTCGGGCAGGTAGATCAAATGCGGGCCGTCATCCTCACGTTGACGCGCCAGCACGCTGGCTGCGGTGAGGAACCCCGCATCGCGGCCCATCAGGACATTCACCTTGATGCCCGGCAGTGCGCGGTTGTCCAGCTCATCCCCCATGAACGCCATGGCCACGAACCGAGCCGCGCTGCCATAGCCCGGACAGTGATCGGTCACGAGCAGGTCGTTATCAATCGTCTTTGGAATGTGAATCACGCGAAGTTCGTATCGTGCGTCCTGAGCAATGTTATTGATGATGCGGGCCGTCTGGGCGGAGTCGTTCCCGCCGATGTAGAAGAAGTAACGCACATCGTACTTCCTAAACACGTCGAAGATTCGCCCGCAGTACTGCTGGTCCGGGCGCTGCCGCGTCGAGCCGAGGACGGCCCCGGGCGTCCTCGCAACCATTTCGAGCATCTCCGTAGGCTGTCGCTTGAGGTCGACGAAATCCTCTCTGACTATGCCTTCGACACCATGATGGGCGCCGAACAGGTGCCGAATGTGGTCGTACTTCTGGACTTCTTGGACCACTCCAACGAGGGACTGATTGACCACAACGGTCGGGCCTCCAGCCTGGCCCACAACTGCGTTCCCGGCGCACATCTGACCCATCGAACACCTCAGTTGCCACGCTTTGAGCTTTGCACTTTCCTCCGCTGCCTCCGAGCAGCGGCCTGCGTGTCGGCCCGTCTACTCCCTCGCCCAGCCCCCGGACGACCGCGCCGAAATACTACCACGTGCGCTCGATGAATCCAGTATCCACGTGTCCTTTGAGGAACTGGTCGTGAGCGAAGATCTCGCGATACAAGGGGATCGTCGTCTTGATCGGCTCGATAACGAACTCGTCGAGGCACCGGCGCATGGTATCGATCGCCTCAGGGCGCGTTTTCTTATGGACGACAAGCTTGCCGATTAGCGAGTCGTACCGCGGACAGATCTCGTAGCCCGGATGGACGTGCGAGTCCAGCCGCACACCGAAGCCTCCCGGGGGCTGATATACCTCGATCCTGCCCGGGCAAGGCCGGAATCCATTGGTGGGATCCTCGGCGTTGATCCGGCATTCCATGGCCACGCCGTCCTGGCGGATCTCCCGCTGCTTGAGACTGATGGTCTGGCCGCTGGCGACCCGCAGCTGCCACTTCACCAGATCGTGGCCCGTAACCATCTCCGTGATCGGGTGCTCGACCTGTATTCGTGCGTTCACCTCCAGCAGGTAGAACTTCTGATCGTTATCCACGAAGAATTCCACTGTTCCGGCGCAGGTGTACCCCACGGCTCGCCCCAACCGCACCGCTGCCTTGCACATTTCTTCGCGAGTCCGCTCAGTAATGCCCGGCGAGGGGGTCTCTTCAACAAGCTTCTGATACCGACGCTGCAGCGTGCAGTCCCGCTCACAGAAATGGACGATGTTGCCGGCATTGTCGCCGAGAACTTGAACTTCCACGTGACGGGCCTTCTCAATGAACTTCTCGATATAGATGCGAGGATCCTTGAATGCGTTCTCGGCTTCCAATCTGGCTTGTTTCAGGGCAGCACGAAGGCTCGGCTCATTACGGACCACGCGCATCCCGCGCCCGCCTCCGCCGGCCACCGCCTTGATCATCACCGGATACCCAATCGTGTCGGCCAGTTCGAGCGCTTCCTCGTCCTCTTCGATCGGTCCGTCGCTGCCCGGCACGATCTCCACCCTGACCTTCCGCGCCAACTTCCTGGCCTGGGCTTTGTCGCCCAATAGATGCATCGCCTCGGCGCTCGGGCCGATGAACTCGATTTTGGACTCTCGACATTGCTCGGCGAATCGGGGGTTCTCGGCTAGAAAACCGTAACCTGGGTGAATCGCATCGACGTTGGCGATCTCCGCCGCAGCGATGATTCGGTCGCTTCTGAGGTAGCTCTCCGCTGGCGCGGCCGGGCCGATGCAGATCGCATGGCTAGCCAGTCGCAAATAGGGCGCGTCTCGATCCGCCTCCGAGTACACGCACACCGCCTCAACACCGAGCTCGTGGCAGGCCCGGATCACACGCAGGGCGATTTCGCCCCGGTTAGCAATCAGAACGCGTGAGAACATTGCCTGGACCGCGTGAACCGTTCACTTAGTGTCGGACCCCTCGATCTTGCTATAGCGGCGCTCGACAGACCTGCTCGCGCCTCGCAGGTCCGGACCCCGCGACCCGAGCCGGGGGGCTGCACCATTGAACAAGACCATTAGATAACTATTGCGCAGGCCGAACCAGGAACATCGGCTGACCGAACTCCACCGGTTGCTCGTTCTGGACGAGAATGCGTTCAATTGTGCCGGCCATGTCCGCCTTGATCTCGTTAAAAACCTTCATTGCCTCGACAATGCATACGACCGTCTCTGGATCGACATCGCTGCCCACCGCCACGTACGGCGGCGAGTCGGGGTCAGGAGCGGCATAGAACGTGCCGACCATCGGCGACTTGATGGGTATCAGCCCTTCGTCCGCGGCTGCCTTTTCAGCCGCTGCTTCATCGCTTGGGGCGGCGCCGGCGCTCCGGGCAGCCGGCACGGGGCTCGCAGCCACATGCCCCGCGCCAGGCGCCGTCGTAACGATCGTTGCCGGCTGATTCAGTCCGTGCCCTCGCTTGACCGATACGCGCGTTTCCCCGTCGCGCAGATCGATCTCCGTCAGGTCGTTTTCGATCATGAGTTCGACAAGTTGTCGGATCGTGTCGATGTCGATCAAGTCGTCCTCTCCCTTTTAGGCGATCGCCCTTCGGCGCGCCCTCCACGCGCCCGCTGCTTCGATCATCTTTGCTGTGAAGAAGAACACGGGGAAAAGGCGCGGGCTAGAGTCGCGCGGCACCAATGTCCTTGGGCAGATCGCTGAGCACCTCGTAACCGTCGGGCGTCACCAGCACGTCGTCCTCGATTCGCACCCCACCCGCGCCGGGAAGGTAAACGCGCGGTTCGACCGTGACCACCATCCCTGCTTCAAGCCGATCCTTCGACTGCCGATTGAGTCGCGGCGGCTCGTGAACGTCCAGTCCGATGCCGTGCCCGAGACCGTGCACGAAATAATCCCCAAAGCCCGCCGCCCTTACGTAGGCCCGGGCTGCCGCGTCCACATCGCACGTCCGGACACCCGGGCGGATCGCATCGATCGCTCGACGCTGCGCCTCCAACACTACTTCATAAACGCGCCGAAAGCGAGCCGGGATTCTACCGATGAAGACGACACGGGTCAAGTCACTGCGATAGAAGTCCACCTCCGCGCCCCAATCTAACAGCAGCGTGCAACCCGATCTGATCTCACCGGCACCGGCCCGTGCATGTGGCTGCGACGCGTTCGCCCCTGCCGCCACGACGACCGGGAAGCTCGCGGACGTTGCGCCACGGCGGCGCATTTCAAACTCGAGCTTCGCGGCCACCTCTCGCTCGGCGATCCCGATTCGGATCGCACGGAGGATGGCATGGAAGGCCTGCTGCGCGACGCGCACGGCTTGCCTGAGCCGGTTGATTTCCTCCTCGTCTTTGCAAAGCCGAAGCTGGTTGACGATCGGCGGTGCCGTTACAACGCGCGTCGGTCGAAGCGCTCGGCGCAACTGCTGGTACATGCGGAGCGACGTGTGATCCGCCTGGACGCTCAGCTTGCGGATGCCGCAACGCTTGACGGTCCTCGCCGCGGCGGCGGCAAGGTCGCCCGTGCGCACTACCTTGATAGCCCACGGTGCCTCGAGGTCAGCGGTCTCAGCAAACCGACCGTCCGTGATCAAATAAACCCTACGTGGAGTTATCAGGGCGGCTCCGTCTTCGCCGGTAAAGCCCGTCAGATAGATCTGGTCCGTGCGGTTGGTGAGAAGATATCCGGGCAAACGCCACCGTCGCAGTTGTTCCCGGCAGCGCGCGAGACGTAATTCGGTGCTCTTCGAGGGGCGTTGACGTGCACGTACATGCTGGCTGGTCATCCCATTGCACGCCTTTCCGACAACTGAACGGCAGTCTATCGCACCGGGGATGATTCTGTCAAAAAAGGGACGGTTCTGCGAGCCCCTCGATCTCGCTCGGAGCTAACCCCGCACGGATCACCACGCCGGCCAAGAGTGCCCGGCGGCATAGACCTCAAGAGATTCCTTCGTCTCCTGAAGATCAGTCGTACTTGCCGTACTGGTGGACCAGTTCGATCGTCCGGCAGTACTGCGCGAAGCTGACGTCATCTGGAACCGAGTGGTCACTGTGGTAGATATATCCTTCGCCCGCCTTTACGGGCGGGATCTTGCTTGCGATCTCTCTTTCGATCACTCTCGGATCAGGATCGCTCATGCACCGTACATCGATCCCGCCCATCAGAGTCAGACGATCGCCGAAGTTGTGCTTCAACTCCAGCATGTCCATGCCGGCCTTTACCTCCAGCGGCTGAAGCACGTCGAACCCTGCCTCGATGTAATCCGGAACAAACTCGCGCACCCGCCCGCAGCTATGCAGAACGACCGGCCTGTTCATGTCATGGAAGAAGTCGCAGAACCGCTTATGGTGCGGGAATAGCAGCTTGCGGTACATCGCCGGCGAGAACAGCGTCGCGTTGCGAT
>CAYGAN010000037.1:11519-29633 GCA_964347585.1 uncultured Planctomycetales bacterium | reverse complement strand
GCGCAGTCTTCTTGGCCCGCCGAGAACCCCACCACACGGAAGCGGCTCGATCGGCCCGTATCCGACACGACGCCTGCACCGAACATCCCGAAGCCGCCACCACCGCCGCGCTGTGCAGATGAACGCGCACGCCGTCCGGAACCTTCAGGCGCAGATAATGGCCCCCGTCAGGGCGGGGCGCCACGCGAACATCGGGCTCGGTCCAGTAGTCGCATCCGTGATGCCACAACCAGTTCGCGGGGCCCAACTCGAAGGATCCATTCGCAAGCAAGTTCCCTTTCGGCGGCGCAATAACTGGTGCGCTTTCTGCGGATGCCTCCTCGCAAACGACGTCATCCACCCAGACACTACCCGTCCTGGTGAACCGGATCATCAAACGCCCTTGTGGGTCGTCCACGTTCGACGTCCAGTAGAACCCGAGCTTCGCCCACGCTTCGGCTGCCACGATGTCTTTGCTCGCGTAAACCGTGTACGGAGCAGGTGCCAAGCGCAGTTGCATGGCCACCCGCTGGGGCGGCTCAGCACGAAACCAGCCGGCGACGTGATAGATCCGGCCCTTCTTGAGCCCGATGCCGCATCCGGGCAGCGTTTGCACCGCGCCATTACCCAGACGCGTGCAGGTAATGCGCTGACATGCCCGACCCCCGTGAGCGCGCTCGGTGTCCCGAGCATACGAGACGTCCAGGTCGGCCCACCCGGAATTGTCCTGCCAGCCTTCGGCCACGCCGTTCGCCTGGAACGGGCCCTCGAAGTCGCCATTGCGCACCAGAGTGTCCGGCACAGCCATCAGCCCAAAGCTAATGAGTATTGCCCAAGCCAAGATCATCTTCTCCTCTTCGGCCGTCAGCTGTGCTGCTTGACCATGACGCTTTGTCGCTACCCGTCCGTCGGCCCGACGGGGCGGCGGCGCAGGCCAAGTCCAGCACGTGGCTGGGCGGCAGCTAGGACTTCCAAACGCGTTGATTCTACTCTTCTGATCCTTCTGGGTCAGGTCGGCCCGCAACACGCTCGATGGCCGACGCGACGGCCTCGGCCAGTAGCTCGTTGGCTCGCTTCTTCATGTGGACGCCGTCTTCTCTCAGACATGCATCGGCGCCAAACTCGACAATGACCTTGTGCAGATCGTTGACCGGAATGCCGGCTTCGCTCATCACCGTGCGGGCGATCGCGTTGTAACGCTGCACATCCACTTCCCGGCGATCAAAGCTCTTCTTGGCGCGGTGCCATTCATCGTTGACCGGCGTGGTCAGGCCGAACACGAGCCGCGCGTGTGTCTGTGTCTTGAGGAACCGTACGAGCTGGCGAAGGTTGTACTCGTATGTCTCTGGTGGCACCTGGCGCGCCTTCCGGGTTCGGTCGAATTTGATGTCATGGAGGCCGCAGTTGAAGTGGATAATGTCCGGCGGATCGGTTGATACCCACCTTTCGAGGTGACGTAGTACGTTGGCGCTGTCGCCGCCGTTGCCGAGATTGTGAAGGACGCGATAGCGAGGCTCAAGCCGTTCGACGAGCGCGGGGAGGTATCCGCCCTGCATGGAAATCGAGTCGCCGATGACCAGTACGGTGGGCTTGGCGGGCAACGCGCGGTTTTCCCCGCCCGCGGATGCTGAAGCACAGCCAGCCATGGCAAGAGCGATGATACAGAGAAGGCATACCGGGACACAGTGGCGCATGATAAGCATCCTCAATCGGGTAAAGCGGCCTCGGCAAGGTCTTTGGACCTGGCGACGTCAAGAATGCGACGAATAAGCCGTGATTCCCGCTTGGCTGCTGGTCGCTGTCCGCGGAGCCTTGCCTCGCACATACTGGCGGCGGGCTGGCTCGTGCGCCCCGCCAAGGCCGCCCGCCTCATGCGCTGCCAGGACCTCGCACACCCCGGCGAGCTTCCGGGGGGCTGTCGCCGAGGTCGCGCCAACGAAACTGAGTTTGTACCTGCCGGTGTACCTTGCCATCGACCTCCACATGGGGATAGATGGAGTAATTGACCGGCCCTGTCTCAGAAAGCGGCAGGCGGATGTCGCGACCGGTCGTGAACTGGACCCGGTTTGCATCCAGTTGGCAGAAATAGGTTTCCTTCTTGTCTGGAAACTTACTAGCTTCGGAGGCATCCACTGGAAGCCACCCCTTACCCTCCACGTAGAACTCGGCCCAACAGTGATAACCCGGGATTATGCCCTCTCTCTCCCCCTCGGGCAGGGGCAGGCCCATGATGAATCTCGCCGGAATGCCCAGGGCCCGGGCCTCACCGATGAACAGTGAATGAAAGTCCGTGCAGTTGCCCTTGCGAACGTCGCACGCGTAGAGGGCATCGCCCCTGCCCCAGCCCTTTCCCGTCTTGTCGTAGGTCATGCTGTTGACGATATGATCGTAGAGGCGCTTCGCCCGAGCGAACGGCGCTTCCAGATCGCCTGCGACGCGTCTGGCCTCCTCGGCGATCTTTCCGTCGATGGGGATCAGGCGATCCGGGGCGAGAAAGCTGGCCAGGTTTGCCTGCGAGGCGGCCGGAGCAAGTCCCGCCGCCGCTGGCGTCTGGTAAGGCTTCCGCGTGACCCGGAAGGTCACGGTAGCAGTTCCATCGCCCTCGCCCGCCGGCACGGCTCCGGTTAACTCAAAGCGGATGAAGCGGTTGCCGTACTCCGGTTCGATCAGTACGGCATAGCGCCGCTCGCCGTGGACACGCAAGTTCTCCAGGTGCTGTTGGGCGTTCGACGAGGGAACGGGCACCCACACAATGACGTGCTTGGCACCGGCGGGGATCTGGCGCACCGTAAAGCTGTACGTGATCTCGAAAGCCCGGCCCACTTGGCCGCCCACGCCTGCCTCGGACGCCGACGCACGGGAGGTGAGCGCGCTCGGCCAGGTTAGGGCCGCCACAACGATCATAGTCCTTCCAACGACGTGACCTGCCACTCCGTGTCTCCTCTGCAGGTAGAGCTTGCTCCGCCGCCGAAGCCCGTTTTCAGAAACGGCATCCTATCGGGGATGCTCGGTCGGATGCTCACGCTTGGAATGCTCTTTCTTGGCTTTCTCGGGCGGTGTCACGGGCTTTTTCTTCCAGATTCCGCCCTCTTCGTGCCAGGTATAGCGCGGCTCGCCCTGCTCTTTGTGGATCGCTATCTCTGTGACCTGGAGACGATCCTTGGCGGGCCCCTTCATGAAGATGTCCAGGTCGTACACCTTGCCCGCCGGGGTCCGGAAGTCGGCGCAAGCAAAATACACTTCCTTGCCAACCCTGGAGAGCCGGTCCTTGTGCACTTTGTCCAGCGACAGGACCAGGGCCTTCTTTGAAGCGGCATCATAAACCAGGAAGTAGCCGCCCTTGAGCGCAGCGTCTTTCTTGACGTACGCCTCGATAGCGTCTGCCAGGTCCTCCTTAGTCAGGGCAGCGGGCTTCTTGGCGGCGGGATGCTCCGTCGGATGCTCCCCGCCACGGGGGTGCTCCGCGGGGTGTTCCGCGGCATAGAGAAGTCCCGCCACTGCCAGTAGGGTGACAGTCAGGATTGGAACGTGCCGAGTGCCGTTGTTTCCGCCCATCTCGATCCTCCCTTCTCAGGACATGCCTGAATCGCAAACGTGACTGTTCTCAGCCCGATTGGCCCGGTGACGCTCGGCGCAACGGGCGATTGCGCCGTCCGCTGCGAACCGACACCGTAGCCTAACGCTGATCGGAGCCAGCACGCCATTCAGGTGCGCTCATACGATATGGTCTTTGGCGCGGCTGGGCCGCTCCTGCCGCGACCAAAGCCTGCCAACACCGGCCCAAAACCGTGGGGGCGAGGAGCTCAACATCCTTCTCGCCGGTTCCCTACGTGACTTATTATAGGCGCGCCCGGTCCGGCCGCCACTTCCGGGGGCGCGGTCCGAGCGGGTTCAGGCAGCATTTGCAGCACTCGCGGCTGGAGGTATTCGGGCATCGGCGGGCAAGCGGTGGCTGCTGGCGGAGCGGTCGGAGCCGGGCATCCATTCCTGGATCGCGTCGGGAAGCGCGCTGCGTGCTCGTCTGTCGGTCAGGTGGGCGATGGTCTTGTCGTGCGCGTTCAGGTACAAGACCCGGTAGGCTTGGCGAACCGAGGGCGATGGCCGGGGGAAGCCAGGCCTGTCCGACGGCTTGATTGATCGGGATATGGCAGCGGGAGGATCTCTGATGCACGTCCGTGCGTTCTTCGCGGCTACGAGCCAACTGGCCGTTCTGATCCTGGCCGCCCCGGTGGCAGAAGCGGGCGAGCAGACTCTGGTCAATCTGGCGCCGCTGGCCGGTGTCAGAGCGTCGGCGCAGATGGACTCGGCCCACGGAGCCGTGAACATCAACGACGATGATCCCGAGACGTACTGGTCGGCGTGGCCGTACACGATGCGAGGCAAGCAAGACGTCATCACCCTCGACGTGACGCTGCCGCTGCCGGCGGTGGTACGTCGCGTGGAGATCGAGTCGGGATACCGCTCCCCCCAGATCGAACTGTCGGTACGTTCAAAGGGGCGCTGGCGGACGCACGGGGCGACGTTCACCTGGCCCGAGACGGGACCCCGCTTCGTCTGGGAAGAGCCGATCACGCTGGATGCGCTGCGGTTTGAATTCCCACGCATTCGTGCGGAGCAGGCTGGCGTTGTGATCCACGAGCTGCGCATCCTCGGCGAACTTGGCCCGTCGGCCGGGATTGTATCGGCGCTGTCGGACGAGCAGACGCCGGATTTCGATTGGCAGCGGATCCCGGGGGCCCTGACGATGCGGTGCTCTTCGGGCGATGCCGGGGCGGCGGCCGACGGCCGTCCCGAAACCGCCTGGCGGCCGGATGAACCCCAGAACAGTTGGATCGAGGCGACGCTGAGGCCCGCCCGCCCTGTGCAGCGGATCGAGATGGTCTGGCAGGGCGCCGGCTACGCGCGGCGCACGGTTCTGGAACTGCACCTTGAAGATGGCCGGATCTTGTTCGTTCCGCGGCAGTGGTTCAGCACGTCGTTCACGTTCCCCGAGCCACTCCGGGTCAGTCGTCTTCGGCTGCACTGCACACAGGTCGGCGCAGAGGTGGCCCTGGCGGAGCTTCGGCTGTTCAGCCGTGGCAAGCATCCGGTGCCTCCGAGCAAGCCACAGGTGGCTCTGTGGGCAGAGACCGCCCTCGTCAAAGTGCGGCGCGACGCCACAGGTCCGCACGAGTTGTCACCGTTCAAGCGTGGCGGTCCCTTGCGGATCCAACTGGCACGCAACGAATACGAAGCCGGACAGGTCATTGTCCGCAGCAACGGCGATCGCGTGCTGCGGGACGTGCAGGTAACGATCGAGAATCTGCGCAGCCACGAAGGAGCAGTTCTGCCGGCCGATGCGATCGCGGTGAATCCGTTGGCCTACGTGAACAGTGAGTTTGCCGATGTCCTCCTGCCGCCTGGACCATTCAAGGTGGCTGCCGGCCAGGCTCGGCCAACGTGGCTCACCGTTCACGCCGGTCCCGACGTTGCGCCGGGCCTCTATCGTGGTCAGGTGCTGTGCTCCTGCGCCGGAAAGATGGTGGCGCGCTTGCCGATTGAGGTCACTGTCTGGGACGTGACGTTGCCCAGGCAGACGACGTTCAAGACGCACTACTTCGCCATCTGGGGCACGGGGCGCTTCCTAAGGGACGCCCTGCGCGATCCTCGGCAACGCCAGCGACTTCTCGCAGGTACCGCAGAGCAGTTCATCCGGCACCGCATTTCGCCGGGCCGCGCGTTTGTCATGGAGGATTACGAGAAGGAACTGGCCAAGCTGTCCTGGTCGGAGTACCTGGCCGCGTTCGATAAGTGGACGCAGAGACTGCTCGACGGCGGCCTGCCCTTCGTGGGCGTTCTGCAAGGGCCCCGGTTCGGCCTGCAGGGCGGGCCGACCTCGGAGAAGGAGTATTGGCAGTTCTTCGAGAAGTATCTGGAGGAAAAGGGCTGGCTGGACAAGTTCGCCGTGACGGTGGGAGATGAGCCCCCACCCGGCAATCAACGCGTCACAAATCAAGCAAAGAAGTTCATGGAATGGACGCCGAAGCTGAGGAGGCAATGCGCGTTTTCCAGTTTCGGCAAGGGCGGCACGCCGACCTGGAGCGGGCTGATCAACGAGTGGGGAATCTGTCCGCGCACGTACGGCGCGACACGGCTGGAAGACATAGCGGAATTCTCGCACGAACGGATGAAGGCCGGCGACGGCGTGTCGTGGTACATCCACCACGCGCTATCCGTCGATATGACCCCCTACTTCCCGCGGATGTACCTCTGGTACCTGTGGAGGAACCGTATCAAGGCAGCGCTATTGTACGGCGTGGCGGAGTGGGCCCACCGCGATGTGGATCGCTGGGAGGATGGTTTCGTTATTCACGGCACCGGCTTTCGAACGTGGGGCGTGCTGCTCTGGCCCGGGCGCGGGCGACTATTGGACTCGGTCCGGTGGGAGGCGATACGCGACGGCATCGAAGACTACGAGCTCCACGTAATCCTCGAGGCGGCAATCGAGCAGGCCGCCAGGAAGAACCCGTATCACCCGAAGCTCGCCCGGGCGCGCAAGGTACTGGACGATACCGACAAACTCTTCGTCGCCTTCAACGCCGATCAGGCCGACAAGGCCAAGGCGTACCGCATCCAGGACCGCCACGCCGATTCGCCGGTCCTCTGCACCAACGCGGTCCCCGCCGATCTGCTGACGGCTCGCGAGGCGATCGTCGAGTCGATCATCGCCCTGCGGCAGGTGGCGGCAGAATCCGCCGCCGTCCCGGACGCGCCGCAGTGGGCCAGGCGGTACGCAGACGGCCTGCGCGCCTGGCGCGACATTATCTACTACTGGATCGATCGGCAGCGCGCGAACGGGACGTTCGGGTTCGGATGGGGCGAGGACTGTGAGATGATCGTCGGTTGGCCGGGGGTCATGATGGCCGCTGACGACAAACGTATCCAACGGGCAATCGACCGCTTGGCGGACAACCGCTGGTTCAACCCGAACGTACAGAACGGCTATGTCTTTGTCGCCACGGACGCCGAACACGGCCCCGAGCCGATCTCGTACACGAACCCGGTGCTGCTCTATCAGGAGTTCGGCAGCCCGCGGTTGATCGAGCGGCTGATGGTAACGGCAAAGAACGTCGAGCACTGGACCGGGGTGACGCCGCGAGGTGACCGGCACATGCGCTCGACGTACTTCGGCTCGCAGCAGCTACGCGACTGGCCCTTCTACGACGAGGACAGTCCGATCAACGCCCGTGCGTGGATCCCGATGATGCACCTGTTGCTGTACAACCGCGACCCTTATCTGATGAAGTACTTCACGGAATGGGCCGACGCGTGGGCCAAGCACGCCATGGCGGAGGGCCATGGCAAGCCGCCGGGCGTCCTGCCCGGGCAGGTGACGTTCAAAACGGGCCAGCCGGGCGGGTACACGCGGAATTGGTGGGGGGCCGGCTCGCACGACTTCAGCAGCCTGTGGTACCAGACCCGTCTGCACGAAGTCCTGGTCATCGCTTATGCGGTCACGGGCAAGGACAAGTACATCGAACCGCTGCGCGAGATGCTGCGGTTCTTCTCGACGTATGCCCGCCCGCCCGTTGGCAAGGGCGAACCGTTGCCGCCCGATCGCTTGCCCGCCAAGTACACGTTTCCGGCCGAATGGCGAGACGGCACGGCGAGCACGCGCTGGGCGCGCGACGTCGGCTGGGGGCACTTTGCAAACTGGTACTACTATCTCACCGGCGACACGCAGTTCGACGCCAAGTTCGGCCAGCTCTTCGGCAAGAAGATCGAGCGAGGCCCGTTCGCCAGGATCGATAAGGGCATCGTTGAGCGGGGCCATCGGCGGGCGGTCAGCTTCCGCGAGAGCTACTTCACCCAGGTCGTGCCCAAGCTCAAGTACGCCGGCTCGCTGGCCAATTACGCCGCGGCATGGTGGCAGAAGCACTATGGCACGATGACGTTCGGGCAGCGGTGCTTCCGCGACGGCGGGGACCTCGCCAACTCGGTCAACTGGCCTTGGGTCGATTACCCCCCGCCGTCCGTGGTGTGGAAAGAGACCGGCTACCAGACGGGGATATTCATGCTGGAGGACGGTCAGCAGAGGCTGCGCGTGGCGCTGGCCAATCTCGCGCCGCAAGCCCGGCGCATCGGCGCCCAATTATTCACGCTCGATGAGGGGACCTATCAGATGCAGCTCGGCCCCGACGCCGACGAAGACGGAAAGATGGACGCGCTCAGCCGCTCCGATCGCGTCGAGGTCGAGCGGGGCACAACCGTGTGGTTCGAGCTGCCTCGCAATGTGACGATGCTCCTGGAGCTGACGCGGACAGCAGATAGCGGCCCCGCGCCACCGTGGCGGCCCAGGCCGGACCTGGGGCTCGATCCGCGGGACATCATGATCTCGAAAGAGCATCCCTCGCCCGGCGAGCGCGTGAGCATCAAGGTACGTGTGCACAACATCGGCACCAAGCCGGCCGCCAAGGCGACGGTCGAGCTGATGACCCGCAGGGACGGACGCGACGTCGTCCTGGCCAGCGCCGTGCTCGATCGCATCGACCCGCCGCAACGGCTCGCCCCCAGCTTCGTCGATGTCCCAATCGCGTGGACCGTGGCCGGGGGCGTCGAGACGATCGGCGCCGTCATCGACCGCCACGACGCCATCGACGAGCTGTACGAGCACAACAACGCTGCGTGGGCGAAGCTGGCGGAACTGAAGACGTCCCAGCGGCAAAAGCGTTTCGTCCAGCACGGGCCGGCCGTCAAGCCCAGCCTGGCCGACGTCGATCCGACGAAGCTGAGCCGCTACGACGTGCCGTTCCGAAGCGGCATCAAGCTTGACGGCGTCATCGACGAGCGGGAATGGCAGGGCATCGAGCCGTTCGAGCTCATCGCCCATGACCCATCCAGGCCGCTGCGAAAGCGCTCCTGGATGCAGGTCGCGTACGACAACGAGGCATTGTACCTGGCCCTGCGATGCGACGAGCCGGACATGAACCTGCTCAAGACCGACCTGCCCCGCATCGACGACATCTACTACAACGACGGCTTCGAGATCTTCCTCGATCCGGGCGCGCAGGTCTGGCGGTACTGGCAGTTCTGCTTCGATACGGTCCCGCACAAGTTCCAGACGCTCACGCGGAATCGGTACGCGCCAAAGGCCGCCTGGGACGTGGCCATTCGCAAGGCCGACAAGATGTGGTCCGCCGAGGTGCGATTCCCGTTCAGCTCCTTTGACGCCGAGCCCCCCAAAGCCGGGGCGCGCTGGCGCATGAACGTCATGCGCTACACGACCACGTTTCGGGATCCTGAGAACCCACAGGCCCGTCATTCAGAGCGCTCGCACTTCTCCCCGAAGGGCAAGCTCCACCACCACCATAAGCCGGAGATCTTCGGCGATCTGTACTTCAAGCCGAAGTGAGCGTCAGACTGCGTACTCTCTACCGGTCCCGACCGAGCGTTTGGCCAGCAAGAGCGCACGGATGATGTTGAGGGTTTCGTCGTACGGGATCGGCGGCTCGCGCGTCTCGACCATGTCGAGGAACTTCGCGAGCATGTTGCCGTAGAACGCCTGCGAATCGCAGATCGGCACGCGCAGGTGGCCCTTGGTGCCGTGGAGCGTGATCTCCAGCGTGTAGGCCATCTGCTTTTCATAGACCAGCAGCACGCCCATCCTTCCGTCCGCGAACTGGACCCGGACGACGGCCTTGCCCTTCGCGCCGACGTTTCGCACCGATCTGACGCGCTTGCCCATCACCGTGACCATCAGTTCCATCGGATGGATGCCATAGAAGAATAGCTCGTTGACGCCGACGGCAGTGCACGCGGTGATCTCGCCGACCTTTTCGGCGATCGCCGCCTTGTCCTCGATCTCCGCGGCGAAGCGAAGCGCCGAGCAGGACATCAGCGGTGTCTTACTGGTCTTGGCGGCTTTGATGATAGCCTTTGCCTCCGCCCACGTGGGCGCGAGAGGCTTATCGACAAAGGTCGGCAGCCCTGCGCGGAGAAAAACAGGCGCGGTCCGCTGGTGCGTCATCTTCAGATCGTCGGCCAGGATCACCGCGTCAACCTTGCCGAGGACGTCCTGCGGGTGTTTGACGACGTGCTCTATGCCGGCCGCAGCGGCGAGCCGCTTCGTGCCGGCCACGTCGGTGCTCCAGGCGTGGGTGATCTTCGCCCGGCCGCGGAAGCGGTTTCTGTAAATCGGCCACTTGCTCCGCTGAAACACGCGCTCGTCGATCTCGTTAATCAGCCCCGAGAACGAAAAGCCATGGAACACCGTCGTGCCTGCCATAAGTGCCAGTTTGATCATGGTCGTATCCCGTGTTCCTTACTACTGCTTGACTGCGACTTCCCGGCCGGTCTGGGTGCTCTGCCAGATCGCCTCGGCGATGCGGAGGGCCTCGGCGCAGTCGGCCAGCGACGCGACGGGCGTCGCGTCCGTCTTCGCGCAGACGGCCAGGTCCCGTAGCTCGCCGCTGTAGCCCGCGGAGTCGAGCATCAGGTTCTCCAGGCTCAGCGAGGGCTGCCAGTGCAGCGTCTGGTTCTTCAGACCGCGCTCGGCGCGGACGGCGTCCGGCAGCCAACCCTTCAGCGGGTGGTACTTGAGGTAAAGCATGTCCTCGACTTCGAGCCACTCGCGGAAGCCGGTCACGTGAAAGACCTCGTTGAAGTGCCAACCGTCAGACTCGAGCGCGTTCAGGCTCATCAGACCGACAGCACCGTTGGCGAAGGTCAGGTTCACGGCGAACGTGCCCATGTCCTCGGAGACCTGATGCAGCCTTGCGAAGACACGCTCGACGTCGCCGCACGTGAAGCGCGTGATGTCGAACATGTGGACGAGCTGGCCGATCAGAAACGCCCGCATGTTCTCTTCGATGCCCCAGATCTTGGGATACGGGCCCTGCGAGAAGCGTATCTCAGCCATGTTCACCGGGCCGAACTCTTTTGTTCGGAGAATGCTCTTGGCCGCCCGGTAGCCGCAGCTGTAGCGCTTCATGAATCCGCACACGCCCTTCTTGCCGTACTTGGCGGCGGTATCAGCGAGCTCCTGCGCTTCGCGCGATGTGATCGCGCTGGGCTTTTCCACGAAGATATGCAGGCCTTTGGCCAGGCAGTGCTTGCCGACGCTCACGTGCATCTGGGGCGGCCCGCAGATCACCACAGCGTCGAGCTGCTCGTCTGCGAGCATCGCGTCAAGGTCCGTGTAGAACGTGGGGACGCCCCAGCGCTTCGCCGTCGCCTCGGCCTTTGCGCGGTCGAGATCGCAAACAGCCACGAGATCGATCTCTTGGACCAGCTTTGTCGCGGGATAGAGCCGGGCGTTCGCGTGGTTCCCACATCCGACGAATCCCACTCTCGCAACGTCCGTAGGCGCCATTTGATCTCCTCGCAAAGTCTCCTAACGGGCAGCTAGCCTAGGAACAGGCGTCGCCGCGTGCAAGGGCCAATGGCCAGCAGGGAGCGGGGGATTCTGCCGGCGCTGCCGCATAGAATGGTGTGCAGGCGTCGGGCTGGACAAGAAAGCGTGTGTCTCAATTCAGACACGCATCATGTTCGATAATCTCATTAGCGGCGGTAGCGACGAAAGGGGTTGACCCATGCCGGATGAGGCCAGTACGAAGGTCGCGCGTGACATAGATCCGGCCGAGACCCAGGAATGGCTCGACTCGCTGGAGGACGTGCTGAGTCGGCACGGTCCGGACCGTGTCAATTACCTGCTCACCTCGCTGGAGGAGACGGCGTACCGCAGCGGTGTAAGGATCCCCTTCACGGCCAACACGCCGTACATCAACACCATTCCGGCCGACGAGCAGCCACCCTATCCCGGCAGCAGGGAGGTCGAGCGGCGCATCAAGAGCATCATCCGTTGGAACGCCATGGCGATGGTCGTGCGGGCCAACCGGGAGGACGCGACCATCGGCGGGCACATCTCGACGTATGCATCGGCCGCAACGCTGTTCGAGGTCGGCTTTAACCACTTCTTTCGTGCCAGGAGCGACCAGTTCGCCGGAGACCAGGTGTACTTCCAGGGCCACGCAGCCCCCGGCGTGTACGCGCGGGCGTTCCTGGAAGGGCGCTTGACCGCAGAGGACCTGGCCAACTTCCGAAGGCAACTGCGCAGCGGGAGGGGGCTGGCCTCGTATCCGCACCCGTGGCTGATGCCCACGTTCTGGGAGTTTCCGACCGTCTCGATGGGGCTCTCGCCGATCATGGCGATCTACCAAGCGCGTTTCAACCGCTACATGGCGGATCGGGGGCTCAAGGACACTTCCGGCTCGCGGGTGTGGTGCTTCGTCGGTGACGGAAAGATGGACGAGCTGGAGTCGCTCGGGGCCATCACGCTGGCTTCCCGCGAAGCGCTGGACAATCTGATCTTCGTGGTCAACTGCAACCTTCAGCGGCTGGACGGACCGGTGCGGGGCAACGGCAAAATCATCCAGGAGCTGGAGGCGGCGTTTCGCGGTGCCGGGTGGAATGTGATCAAGGTAATCTGGGGCGACGATTGGGACCCGCTTCTGGCCAAGGATCGCGACGGGCAGCTGGTCGCGAGAATGGGCGAGGTCGTTGACGGGCAGTACCAGAAGTACAGCGTGGAATCCGGGGCGTACACCCGGGAGCATTTTTTCGGCACGTCTCCCGAACTGCGCCGCATGGCCGAGCAGCTTACCGACGAGCAGATTCGCAAGATGCGTCGCGGGGGTCACGATCCCGCGAAGGTGTACGCAGCTTACAAGGCTGCCGTCGAGCACCGTGGCTCGCCCACAGTGATCCTGGCCAAGACGGTCAAAGGCTACGGGCTCGGCGAGGCCGGCGAGGGCCGAAACGTCACGCACCAGCAGAAAAAGCTCAACGAGGAGGAGCTCCGCGAGTTCCGCACGCGCTTCGGCATTCCGATCTCCGACGAGGACCTGGCCAAGACGCCCTTCCATCGCCCGCCCGACGACAGCCCGGAGATGCGCTACCTGCACGAGCGTCGTGAGGCCCTGGGCGGGTTCCTTCCGTCTCGATCGCCCGCTGCCCTGCCGCTCGAGGCGCCGCCGCTGGCCACGTTCGACGAGTTTCTCAAAGGCAGCGGGGACCGGGCGGCGTCCACGACGATGGCGTTCGTGCGGATGTTCGGCCGGATGTTGCGCGACCCTTCCATCGGCCAGTTGATCGTGCCGATTATCCCCGACGAGGCGCGGACGTTCGGGCTGGAGGGCCTCTTCCGCCAGTGCGGGATATACTCCAGCGTCGGGCAGCTTTACGAGCCGGTGGATGCCGAGGCACTGCTTTACTATCGCGAAGCCAAGGACGGGCAGATTCTGGAGGAAGGGATCACCGAGGCCGGATCGATCGCTTCGTTCATTGCGGCTGGAACGGCCTATGCCACGCACGGCGTGAACACGATCCCGTTCTTCTTGTTCTACTCGATGTTCGGGTTCCAGCGCGTGGGGGACTTGATCTGGGCGGCCGCCGACTCGCGCGTCAAGGGCTTCCTGCTGGGCTGCACCGCCGGTCGCACGACGCTGGCCGGTGAGGGCCTGCAGCACCAGGACGGGCACAGCCACCTGAAGGCCGGCGCCATCCCGAACCTGCTGCCCTACGACCCCGCCTATGCCTATGAGATAGCCGTCATCGTTCAGGACGGCATCCGTCGAATGTATGAGGTACAGGAGGACGTCTTCTACTACATTACGCTCTACAATGAGAACTACGTCATGCCGCCGATGCCCGAGGGCGCGGCTGAAGGGATCATCCGCGGCATGCATCGCGTCCGAAGCGTGGACGCACCCGGCAGCCGGGCCAGGGCCCAGATGTTCGGTAGCGGCCCGATCCTCAGAGAGGTCTTGCGGGCTCAGGACATCCTCGCTCAGCGCTGCGCGGTCTCGAGCGACGCATGGAGCGTGACCAGTTACAGACAACTGCGACGAGATGCTCTGGCGGTCGACCGGTGGAACATGCTGCACCCGACGCAGAAGCCTCGGACCTGCTACCTGTGCCGAATGTTGGACGGCCTGGACGGGCCGTTCATTGCCGCGAGCGATTACGTGCGCCTAGTCCCTGAGCAGATCGCCCCGTGGGTCCCGGATCGCCTGATCACACTGGGTACCGATGGCTTCGGGCGCAGCGACTCGCGCGAGGCGCTGCGGCGGTTCTTCGAGGTCGATGCCGAGTCGATTGCCGTTGCAACGCTCGATGCGCTCTCGCGGCGCGGTCAGATCGGCAAGAAGACGGTGGAACAGGCGATAGAGGAGTTGGGCATCGACCCGGACAAGCCTGACCCGGCCGTTGCGTAGGATGCCGGCGACGACGTGCGAGCGCGGCGGCGGGGCCGGCTTCATCTCGGACGGACAGCCATGAGAATCGATTTCAAACTCCCGGAGTTGGGCGAGAACGTCGAGGCCGCGGACGTGGTCAGTGTGCTCGTGGCAGAGGGCCACGTTATCCAAGCCGGCCAGAGCGTCCTGGAGTTGGAGACCGACAAGGCCGTCGTCGAGTTGCCTTGCGAGCACGCGGGGCGCGTGGTCAAGGTGCACGTTCAGCCGGGCAGCCGCGTTTCCGTTGGCGCGGCGCTGCTGACGATCGAGACGGCCGAAGTGGCTGAGGCGCACGTGGCGGCGCCGGCAGCGCGGACGAACGAGGCGCCCACCCCAGCGGTTGCCGAGCCGCTCACAGAAGCACCCGCCAAGGCGGAACTAGAATCACCTCCTCCGGCTGAGCCCACCGCACCGGTCCGCCCCGAGCCCGAACCCCCGCCCGACGTCAAACCACCGGCGCCCGAGCCTGCCGGCCGACCCGTGCCCGCAGGTCCCGCAACGCGGCGCCTGGCGCACGAGCTGGGCGTGGACCTGCGGCAGGTCAGCGGCACGGGCCCGGGTGGCCGGATTACTTCCGAGGATGTGCACGCATACGTGCGAAAGTTGGCCTCGTCGCCAAGAGCCGCCAAGATGGCCGCACCCGGAGCGCCGCCGCTGCCCGACTTCAGCCAGTGGGGGCCCATCGAGCGCCAGCCCGTCAGTGGCATCCGTCGAAAGACGGCGGAGACCGTTAGCCTTGCCTGGCAGATCGTCCCCCAGGTGACCCAGTTCGATCTGGCAGACATCACCGAGCTCGAGGCGGCGAGAAAGCGTTACAAGGATATGCGGCCGGAGGGCGCCACCAAGCTGACGATCACCGCATTGACGCTCAAGGCGGTCGTGGCGGCGATTAAGACTTACCCGCAATTCAATGCCAGCCTCGATGCCGCCGCCGGCGTGCTGATTCTGAAGCGATACTATCACCTTGGTGTAGCTGTTGACACGGAGCACGGCCTGATCGTGCCGATCATTCGGGACGTGGACCGCAAGAGCATCCTCGAGCTGGCCGCCGAACTGGACGAGGTGGCCAAGCGGGCCAGAGGTCGCAAGATCGACCTGGAGGAGCTGCGCGGCGCCACGTTCACCATCACGAACCTCGGCGGGATCGGCGGGACCGCGTTCTCGCCGATCGTGAACTTCCCACAGGTAGCGATCCTTGGTCTGGCCCGCGCCAGGCACGAACAGGTCGTTCGCGACGGTAAGGGCGAGGTCCGTCTCATGTTGCCCCTCTGCCTGTCGTACGACCACCGCGTCATAGACGGGGCCGATGGGGCGCGGTTCCTGCGCAAGCTGGCGGACCTCCTCTCGGACCCTCTCGCCCTGTTGCTCGAAGGTTAGGCGCGAGCCGACTCGGGCCTCGCGCCAGCGTGTGGAAGAGCCTGCTGCAAACAAAGAAAGGTGCAAGATGTCAGGTCAGGCCCCCGGCGAAACACAGTTAGCGATCATCGGCGGCGGCCCCGGCGGTTACGCGGCCGCTTTCCACGCTGCCGAATTGGGAATGAAGGTAACGCTGATCAGCGACGATCCCCAGCCAGGCGGCGTCTGTCTGCATCGCGGGTGCATCCCCTCCAAAGCGCTGCTGCACGTGGCCCGTTTGATCAACGAAGCGCGCGAAGCGCGCCAGTGGGGCCTCGCCTTTCAGGACCCCAAGGTCGATCTCGCTGCGCTGCGAAGCTGGAAGGACGGCGTCGTCAAGCGGCTCGCAGACGGGCTTGACGAACTGTGTACCCGCCGGAAGGTGCAATTCATACGTGCGCGAGCGC
Source organism: uncultured Planctomycetales bacterium (assembly GCA_964347585.1). GTDB lineage: Bacteria > Planctomycetota > Phycisphaerae > UBA1845 > CAYGAN01 > CAYGAN01. The sequence goes on along the minus strand of CAYGAN010000037.1, from coordinate 13,579 downwards.
AGTTCGTCGATTCGCGAACGCTGCGGCTGGACAAGAACGGGGAGCCGTCGGGCGGGCACCCCGAGCACTTGCACTACGAGCGCGCAATCCTAGCAACGGGCTCCGTGCCCGCTTTGCCCGGGATCTTCAAAGTGGACGACCCGCGCGTGATGGACTCGACCAGCGCTCTCGAGCTGACGGCGGTTCCGGAGCGGCTGCTGGTCATCGGCGGGGGGTACATCGGACTGGAGATGGGCACGGTGTATGCAGCCCTGGGCTCCGCGGTCACGGTCGTCGAACTGACCGAGGGGCTCTTGCCCGGGGCCGACCGGGACCTCGTCCGCGTGCTCCGTGCCCGGCTGGACAAGACGTTCCAGGCCGTCCAGCTCAGTACGAGGATCGAGAGCCTGCAGCCTGGAAAAGACGGTATCGCCGTGACGATGCGCGGCCAGGGCGAGGCGTCCGAGCAGGTCTTCGACCGCGTCCTCGTTGCGGTGGGACGCTGGCCGAACAGCACTGGCGTTGGTCTGGAGCAGACGCGCGTCGAGAGCGACGCGCGCGGCTTCGTAAAGGTGGATCGCCAGCAGAAGACGAACGATCCGAGCATCCTGGCCATTGGCGACGTCGTCGGCGAGCCGATGCTCGCGCACAAGGCCTCGCGCGAAGCCAAGGTCGCCGTGGAAGTCGCTGCCGGCAAGCCCACCGAGTTCGACAACGCGGCGATCCCTGCCGTGGTCTTCACCGACCCCGAGGTGGCCTGGTGCGGCCTGACCGAGACGCAGGCCAAGGCTGAGGACCGCCCGATCGAAGTGGCCCGGTTCCCGTGGGCGGCTTCGGGACGTGCAGCAACGCTCGGCCGGTTTGACGGGCTAACCAAGCTGGTCTTCGACCCGCAGACGCAGCGCCTTCTTGGCATGGGCGTCGTCGGGAGCGGTGCCGGTGAGCTGATCGCCGAGGGCGTAGTGGCCATCGAGATGGCCGCCGTCGCCAGGGACATAGCCGACAGCATCCACCCACATCCGACGCTTTCGGAGACAGTGGCCGAGTCCGCCGAGGCCTTCTTCGGCCAAGCCACGCACCTGTTCCGGCCCAAGCGGTAACAGCGGGTGCGACTTGAACCGGCTGTTATTGGTCGCGGGCACTGCGCTTGCCGAGCCCCGCTGGCTGATCCGCGATCCCTTCGGTCGCCAAGTAAGACCCTCGCCGTGGCCTTTGCGCCGAGCGTCTATGGGCGTTCCGCTTGCCGCTTACGCAGCGGTCGATCGCGCACATAACAGACGGCCGTCGAAGAGGATACAACGGCCCTGCCGCCGGTTCGTTACTTAAGTTGGGCCCCGTCTGCGCCGATGCTGACATCTGTCTAGGACGAGTACAGGGACGGTGCGTAGCCAACGGGCCAACCGGGGCGAACCCGCAACGGAAGCCCGCGAGCAACCGGGTCAGATAATGAGCGGATACGCGCTTCACATACCACAGGCTTGGCGCGCACCTCAGCCTGTGGACGTGCAGCCAATGGGCGAGGCACGCCGGACCGTGTTGAGATAGCCCGAGAATGTCGCCGCTGACGATGATTCTGCCGGCATCCCCCGAGGGTGCTCCGAGGTTCGGCTGGCGCGCTGGATTGGACGCCTCCGGGACACACAGCCAGGACCGCCGTGAACACCACACGCCGCGTACTTAGAGGAAAGCGTTGATGGCGGCCAAGGGGATCAAGAAAACGGTGGCGGAGCTCTCCGAGGCCCTCGTCTTGGCCGAGCCGTCCGACTACCAAGCACTGGCCAGTGTCCACACGCATTTCGAGCAGGTCAGCAAGTGGGCGGTTGAGAAGTCGCAGCCCCAAGTTGCGCAAGCGGCGGCGGCGGCGGCGCAGCTCATCCAGGACGTCATCCTTGAGGATGTTGACGACGCCGTGGCCGCACTGGAGAGGGTTGGTCGGATTGTCTCGGCTCTTCAGGAGGTTATCCGCGATGGGCGCAGCGCCAAAGAGGTAGCTTTCCCAGCCGACCCGGGGGTTGTTGATCGTCCCCAGGCTGCTGAGGAGCATGAAGATACGGCGCAAGTTCAACGGACCGACGAGGGTG
>CAYGAN010000037.1:0-11509 GCA_964347585.1 uncultured Planctomycetales bacterium | reverse complement strand
CTGGGGCGTGCCTTTGAGGCCTATGCGGGAAAGGGCCCGGCGCCGGAGCCTGTCGAGCAGGTCTTGGCGATGCTGGCCCCTCGCCGGGCACGCAGTGAAACGAAGCAATCCCGGAGGACTTCTGCCGAACCGCAGGACAAACAGCAAGCCGCCGCAGTGAGCGCTTTCGAAGGTGACGTCGATCTTCTTGCAGAGTTTGTGTCCGAGGCGAGGGAACATCTGGAAGCGGCCGACGTCAACTTGCTGACCATTGAGACGGAGCCTAGGAACGAAGAAGCGCTCAACGCCGTATTCCGGGCGTTCCACACGATCAAGGGGGTGGCCGGATCCTTGGCGCTGGACAACATCGGGTCTCTGTCCCACGAAGCGGAGAACTTGCTGGATCACGCGCGCAAGGGTGAGCTGGAGCTGGGCGGCTCCGCCATCGACGCGGCCTTCGATGCGGTGGACGCGCTAAAGCGGCTGCTGGACAACCTGAGCAACGCCCTCGCTACGGGAGGGCCGCTCGCCAAGGACGATTCACTGCCCTACTTGCTGGAGCACATCCAGGCGGTGGCGTCGGGCCAAGTCGATCAACCGCAGTTCTCCAGCGCTGGTCAGTGACGAAGAAAAGGGGCGTTTGTCTGAGCTTGCTCGCCGAGCAACTCGTCCGGGACGGGACCGCGGCACCCAAACATGTCGCTCAGGCCCTGCGAAACCAGAGGGCGGCTAGCCGGGACCAACCCCCAATGCAAGTCAGGGAGGCGGTAAAGGTTGACGCGGAGCGGCTCGATCGGCTTGTGGACACGATCGGCGAGTTGGTCATTGCCGAATCGATGGTCAGCCACTCCGAGGAGCTCAGGGACGGGCTTTCCAACAAGCTCGGCCAGCATTTGGGCCAGTTGGACAAGATCACGCGAGAACTGCAGGAAATGGCCACTTCTTTGCGCATGGTGCCGGTGCGCTCAACGTTCCAAAAGATGGCGCGGCTGGCGCGTGACTTGGCCAAGAGGTCCGGCAAACGTGTTGAGTTCGTGATGTCCGGCGAGGACACGGAGTTGGATAAGACCTTAGTGGACAGAATCGGTGACCCTCTAGTGCACATGGTGCGCAATGCGGTGGATCACGGGCTGGAAGCCAGCTTGACCGAACGCCGCAAAGCGGGCAAGCCAGAGACCGGGCGCGTCGAGCTACGCGCCTTTCACAGGGGAGGCAATATCCACATCGAGATCGAGGACGACGGGCGCGGTCTGGACCGTGAGGCGATCCTTGCGAAAGGGCTGGAGCGGGGACTCGTGCGCGAGGGGGATTCGTTGAGCGATCGCGAAGTGTTCAACTTGATCTTTCAGCCAGGCTTCTCGACCGCCAAGACGATCACGGACGTGTCCGGCCGCGGAGTCGGCATGGACGTGGTGAAACGCGATATCGAGGCGCTGCGCGGACAGGTCGAGATTCAATCCAGGCTTTCCAAGGGGAGCGTCTTCAGTCTTCGGCTGCCTTTGACCCTGGCGATCATCGACGGGATGGTCGTCCGTGCAGGAACCGAACGATACATCATCCCCACGCTCTCAATCGTGCGGTGCATCAGGCCCAAGCCCCACGACCTCTCGACCGTGCTCAAACGCGGTCAGATGCTCTCGCTGCACGGCAGGCTCATTCCGGTGTTCAGACTGGCAGACCTATTTCGGATCGAAGATGCCCCGCCGAGCCCTGCCGAAGGCGTCGTGGTGGTGGTAGAGGAAGACTTACGGCAAGTTGGGCTGTTCGCTGACGAATTGCTCGGGCAACAGCAGATCGTCATCAAGACTCTTGGTCAGTCCATGCAGGGGGTGGCCAGCATCTCGGGAGGGGCGATTATGCCCGACGGACGTGTGGGGTTGATTCTGGACATCGGCGGACTCGTCCGGCTTGCCGGCTCGGGTGAGCACGGCAAGCCCAGTGAAATCTCCCCTGCTGCCCTCGCTGACATGGGGCAAGGGACAGAATGAAGGTGCTCGCCGAAGGGCTTCTGTCACTTGGGTGCGCAGGGACGGTGACATCTACGCTATCAGACCCTTCACGCCGCGGCGGATCGTCTCCGATGCCCGGCGGATGACGACGGAGTCGTGGATCAAACTGGCATCGGAAGACGTGGGTGGCACGTTGGGGCGCAAGATAGTTCTGATACTGCCACCGGTCATGTTGCGGTGCTGAAGGTGCGCCAGATCAGGCAAAGCGACTGGACTGCATAAGATGCCGGTGCTGGAACAGATAGATTCGGGGATGGACCGGGCGACCTTCGATCGCTTCAGGAAGATTGTTCACGAGAAGAGCGGCATCTCCCTGGGGCCGGGCAAAGAGGCGTTGGTGTGTGCCCGAGTAGGCAAGCGGATGCGCACCCTCGGTATCCGGGATCACCGAACGTACCTCCGGCACGTGATGCATGACGACAGCGGCGAGGAGGTGGTCCAGTTGCTCGACGCGATCTCAACCAACGTGACGAGCTTCTTCCGCGAGCCCAGGCACTTCGACTTCATCGGCCAAGTCGTTTCGGAGTGGTTCAGCAAGGGGCAGAGGCGATTCCGCTTCTGGTCGGCCGCTTGTTCGACCGGGGAAGAGCCGTACTCGCTCGCCATGACGCTCCTGGAGCAGCTCGACGGCCGGAGTGCCGACACAAGAATCTTAGCTACGGATATTTCCACGCGCGTTCTCGAGAAGTGTCGAATCGGAACGTACACCCCGGACAGGCTAGAGCCAGTTCCCCAGGTACTCAGAGACCGGTACTTCGAGCGCCGTCGCGGCGAAGGCGGGATTCTCTACGCGGCCAAGAGCGCCCTGAAAAGGATGATCGTGTTCAAGAGGATTAACCTGTCCACTCCGCCGTTCCTCATGCGAGGTCCTTTGGATGTGATCCTGTGCCGAAACGTCATGATCTACTTCGACAACAGGGTCCGGAGGGACCTACTGGCCGACATGTATCGCCTTTTGAAGAGCGGTGGCTACCTGATGGTCGGCCACGCAGAAAGCCTGAGCGGCGTGGTAAGCGACCTAAAGGCTGTCGAGCCCTCGATCTATATGAAGGAGTGACTGCCCGCAGCTTGAGAGGATGAATGGCGTCAACGGCGGGGGAACAGTGGACGCACCTGTTGGGCGATCGCAGGCAGGCTGTGCGGCGGAAGGCTTGGGGTAGCCCTGCCGCACAGTTCAGTGATTGTGTGAGGTATAGGGCAAGGCCACGGCAGATGACGGAGCCCGTAAGGTCAGTCGGGTCGGCGAGCAAAGCTACGATCGATGACGACGGCGTGCGTTTGGTCTAAGGATAAGTACAGCCCGTCCGCACACAGTTGGGCGTGAGAAGTGAACTATATCGTTGGAATATCGGAGATGAAAGCCTCGAACCGGGCGGACGATCTCCTGGTCACCCACTCGCTTGGTTCGTGTATTGGTCTGTCGCTGTATGACCCGGCCACTGGCGTTGGCGGGCTGATCCACTGCATGTTGCCGCTCTCGAAGATCGACCCTGCGAAGGCAAGGGCCAACCCGCTGATGTTCACCGACACGGGAGTGCCTGCCCTGTTGCAGGCGGTGTTTGAGTTGGGCGCTGTCAGGAGACGCCTGGTGGCCAAAGCGGCCGGTGCCGCCAGCCTCCTCGACGAGAAGGGGTTGTTCAAGATCGGCGAGCGGAACTACACCATATTGCGGAAAGTGCTCTGGAAGAACAATATCCTGATCGCCGCGGAGGACATAGGGGGGACGAAGGCACGTACAATGAGTTTGCACATGGCCACCGGGGAAACCACCGTCAAGTCGGGCGACCGGGAGGTCGCGCTGTGAACCGTAGAGAGCAGATCCTGTCAAGCGTCCGCTCGGTTCGCTCGCTGCCGACCGCCGCGGTCGAGGTGGTCCGGCTTCTCCAAGATCCCGAGCTCACCATTGCGGATCTCGCGCAGACGATCGAGTACGATCCCGCGCTGACTTCAAACGTTCTGCGCCTGGCGAACTCGGCGTATTTCGGATGCGCCCGATCGATAGGCTCGGTCAGAGATGCGATTGTCCGGCTGGGCACGAACAAGACATTTCGACTGGCTGTGGCGTCAGCGTTCGCCCCGCTTGCGCGGCAGGCCGTCAAAGGCTACGACTTGCCCCCGGGAGAACTCTGGAAGCATTCGATTGCTGTTGCCCTCGGAGCTGAACGACTGGCCGAAGTCTTGGGCCGCAAGGGCGCAGACTACGCGTTCACCGCCGGGCTGTTGCATGACATCGGAAAGCTTGTGCTCGGGAACTTCGTGGAGGTCGATGCCGCACCTCTCGCGGCGATGGCGTTCCAAGAACGCGTCTCATTTGAAGTGACGGAGCGGCGCGTTCTCGGCATCGATCACGCCGAGGTAGGCGCCGTCCTGCTCGAAGGCTGGAACCTGCCGCCGTGTGTTGTGCGAGTGGTCAGGTGGCACCATGTGCCGGGATCTGTACCTGGGGAAGATACGTCTGTGGTTGACCTTGTTCACGTGGCTGACAACTTGAGCATGACGAGCGGCATTGGAACCGGCATCGACGGGCTCAACTACTGCCCGTCCAGCGAAGTCATGTCCCGATTGCACTTGACGACTCGTCTCGCCGAGGGGGTTCTCTGCGAGATAATGGGCGGACTGGACGAACTGCACAGCCTACCAGGAGCCGACACCGGGAGGTAAGGCATATGGCTCTTAACATTCTCATAGTGGACGACTCGCGGACCATGCGGGCCGTGATCGCCAAGACACTGCAGTTAGCGGATGTACCGGTAAGCGAGCTCTACGAGGCCTCCAACGGCAAGGAGGCGCTGGATATCCTCGCTGATCACTGGATCGATCTTGTCTTCGCGGACATCAACATGCCCGTCATGAATGGCATCGAGATGGTCGACAAGATGTGCGAGGACGGCCTGCTCAAAACCGTACCGGTCGTTATAGTCTCGACCGAAGGCAGCACGACACGCATAGAACAGCTCAAGGCCAAGGGGGTCAGTGCGTACGTGCGAAAGCCATTTACGCCGGAAATGATCCAAAAGGTCGTGGACGACATCGTGGGGGTGCGCGATGCGAACTGATCAAAGAGAATTGGTGAGCGAGGCCTTCCGCCTGGTATTCGAGAAGCTTGCCTTCATGTTCGGCGAGCCGGCGGCCAAAGAGGAACTGCCTCAACCAGCGTCCGGTTGCGTCCAGACGGAGATGAGCTTCAGGGGCGCGATGAACGGAACGCTCGCCCTCGCAGTCCCGGCGGAGATGTGTACGGAAATCGCGGCCAACGTCCTTGGCATGGAACCGGACGACGATCTCGTGGCAGTTCAGGCCACTGATGCTCTCAAGGAAGTGTTGAATGTCACTTGCGGTCGTGTCCTGACCGCCCTTGCCGGGGACAGGCCTGTCTTTGATATGTCCGTACCCGTTACGTCCAGGCTCGACGACGTCGGTTGGACGGCTTTGCTCAACGAACCGGAGACGGTTGGCTTCCTGGTCGATGACAACCCGGTCCTGCTGCAGCTTTCGCTGGAGGGCCAGAGAGCGTGAAGATCCGCGTCTTGGTTGTGGACGACTCCGCGGTTGTACGCCAGATCTTTGTGCGTGAGCTGTCGCGTGACCGCGAACTCGAGGTGGTGGGAACAGCGCCTGACCCCTTCGTCGCGCGTGACAAGATCGCAAAGCTGAAGCCGGACGTCGTTACACTGGACGTCGAGATGCCCCGCATGGACGGCATCACATTCCTCAGAAAGCTGATGCGGTATCATCCTCTGCCGGTCATCATCGTCTCATCGCTGACGCCAAAGGGAGGGGAGCTGGCCCTCGAGGCCCTCGAGACCGGCGCCGTGGACGTGATGTGCAAGCCGGGAGCGGCCTACACCGTCGGCGACATGTCGGTGGAACTGACGGACAAGATCAAGGCTGCCGCCCGAGCGCGAGTGGAGAAACGGGACGCGGACGTGCCGTCGACGCCGGCCCCCCTACGACGTCTGGCTCTGACGCGCACGACCAATAAGGTCGTTGCATTGGGGGCGTCCACCGGGGGAACTCAGGCGCTGCAGCACGTCCTCACGAAGATGCCGGGGAACGCCCCCGGCATGCTGATTGTCCAACACATGCCCGCTCACTTCACTACGTCGTTCGCGGACCGCCTCAACCAGCTCTGCGCCATAGAAGTCAAGGAGGCCGAAGACGGGGACACTCTTATTCCCGGCAAAGCCCTCATTGCCCCCGGTAACTACCACATGCTGCTCCATCGTTCTGGCGCAGTGTACTACGTGGCGGTCAAGAGTGGACCGCTCGTTTGCCGACACCGTCCTTCCGTGGACGTGCTGTTCAAGTCCGTAGCACGCTACGCCGGGGGCAACGCCATAGGCGTGATCATGACCGGTATGGGCAACGACGGGGCCGAGGGCCAACGGGCGATGAAAGACAGTGGGGCGGACACCATTGCCCAAGATGAAGCCAGTTGCGTCGTCTTTGGCATGCCCAAGGAGGCCATAGCACTCAGTGCCGCCGACCGCGTCCTTCCGCTCAGCGAGATTCCCCGAGCCATCCTCGAACTGGCCGAGAAGAAGAGCAGCGCCGTGCCTGCATAACGGCGCAACCCAAGATGCCGCCACCTCGCGATGTGCTTCGGACTGCTACGCAGCACCCGTCTGTAATACATGCATGCTGATGTGGCCTCGACATCCCTCGCGCAGTTTCTAGTCCACGTGCCTTGGGAGGACTGCTGAGCAGCGGTACGTCTCGCCGCCCGCAGTGAATTCGGAGGATTCACGTCGCACAAGAGCGGCACCGGCGCGGGCGGACGTCTTCAATGGCTTCAAGCGGCTGGCTCATGCTTCGTAGTCAGAGAGCCGGTTCCGTGCTCACCGTCCTAACGGCTATTGGTTGCCTTCTGGGACGCTCCAACCTCGCCATTGTTCAAGCAGCCGTGCAGTGCCCATGCCGCCAAGGAGCGAACGGCTTCCGGGGTCTTTGGGCGGGTGTGCGATCGGGCCTGCGGCGGTGCAGGCGCGCGCTTCATGGTCAGCGGCGGCGCGAAGTACTACATTCTCGTGGCCCGAAATCATTCCGTTCTGCTGGGTTGGTTGGTCCTTCCCGGGGGAGCGGCTTGCCAGGGTCCGCCGCAGCCATTCGATCACCTTCCCGGGCTGGCTTGAGCTGTCGCACGGAGCCGAACAAGGGCAAGCCCGAACCCGCCCAGGGCTAAGCGGTGCGTCCGTACTATGCAAGCTATCACCGGGCACGAAGTGAGGATCACTGGGCTCGCTCGGCCTGGCTCATGACGTCCTCTCCGCGATGTCAGCCGGCGCGCGATGGGGAACCCTCACTGGTTTCTCGTCAGAATGCCCCCATGCCGGTAGCAGAGCCGCCTCTTTGCGAGGAAAGGGTGGCGAAGGACTCACCTCCGCCACCCTCTCTCGCCATCCAGGCAGAATCGCGACGTTCCTTAGAACTCCTTGAGCTCCTCATCGCCCAGAGGGATCACCTCGTCCGGCTTGACGACCTTGGATTCGGTAGCAGCGAGTACCTCGTCCTTGCGTCCCCCGCTGGCGCCGGGCTTCGCCTGCTTGCCAGCGCCCTCGTCGCGGCGAAGCAACCGGTGCACGCGGCTCTGCAGTGCCCCCGCCTGCTCGGCACCTCCGGCGACAGTCTGCCTGCGCTCCGTCGCACGAGCCTGCGTGGCACGGCCGTTGCCGCCTGCTGTTTTCCCGCCGACGATCCTGACCAGGACGTTGACCATCTCATTGAGTTCCTTGGCCTGAGCTGAAAGCTCCTCGCTCGCCGAGGCAGACTCCTCCGCATTCGCAGCGTTCGACTGCGTGACCTTGTCCACCTGCGCAACCGCCGTGTTGATCTGATCGATGCCTTGGGCCTGCTCCTCGCTGGCCGCAGACAGCTCACCGATCAGTTGCGTGACCTTCTCCACGCGCCCGGAGATCTCCTCGAGAATGCCCTCCACTTCAGTTGAGACCGTCACGCCATTCTCGGCGTTCTGCTGCGATTCCTCGATCAGTGCCGCGGTACTCTTGGCAGCCTCGGCGCTCCGCTGCGCCAGGTTGCGGACTTCCTCGGCGACCACCGCAAAGCCCTTGCCGGCATCCCCGGCACGCGCCGCTTCCACCGCCGCGTTGAGCGCCAGCAGATTCGTCTGGAACGCGATCTCGTCGATCGTCTTGATGATCTTGGCCGTCTGGTCCGAAGACTCCTTGATCTTGGCGATTGCCTCGGACATCCGCCCCATTGCCTGGCCGCCTTTCTCGGCGGCCGTCGCCGCGTCGTTGGCCATGGTATTGGCCTGCTTGGCGTTGTCGGCGTTCTGACGCGTCATGCCAGCCATCTGTTCAAGCGACGAGGATGTCTCTTCCAGGCCCGAGGCCTGTTCGCTGGCGCCCTGGGCCATGCTCTGGCTCGACTGGGAGACCTGGTTCGAGGCCGACGCGACCTGCTCGGCGCCCTGGGTCATGCCCTCGATGATCCTCTTGAGGGCCGAACTGATCCCGCGGGCAATGAGAACAGCCGCCCCGAGACCCACCAGCAGCGCGACGATGGACATTATGCTCACGCCGCGCTTGGTCGATTGCGCAGAGGCCAGCATTTCCGCGTTCGTCTGGGCCACGATACCTTCCAGCTGATGGCCAGCCTTGCCCAGCAGTTCCTGAATCTTGTGGAGGCACGGCTTGATGTGGGCCGCATAGACAGCATTGGCCTTGCTCACCCCCTCGGTCAGAGCGGCCGCCCTCTCTTTCATCGCTCTCAGAGGAGCCTGTGTCTCGGCCAGGGCCGCCACGGTCTGCTTTTCAAAGATCTCGCCCGCCTTGTCCTGCGCGGCTGCGTCGTTCTTGTCCCAGGTGCCCTTTATCTCGATCACGGACTTGTGCAATCTCTCGTGCGGCTCCTTGATGGCCTCTATGAGCCGCGCGAGCTCAGGATCCGATGCGGCGGCCTTACGGGCCTCTTGCCCGTAAATGAACTCGCCCAGACTGCACAGGCGATGATCGGTTTGGACATCAAGTTCCTCAATGCTCCCGTGGAGAAACAATAAGCAGCGATTCACCCACTTGAAGTGATCCGTTTCCTTCTCCGTAAGAACCGTCGGAAGCTGCAGGTGGGCCTGGTGGAAGACCTTGCCGATCTCGATGGCCGACTCGTGAAGCTTGATGTGCGGATCTTCGATCTCGGCGAACAGGCTTTTTAGCTCCGGGATGGCCTCTTCGGCCTTGGTGCGTTCCTCGCTGTAGTACCACTTGCCGAACGCACACTTGTGCGGATCCGTCTGCACGGTCAGTTCCGTGACGCTCTCGTCGGTCAAAAAGGCGTTGACTGCATTGGCCCAGTTGAGATGGTCGATTTCCTGCTGCGTAAGATTCGCGATCAGTTCGTACTTGTCGATCACGTCCGTGGCCTTGCTGTTTATCGTGCTGAGGCCGCGGAAGGCCGGAATTCCTACGGTGAGGACCAAGAGCAGAAGGAGGCCGAAGCTCAATCCGATCTTCTTGCCAACGGTCAGGTTCTGGAACATTACTCATCTCCTTTGCTGTCCCGTCCTTCAATCGGGTCACGCTGTTTGTGAAACGTCTTCCGTCAGGGCGATCTCACCGCCGGACAGGACCTTGTCCGCGTCGAGAAGCATCACCACCTTCTGAGCAACCTTGCCCATCCCCAGGATGAAGTCCGTATCCACACTTGTCCCGAACGAAGGCGGGTCCTCGATCTGCTCCGCCCCGATGTCCAGAACCTCCGAAACCTCATCCACGATGATCCCCATCGTCACCTGTTGGCCGGCGCGGGCGATCTGCACCACGATGATGCACGTCTTCTCCGTGTCCTCTTTCGACTCCATCCCGAACTTCAGCCGAAGGTCGATCACCGGGATGACCTGGCCACGCAGGTTGATCACCCCGCGGACGAACTCCGGCGTCCTCGGCACACGCGTGACGGTCATGATCCCGATGATCTCCTGGACCTTCAGGATCTCCAGGCCATAGACCTCCCCGCCGAGCTGGAAGGTCAAGTACTTGCCGCCGTTGCGGCGGGCTTGTACTCCTACCGAAGGAGCCTCTGCTACTTTGGTCATCCCTTGCCTCCTCAAATAGGCAGCACTGTCAGACTGCTGCAGGATCGGTTGTCCGAGTTCGATCCCCGTTCGCGTGACTTGCCCGTCGTGTGGCCTTGCTAAATCCCAGCCCGAGCGCCTCTACAAACCGGTGCCCTCTGAGCTTCCAGATGGGGGAGAGCAGGGAGAATGAGTTATGGCAACCAAAGCTTTCTGGTCCCTCCCCGTTGTCACGTGAAGCAGGATGTCCCGCCGTCTCGTCGCGCGAGCCCTTCCTGTCCCCGCGACGTTGGCGCGTTGGGCGTTCTCCGGCGTTAGCCCTGTTCCGTGTTGTCATCGACGAGCTTCGCCGGCCAGGCGCCTTGATCGCGCCTCAGTCTGGCCTGCGCCGTCGCAAGTCGCCGCGGCTCAACGATCAAGCTAACGACACGTCGGCCAGATCGGGAGATGCCCTTAGTTGGATTGGCGTATTTCCCATACTAGGATGGGTTTTCCCCGATGATCGCCGGCCATGACGCTTGGTCATAGCGGATGGGTCAGGTTATCGGTCTGTCATCGTGTACATAGCTCGATCGCACTTCGCTTGGATCTTCCTCGCGCGGCGGCCGATGACATGGTGATCTGTTCGTCCGATTCGCCTGGGAACGGCTTGGCCGCCGGCAACAGGCCGAGCACGTAGCTCATGATATGGGTCCGCTTCCCGGCGTCTCCATCGGTCTCTGCGTTCATTTGCCAGTAACTGCACATGCACGAAGATGCCGGACCGATCAGATGCGCCTCCGCCGCGTTCAGCCAGTGTCCACCCGCGCCGCCGGCATGGCTCGATGTTGCATGTGGCTGGGTATGAAATCAGCCCTGCGCACGTACGGGATTGCTCCGGCGATGCCTTGTACTCGTCCGGTGCCTTGCAGCTTCCCGACGGATTGTCTAGGATGCGCGCCCTTTCGACCGACGCCTGTAGGAACAGGACGGCAATGGCAAGCGTTGGTGCAAGCGGCGGCTGGCATCTCTGTTGTCGGTTGATTCTAGCGGCAGCCAGCTTGGCAGGCTGTCTTGATGCGTACGCGGTGACCGCCGTCCCACTGCCCTTTCCAGTCTATGTCGCCTGCCGCATCCGGGGACAGATTCGCATCGACGGCGAACTTACCGAGCCGGCGTGGCGCGAGAGTTCGCTGGGGTGGGGGCTGTCGCATGCGCTCGAGCCCAACATCTTGTGCCCCGACCCTACGCTGTTCCGGATCGGATATGACGAGAAGTGGCTATACCTTTCACTGGCTTGTTACAAGCGGCAGATTGAGGATGACTTGCCTGATCACATCTGGAAGCCCCGTGAAACGGACATCATGGACCTGCAGGCCACGCGCCGTTATGCGAGAATGCGCGGCGTGATCCCACCAGTCAATACGGCGGACGTGCTTATCTGCCGGAGGGGCCGCACTGTTACACTCCATTTCGAGCCGCCTGGGGAACCGTCTGCGCAGGTCCACGATTC
>CAYGAN010000036.1:23714-29929 GCA_964347585.1 uncultured Planctomycetales bacterium | reverse complement strand
GCAGTTCGGGCCGCGGACCCAAGCGGAGTGATCCGGCCGACCCGCTGCAAAGACGGACGGGGCCCGAGTGCGACTTGACGCGGCTCGTTCGTGGGATGTAGAGTGCCAACGGATTAGGCGCGCACGTTCGCTTGCTCGGGTGCGGTGTGTACAACAGCAGTCAAGAACGGCGGACGAGTCGGCTGAGAAGCGTGGACTGCCGCTGTTCCACGTAGATCTGGCGCGGGCGACTGCAACGACGCGGAAGCACCTCCGGGAGTATGCAATAGTGTTCATGGCGAAGGGGACGGCTCACGCCTGGCGCGGCCGGCCGGACGCGGCCGAGCCGTGAGCGTGAAGAGGCCACCAAAGTAGGAGAGCGACAGGGAATGAAGATGGCCCTCGTTTCGAGTTACGCATCACCCGAGGCGCTTGGGATGCGCTACATCAGCTCCTATCTGAAGAGTCGTGGCCACGACGTGCGAATGATCTTCATGACGGCGAAGCGTGATATCCGATTCCACCGGCCGTACGCGCCGAAGCTGCTGGCGGACTTCATCGAGAGAGTTCGCGATGCGGATCTCATCGGTATCGCGCTGATGACCAATACGTACTACAAAGCGGTCGAGCTGACCAAGGCGATCAAAGCGGCGGGGGTGCCCTCACCGGTGGTCTGGGGTGGGATACACCCGACCGTGCTGCCTGAAAGCTGCGTCGAGCACGCCGACATCGTTTGCATCGGCGAGGGTGAAGAGCCGATGTCCGACCTGGCGGACGCGCTTGAGAAGGGCGCTGATCCGAGCGGGATAGCGAACCTGTGGCTCAAGAGGAACGGCGGAATCATCCGTAACGACGTACGCCCGCTGGTTGAGGATCTGGATCGATATCCCTTCCCCGACTACGGGCTGGACAATCAACATTACGTGGCATGGAACGATCGTCTGGTACCTGCGACGCCGAAGGCGCTTCGTGGGACGGTGAACCGATATCGACTGTTGACGACCCGGGGATGCCCCTACTCGTGTGCGTTCTGCTGCAACAACTCGGTGCGGCGCCTCTACCGTGGCAAGGGCCCATGGGTACGTACGCGAGGCATTGAGAACGTGATTGCTGAGTTGGAGACGGCCAAGCGGAAGCTGCCAACGATTGACTCGGTCAGCATTGTCGATGACACGTTCTTCGTGCGAGGTGACGAGGAGTTCGAAGAGTTCGGCCGCTCGTACCGCCAACGGATCGGCTTGCCGTTTGAGATCAACACGCACCCCGCGACGATCAGCCGGGAGAAAATCGACGCGCTTGTTCGATGTGGATGCCGCGAGGTGGAGATGGGGATTCAAAGTGGCTCGCGGCACACGAATTTCGATATCTTCCAACGGCGAGTCCCTCTCGAAAAAGTGGCTGAGGCAGTGCGGATCCTGGCGGAGTATCCTCAACTCCGCGTGCAGGTGCATTACATCGTTAACAACCCTTGGGAGCCGGACGAGTCGCTCATCGAGACGCTGCGCTTCGTCGCGAAGCATCATCGAGGCGGGATCGAGGTGGGCTACTTCCCGCTGGCGCTGTTTCCGGGAACAGCACTCTATGATCGCGCGGTAGCCGAAGGGCTCATCCCCGCAGTGGGAGGCGAGATCTACGAGACGGTCTATACCGGGAAGATGAAACGTCGTTTTGACAAGTTCGGATACCTAACACTTGTGCTGATGGCGTTGGTGCGGCTGAAAGGCTTCGGGCTATCGCGGCGGGCAGCAAACGTGTTTGTTGACCTGGCGACCGCCCGAACGACTCGCTTCTTGCTTGACCGTCGCTGGTTCGGATACGCGATGGTGGGCACCTATCTGCTGCTTCGGATGTGCCGGACTATCGTCTATCAACCTTTCGTCAGGCCGATCAAGAAGTGGCGTCTGGCTAGGCAGCAGCGGGGGATGCGCGAGGTCGATACGGTCTGTCAGCCGGCGTGACCCGCTCGATCGCAGCGGACAATGACTGAGCCGGACCGGTCAACACGCCGTCATGATCCAGGCCGTGAGCTGCCAACGGATACAGGCCAAGTCAACAACACGAGCGCAACGAGCGCAAGGACGATTCCGGCCCACTGAACGGGCCGAGGGCGTTCGTGCAGGATCAACAGCCCCAATAGCAACGGGATCGCCACGTAAAGCCCTGCCAGGACGGAGAGCACGGCGATGGTCTTGGTCTGCGCTAGCTTGTAGAAGGCGAAGTTGGCCACGATAAAGCATACACCGACGGCAACCGCAGCGAGGTGGCCTGGCGAGACACCCCAGCAGGATTTCGGTATCAGCCACAGGCCCGCGAGGAGGTACCCCGGCAGATTGAACACGACGGCGGTAACAGGACCGATACGGTCAGCGGCGATCTTCATCAGGAACACGCCGATGCCCCACCCGCCGATACACACCACCAGCCATGCCCAGGTCGTCATGAACCTTCCTCCTTGCGGACTGAAACGCGACAACTAACGCTATCGTAAAGACCGGCCCGGGCGAGGTGAAAGAAAAACCGGACGGCTCTTACGCAATCCGACTGGGCGATACAGGACTCGAACCTGTGACCTCACGGGTGTGATCCGTGTGCTCTAGCCAACTGAGCTAATCGCCCCCAATGCCGGACAATATATACCACGCCCGCTTGACGGTTTCAACTGGACCGTGAACCGAAGTGGCAAGCCTCTCGGTGCTGGCATCGAAGAACTGAGGCTCGGACGATCGGCGTGGGCTGGTTGCGGGCCCCAAGGCGCCATGCTACAGTGGGCGGCGGCGCCTTGCGGAACGGGCGCATCCAGGCATCCGTTGATTTGTACAGTGGTCAGGCATGGATACGTTCGACGT
The DNA here is from genome assembly GCA_964347585.1 of uncultured Planctomycetales bacterium. Lineage (GTDB taxonomy): Bacteria > Planctomycetota > Phycisphaerae > UBA1845 > CAYGAN01 > CAYGAN01. The sequence continues at coordinate 27,104 of CAYGAN010000036.1, read as the reverse complement.
TCGGACCCGATCAAGATGCGAGATGGTTGACGTGACGGATCGTGTGCAGAGCGCCGTCGGGCAGGCCAAGATCAATGACGGCTACGTGATCTGCTACGTCCCGCACACCACGGCCGGGATAACCATCCAGGAGAATGCCGACCCGAACGTCACGCGAGACCTACTCTGGAAGCTGGAACAACTCGTGCCCAGGGCCGATCGGGCCTACAGGCACACGGAAGGCAATTCCGACGCCCACATCAAGGCATCGCTAATGGGGTTCTCGCAACTGGTCCTGATTCAGGCCGGCCGCCTAGTGTTGGGGACGTGGCAAGCAATTTATCTCGCCGAGTTCGATGGGCCGCGCACGCGGCAAGTGCATGTGAAACCTGTGGCAACGTAATGAGATTCCCTTGTTCGAAGGTCTGGCGCTGCGGGCGAGTGACCATGCTCGCCCGACTGTCGTGCACAGGCCCATTTGCGGCTCGTCGTGGCATCGGCAAGACTAGCCAGACTGCACGCGGCAGAATCGGGCAAGCTCAATCGGTTCATCGAATTTGACGCCGAACTCGCACTGCCCGCCGACATCTCTGCAATGGAGAATGCGCGCGCTAACGCTGACTGGTTCGCCATCCAAGCTGGTGAGTCGAATGATGCAGGGGGTTCCGGGGGGGATGGCGCCCCCAAGCAGGAAGGCCATGCCGACCTCGCTAAGGTTGCGTGCTGCCGCGACCACCGTCACGTCTTCATCCGCGTTGGTGAATTGTATGACAGCCGGTGTCCTGTACAGATGACTCTTGAAGGACCGACGTGAAGCAACGAGTCGCTCGTGGCAAAGACTGGAGAAGTCGAGCTTGTCGAGAAGTAGATCGATCTGCTCCGGTTCGAGCTTCCCCCTAATTCGCAAGCTGCTCTTGGATCGCGCCATCAATCGCCTCGGTAACGGAGTAGAGGCCATTTTGCGATATTCATCGGCTGGGAGAGTCGGGGACTCCTGCTAGCAGGTAGTATCGGACGGATGGCGCATGGACGTGGCAAAACATCGAGCGCGGTACCCTCGATTCCCACACTCCAACACCAGTCGCGACAGTCTGGACGGGCAAGACCTTGATGAGACGCACTGAGACGTTGAGGCCGCCCGGATTCATGTGCCGACCATCGGTAACAGACTGACACTATCTCGTCTCGCCATCAAGGTGCTGATGAATCCGTTTATCGTAAGCGTGAAGGATGTCACGCCGACCAAGCAGGCCAATGATCTGCGGGTCCGGTTCCGTGCTGTACACGGGTATCTCCTCCAGGCCCTCCTGACTCATTATCCGCAATGCCGTGCGCAGCGAATCTTCACGAGCCACGCCCGGCGGGTTCAAGCTCATGAGGTCCTCCGCGATGATCAGGGGAAAGACGGTTTCTTCGTCATACAGCAGCCTGACCTCGTCGGCCCAGATCACACCGTCCACTCCGTCGTCATCGCCGCGAACGAGAATCGCCGAAGCCGGCGTCCCGACAACGACTCGCAGGACCTCGCTGAGTTCATCGCTTCGTGATACGGCGGCGAGCTTTCCGTCGCGCCGATATGCTTCTTCGACCCGCATTTGTTCGAGAACGCTCGCAGCGAAGTAGCCCAGATGAGCGGGCGAGTCCACCGACGTGGGTACCTGTTCCTCGTACAGAGTCCAACGGTTTGTGAAAATGTAACTGACCGTACAGACCAACATCAAGGGTACAAGCAGGCCGTAGCTGCCGCTCATCTCGGAGACCATAATCAGCGCCGAGATGGGCACCTTGCCGACGCCGGCGAACAGGCCGGCCATGCCCACAAGGACCAGAGCGGCTGGTTCGGTGACAACGGTCGGCATGAGGTCCTGTGCGGCATGTCCGACAGCCCCGCCGAGCATTGCCCCGATGAACAGCGAAGGCGCGAAGACGCCGCCGCTGCCGCCCGAGCTGATGGTCAGCGTCGTCGCAAGGATCTTGACGATCACGAGGACGACCATCATTCTGACGGTCATGGACCCGTTGATGGCTTCCTGTATCCAGCCGTAACCGCCGCCGAGGATGTGTGGGACGGCCAACGCTAGCAGCCCCAGGCCCAAACCCCCGAGAGCAGGCTTGAGGTGGTTGGGGATGCGAAGTCGTCTGAAGATGCGATTGCGCGCGCCGAAGAATACCTTCACGTACAGCATGCCCACAAGCGCACACGCCAGTCCGAGCAGCAGATAGACGGGCAACTCCCGCGGGTCCCGGAACGTCAGGTCCGGCTTGACGACGAAGGTGGGTCCGAACCCGAAGACCGTCGTGAACACGCAATACCCGACGATGGAGGCCACCACGCACGGGATTATGGCGGCAAACTCGAACTCGCACCCGAGGTAGATCACCTCCGCGCCAAACAGCGCCCCGCCCAGAGGCGCGGTAAAGATGCTGCCGATTCCGGCGGCAGCCCCCGACAGGCACAGCAGGCGCCGTTCGCGGTCAGTAAGCTTGAGAGCCCTGCCCAGGAAGGAAGCGAAACCGGCCCCGATCTGAGCGATAGGCCCTTCGCGACCGGCCGACCCCCCGGTACCAATCGTTAGGATAGAAGCTATCGCCTTTATGAAGGGGACGCGCGACCGAATCCGCCCTCGCTCACGGTGGAACGCCCGGACCATGGCGTCCGTACCATGCCCCTCGGCCTCGGGGCAGAGACCGTAAACTAGAATGCCGGCCAGCAGCCCCCCAGCCGTCGGCAACAGCAGAATCCACCACCAACGCAGCGCGACTTGTGCAGGGGCGCCCTGCTCGCTGGGCTCGACGTAGCCGGCAACCTCGCCGAGCAGATACTCCGAAGTCTGGCCGAGCCCGAGATAGAAGACCACCGCGCCCAGGCCGCCGACCACGCCGACGACCGGGGCGAATAGCAGGAGCCGACCGGTGCTTTCAAGATGCAGGGCGCGGCCCGCGCGCGTCAGCAACGAACCAACCTGCTTGAGCAGTGGGGCCTCGCCCATGACGGATATCCAACCAGCGGACTAACTTAGCGGCAGCGTCGTGCCGGATCGCGGCCGCGTTGAGATTGTGGCAAACTAGACACAGTTGCCTCAGCCGGGTGGCCACGCAGGCCGCTTCGCGTCCCCCCCAAGGTCGAAACGGCCGGACCCAAATACTGCACGCCGTCGCGGCAGCCTATCGTGGATATTCTATTGCGCCCACGAGTGCAGATCGACCGCCGTTTGCCCCCCCCTCAATCAGCGAGACGCGAGCGAAGGGCAAGTCGGCCGCGCGACATGCACCGCAAAACAATGCGCCAACCATGATCACGCACGGCGGCGTTGATGAAATGTGGCTGGCGGCGAGTTGCTCAGGCGCTGGGAATTCCTGATCCGCCTGGAGACGAGCTGCCAGTGGCAGCCTTGCACCCGATGTGGGGAC
>CAYGAN010000036.1:20150-23704 GCA_964347585.1 uncultured Planctomycetales bacterium | reverse complement strand
CGGGAGGGCCTCCTGCGTGAACCAGCGCGCGCTGATGATTTCACCGCTAAGCTGGAGGGAGGCCTGGCTGCCAGCCGGAACATCGGCCCGGAATACGACATCCCTGCACCCGATGTGGGGACCGACGAAGCACAATGGCGACGGCCCTGGCCCGCTGGTGCGGGCGTCGCTGGCGAGGGTACGGCCATCGGCGTCACCAGGGCGTCGCCTAGTTGTTGCGTCGCAGCGTCCACCCGTGGCACCTGAGGGGGGTCGTTGAGGCCGCCGCGTAGGCTTGAACGCCCCAGAGAGCGCCGAAAAACCGTTGACAGCGAAGGTTAGTGCTCTATAATACTGCTTGTCGTTGCGGGGAAGGTGCGCAGAGGCTAGGTGCCGAGAGTCTAAGTCCATGGCGTCTGTAGTCTTAGATAGCGTCACCAAGATCTACCCAGGCGATGTCAAGGCGGTCGACGGCATAACGCTGCATGTCGCCGACGAGGAGTTCATCGTCCTGGTCGGCCCGTCTGGGTGCGGCAAGAGCACGACCCTACGGATGGTCGCTGGCTTGGAAGAAATCACCGAAGGCACCATTCGTATTGGCGATCGGGTGGTCAACGACGTGCCACCTAAGGATCGCGACATCGCCATGGTATTCCAGAACTATGCGTTGTACCCACACATGTCGGTTTACAGGAACATGGCCTTCGGCCTGAAGCTGCGACGGGTACCTAAGAAGCAGATTGATTCCAAGGTCCGTCAAGCCGCCAAGATGCTCAACATTCAGGAGCTGCTTGATCGTAAGCCCAAGGCCCTCTCGGGCGGCGAGCGTCAGCGGGTAGCGGTCGGCCGCGCGATCGTGCGGAACCCCAAGGCGTTTCTGTTTGACGAGCCGCTAAGCAACCTTGACGCTAAGCTTCGTGTGGAGATGCGGGCGGAACTCAAGAAACTTCACCGGCGATTGCAGACAACCACCATCTACGTGACGCACGATCAGGAAGAAGCGATGACTCTGGGCGACCGCATCGTCGTGATGCAAGACGGCGTGGTGCAGCAGTGTGGCACGCCGCTGACCGTGTACGACACCCCGGCCAATCGGTTCGTGGCTGGCTTCGTCGGTACACCGCCCATGAACTTCTTCAATGGGCGAGTGTTCAGGGAAGACCACGGCTTGTACTTCGACGAAGGAAGCGCCAAGATCCAGGTCCCTTCGCGCCTCACGCAACGTCTGGGGCAATACGAGGACAGGCCGATGGTGCTCGGCGTCCGCCCGGAAGACATCTCATTCACGACGCCCCCTCGCGGGGCGTCCCGGTGTCGCAAGTGCGGCCAGGAGCTCTACGGCCGGTACTGTCATTCGTGCGGGTCGCCCAACCCATCCGCCCACCAGAAGCTGGCTGAGAACAGACTGCAGGTGCGTGTGTCGGTAGTTGAGCCCCTGGGCGACGAAATGGATGTGTACGTGCAGACTGAGTCGCACGACCGGATCGTCGCGCGGGTGGAGGCGCACTCTGAGATTGAAGAGGGCCAAGAACTCGCGGCCTATTTGGATATGAGTCGCGTGCACTTTTTCGAGCCCGGAGAGACGGGTGTGAACGTCAGCCTCGATGGCAGCGGAGAAAGCCCCGGTGCGAGCTAAGCCGCTCCAGCACTGGGCGGGTTCTGCCGCTGAGAGCGGGCTGCGGCGCACAGGGAGGAGGGCCTGATGCGCTAGCGGGATGAGGGTCCAACCCGAGGCGTACGCCCGGTGGCACGGGTTTGGTACCCGTCAGCGGGCTCGGAAAGTGGGTCGCCAGGGCTGATCCACTTTTTGCTTTGGCGTAGGAGGCACAGACAAGTTTGGGAGGTACAACGCTGCCGACCCAATGCGAGAGCCAGTGATAAACTGGGCAAGGGGGTCGGCGACGTCGTTGCGAGCCGCCAGTGTCCGCACGAGAAGCGAACAGAGGGAAGGGCAACTATGAACGTGGACTTGCTTCGAATCGTCGATTCGATCAGCCGCGACAAGAACATCGATAAGGATACCGTCTTTGCCGATCTTGAAGCGGCTATGGTCTCTGCTGCGCGCAAAGCGTTCGGCCAGACCGATGAGATCACCGTCAGCATCGACCGCCAGAGCGGGGCGATCGGAGCCTGCCGCAACGGTGAACCAATCGAGATGAGAGAGTTGGGGCGCATCGCCGCTCAGACGGCCAAGCAAGTAATGATCCAGAAGATCCGTGAGGCTGAGCGAGGCAGTATCTTCGAGGAGTTCTCGGATCGAAAAGGCACGATCGCCACCGGGACGGTCTCACGCTTTGAAAGCGGCGCATTGATCGTCAACGTCGGGCGAACGGAGGGCTTCCTGCCCAGGAGTGAGCAGATTCCTGGCGAAACGCATCATCCCGGCGAACGGATTCGCACGCTGGTTCTCGAGGTCCGCGAGGGTTCCCACCAGGTCAAGATCGTGCTTTCGCGCTCGCACCCGGATTTGATCCGAAGGCTCTTCGAGCTCGAGGTGCCCGAAGTGGCCGAGCGAATCATTGAGATCAAGGCCCTGGCGCGCGAAGCCGGCTACAGAACGAAAATCGCCGTCGCCAGCATTGATAGCAAGGTGGACGCTGTCGGGGCGTGCGTGGGTGTGCGAGGCAGTCGCATTAAGAACATCGTCGACGAGTTGGGCGGCGAGAAGATCGACATCGTGCGTTGGAACGAATCATCGCAAATACTGATCGCCAACGCACTGAAGCCCGCTGAGATTACCGAAATCGCTCTCTGTTTCGAGCTCGGCCGCGCTACCGTCGTAGTCAACGAGGATCAGCTATCCTTGGCCATCGGGAAACGCGGACAGAACGTTCGTTTGGCGGCGAGGCTTACCGGGTGGGACGTCGATATTCTTACCCCCGCCGAGTACAACAAGGGCTTGGAGGACATGGACAAGGTCCTCAAGTCGATCAAAGGAGTGGAGGACGTCCTGCTCGATAAGCTGACGGCGATGGGGATCATCTCCCTTATGGACGTCGAAGAAGTCGGCGTCGCGCCGCTGGTCAACGAATTGGGCGTCGAACCGGAGCTCGCAAACACGATCGTCGAGGTGGCAAGCGAGGAAGCCAAGCGCATTGCGGCGGAGATGCAGGCGGCTAAGGAGGCCGCCGAACAAGAGAAAGCTGAGCAGGATGAAGCCGCGGCCGTTTCAGCTGCGTTGGATGAGGCACAGGATTCCCTCGGCGGGCAAGAGGACGAAGCGCAGTCCGGGGCGGCGACTCACGAGGCAGGCGAGAAGGCCGCAACAGGGGCAGAGGACGTAGTTGAGCCGTCGGGCCAAGCGCCCGAGGCGCCCGTGGAGGATCAGGGCGCTGCGTCATCGAAGCCCGAGGGCGACGAGGCCAGCGGCGTGGACAGGGCCGCCGTACGCGCCGAGCCTGACGCCCGTTTACCCCGTGAGCAGGCCCAGCCAAGCGACTCAGCGGAAAAGGATGAAGGGGCGGCTCGTTATAACGAAAGCGCCGCCAGCACGGAGGAAGACGACCCAAGCACGGGCCGCAAGACTGAGGACGGCGAGCAGGGTCCGGCGTCCGAGGCTGGCGAGCAGGGGCACG
>CAYGAN010000036.1:6139-20140 GCA_964347585.1 uncultured Planctomycetales bacterium | reverse complement strand
ACGGGATAACGCCGGACAACGACCCGGATAATCTCGGTGTGCTCGTCGACGCAGTGCACGAGCTCAGTCCGCAATATCACGCCGACCAGTGACGGCGGCCTTGTATGCGCGCGCCTTGGTCATTCGCGCCAGGCTTGTGGGCTGGAGGCTACTGCCGGCCGTCGCGCGAAGAGAAAAGGTCTGCAGAAGTTCGGCCGGCCGGTGCCGCGGGGTGGGGTCGGCTTCCTGTAGCGGAGGTTAGTTTTGTCCGAGAAGATGCGCGTTCACATCCTGGCGAAGGAATTGGGTGTCAAGAGCAAGGACATCGTGGTCAAGTGCCAGGCCGAGGGTTTGGACGTCAAGAATCATATGTCCACTCTATCTGCGGGCCTGGAGGCTACGATTCGAGAATGGTTCAGCGAGGGCGCCCACGTCACGACCATCGAAGTGGCCGAACGAGTGAACCTGGAGAAACTCCGCACCAAGCGCCGGCCACGAAAAGCCGCCAGACCACGGCGCACCGGACGTGAGCAGACTGAGGCGGAAGCGGGCGCTGGACTGGCTGTGGCTGAGGCGCCACCTCCGACGGCCGAAGAAGCTCCGCCGGCCGCCGAACCAGCGGCTCCTGCGGAGCCGGCAGTCACCCCGCCCGGCAAGGAGCCGAAGCTGGAGCCTGCCGTGGGGGAGCTGGCCGAAACCGCCGCAGTGGCAGGGCAGGCAACGATACCGGCTGCTGAGTCGCCGCCCGAGGTTGCTGATGAGGAGGCAGTCGCAGCGGCCGCTGAAGCACCATCGGCTGAGCAGGCGCCAGCAGAGGCCCCGCCGGGGACGGAAGCGCCGCTGCGAGGCACCGAAGCTCCCCCCGAGCTGGAGCCGCCCGAGGCCGAACCTGTCATGCCGGCTGGCCCGAAGAACATACCTGCCCCGGCCCAACTCATGGGGCCACAGGTGGTGCGCGTTGAGGCGGCCGAGCCAATAAGGCGTCCGCGCCGGCAGCCGCCGACGCGCCCGCCGGCACGGGCACCGGAGATCCCCGTGCCCGCTCCGGCATCGCCGCCTGCGATTCCCGGCAAGCGTGAGCGCGGCAAAGGGATCAGACCGGGCGCGGAGGAGGAGGAGCGGCGTCGGCGCGCCAGGCATCGCGTTCACCCTCGACGAACAGCTCGGGGATCCGACGCGGGCGAACGCCTGCGAGAATGGCGAGATCGCGACCTGATCGAACGGCAGGAGCGGCTGGACGCCGCCAGCGGCCGGGGAATCCACGCCAGACGTGCAGTGGAGGCTCGCCCAGCCGCGCCGCGGCCGGTCGTCCCGACCAAGAAGGTGAAGGCTCATGTTACCGAGCCCATCGTCGTCAAGGATTTCTGCGCCGCCATCGGAGAGCCGTTCAGCAGCGTATTCCCGAAGCTGGCTGAACACGGCGCGATCGCCCGGATCAATGACAGGATCAACGTGGAGACTGCGGAGTTCATCGCGATCGAATTCGGGGTGGAACTGGAAGTAACGAGGGCACAGTCGGCGCTCGACCGTCTGAAAGAGGAGTTCGGCGCTCGGCAGCGAGAAGAACTCGCGCCGCGCCCGCCAGTGGTCACGTTCCTCGGACACGTTGACCATGGGAAAACGAGTCTGCTGGACGCGATCCGCAACACCCGTGTGGTCGAAGGCGAGTTCGGCGGGATCACCCAGCACATCGGCGCGTATCGCCTGAATCGGGACGGATTGTCCGTCACATTCCTGGACACGCCTGGCCATGAGGCCTTCACGGCCATGCGAGCGCGGGGGGCGACGATGACCGATGTGGCTGTGCTGGTGGTGGCTGCTGACGACGGCGTGATGCCGCAAACCGTCGAAGCCATCAATCACGCCAAGGCAGCAGGGGTACCAATCGTAGTGGCCCTGAACAAAGTTGACCTGCCCAGCCTCGACCTCAACAAGGTGTACGGGCAGCTGGCTGAGCAAGACTTGGTTCCTCAGCAATGGGGCGGCGATACGGATGTAATCCACACTTCCGCAGTGCCAGGCGAGGAAATCAATGAACTCATCGCGCATCTGGCAACGTTGTCAGAGCTTCTGGAACTGCGGGCAGATCCCACTGTCCCCTCGTCGGGCGTGGTCATCGAGGCGGAGATGCAGGAGGGGGTAGGGGTGGTGGCCAGACTGCTCGCTCAGGACGGCACGCTCCACAGCGGGGACGTGTTGGTGTGCGGCCCCGGCTACGGACGCGTAAGGGCGATGCGGGATGACCGTGGGCAGCTTCTCGAGGAGGCCGGGCCTGGTACCCCGGTGGAGGTCTCCGGGCTGGATAAACTGCCCGATGCCGGCGACCGATTCTACGATGTCGGCAATCTCCAACGGGCCAAGGAGGTCGCCGAGGAGGTCAGGCAAGAGCGTCGTGAGGCAAGCCTGATCCAGACGCAGAGGCCCCGCTCGCTCGAAGAACTCATTGGCCAGCGCGAGGCGGGCGCCGTGCCGGAGCTGAACATCATACTGCGAGCTGACGTGCAAGGTTCGGTCGATGTGTTGAAAAGTGCCCTCGGCGAGGTCCCCACCACCGAAGTCAAGCTCAACATACTTCACACGGGGGTGGGCGCAATCACGGAAGGTGACGTACTGTTGGCGGAGGCCTCCAACGGCATCATTGTAGGTTTCCACGTCGTCCCAGAGAGTAGCGCTCGGCGTCTGGCCGAGGCAAAGGGTATTGACATCCGGCTCTACCGCGTGATCTACAGCCTGACCGATGAAATCCGTGCAGCCCTTGAAGGGATGCTGGCTCCTGCGATACGTGAAGAAACCCGCGGCCGGGCCGAGGTGCGAGAGGTGTTCAACATCTCCCGCGTGGGCGCGATCGCAGGCTGCTACGTAACGGAAGGCATGATCAGCCGGTCGCACTATGTCCGCGTCATTCGTGACGGGCGCATCATTCTGCCCTCGGAAGATGACGTCCAGCACGGCCGACACCGAGAGGTGGCCTCGCTGCGGCGATTCAAGGATGACGTGCGCGAGGTCCGAGCCGGACTAGAGTGCGGGATTAAGATCGCCGGCTTTGACGACGTCAAGACTGAGGACCTGATTGAAGCATACGAGGTCGTGGAGGTGGCCCGACGCTTGTGAGCCTGCGAAACGCCCCGATGCTGCACGAGCGGGTCCACTGAGGTAGCGCCCGGTCGGGGGAACTGGCAATTGACGGGCTGAAGAGGCTGCGAACTCCGCCCGCTCGTCCACGCCTGTGCGGATGGCAGGTGCAGGACGGGGACCAGCCCCCGGGCGAGGGCAGAGCCCGAGGGCGACTGTAAGGGGACGGGCGCGCCGCGGAGGATGTGAACCGCGCATATGACCATTGGAGTCTTACGTGTGGATCTGGCGGTTTTTGAGGCGGCCTCGCTGAAGGACAAGCGGCGGGTGATCAAAGGCATCAAAGACCGGCTAGCCAACAAATTCAACGTGTCCGTCGCAGAGGTGGATGCTCTCGACGCTAGGCAGCGAGCGGTTCTGGGGATTGCAATGGTGGCCAACGATCGCCGATTCGTGGAGAGTAGTCTGCATAAGGTGGTTGACCAGTTGCGCCTGGCCCGATGCGCATCACTCGTGGATTACGCAATCGAGCTGTTCTGAGACGTGTCCCTGAGCCGGCCATGCGTGCTTGTCGAGGGCTTCCGTGAAGCCGTTTCGCGTGGAAAAAGTTGCCAGCACCGTTCGCGAAGTCATCAGCGACGCGATCGCTAACCGTTTGTCCGATCCGCGCATCTCGGCTTTCACTAGTGTGACGCGAGTCAAGGTCTCCGGCGATCTACAAACGGCAAAGGTGTACGTGAGCGTCATGGGTCCGGAAGGTGAGCAGAACCGGAGCGTCTCCGGACTGCGACACGCCACGGGTCACGTCCAAGCCCTGCTTGCCAGGCGCTTGCGGACGCGACATTGCCCGCGCATCCAATTCGTGTTGGACGATTCGATCAAGAAAGCCACGGAGACGATCCGGCTTATCGGGCAATCTGCGGCCGAATTCGGGCCAGCGGAGCAGGCTGCACCGCCCCGAGAGCAAGCCGAGCAGGAAGAGGATACTACATGAGGGCAAACCGGCGACCGCTGAGCTAACTGACCCCACTGAGCAACTGATCACGGCTATCCTGTCGCGGGGCACAAGCCAGACGCGTGCGCAGGCGGCCCTGGGCAAGATTCGGCAGGCCGTGGTCGATCTCAACGAGCTTCGAGTTACTCCGCCTGGCGAGATCGTCGATGTCATCGGGCCCGATTTTCCCCAGGCCGACCAAAAGGCTACAGACATTGCCAAAGCCCTCAATGACGTGTTCGAGCGTCAGCATTCGGTCAGCCTTGAGGCCCTACAGCACATGTCTCGCCGGGAAGCGCGCAGTTACTTGGAGTCACTGGCGGGAGTTGATCCGTGCTCGGCAGCCTCGGTTGTGTTGTACAGCCTCGGAGGACATGCGGTTCCCGTCGATGACGACATGCTGAAGTACCTTCGCAAGGAAGAGCTGATCGACCCGAGGGCCGAGATAGGCGAAGTCCAAGGGTTCCTCGAGCGCCATGTGCCGGCCGCGGATGCCCAGGCGTTCACCACGCTGCTGCGCCGATGTGTGACTTCGCGGCTGCCTCGTCGTCGTCTGACGAAGACCCTTCGCAAGGAGAAGTCGCGAGCTCGCGCCAACAAGAAACCGACCCGTGAAGCATCAAGGAAGACGTCTGCGAGAAGAAAACGTCGGGGCGCATCGCGGCGCTGAGCCCCATAGGTACAGGAGATCCTGGTGCCGGACCCGCAGATATTGCGAGTGGGTATTCCAAAGGGAAGCCTAGCGGAGTCCACCATTGATCTGTTTAAACGCGCAGGCTTTGAAATCGTGCTATCGGCGCGCACGTACTATCCGGCCATTGACGACCCGGAGCTGGCCTGCGTGATGTTCAGAGCCCAGGAGATGAGCCGGTACGTCGAGGACGGCGCCATCGACATGGGCCTGACAGGCTACGACTGGATTCGCGAGAACGATAGCGACGTCGTGGACGTCGCAGAGTTGGTGTACTCCAAAGCCACCTCGCACCCGGCCCGGTGGGTGCTGGCCGTGCCCGCCGACTCGCGGGTCCAGCGCGCTGAGGATCTCGACGGGGGCATTGTGGCCACCGAATTGGTCAACGTGGTTAGAAGGTTCTTTAGGGAGCGGGGCCTCGATGTGAGAGTGGAGTACAGTTGGGGAGCCACCGAGGTCAAGGCTCCCCTCCTGCATCAAGCGACGAACGGCAAGGGCGGCATCGTCGAGCTAACCGAGACCGGCTCGTCCCTCGTAGCCAATAACCTGCGCATCGTCGAGGAGATCTTGACGACGACGACCCGGCTAATCGCCAACAAGGCCGCGTGGAATGATCAATGGAAGAGACAGAAAATCAAATCCATCAGTATGCTGTTGCAGGGCGCAATTGAGGCTCGGGCCAAGGCCGGCTTGAAGATGAACGTTGCCCGCGCCGACCTCGACGGAGTGCTCGCGCTTCTGCCGGCTGAGAAATCTCCGACGATGTCGCCGCTGGCCGACGACAACTACGTTGCGGTCGAGGTTGTTCTAGAGGTGCGGATCGCGCGTGACCTGATGCCACGGTTGAAACGAGCCGGTGCTACAGGCCTGATTATCTACCCGCTGAACCAGGTGATCCCCTGAACCATACGATCGCCTCGCCTCTGTCGAACGCGGTGAACAAGGCAATGAGCTTGTTGAACCGTCATGTCGCTTGTGCGTGCGTTCTGGCCGGCGCTACACTTTGTGCAACAGGCGGGTGTCTGGCCGAACGCAAGGTCCCGCCGCCGGCGAGCACACGCCTGACAACGCGGCCGTTCATCCAGGGCCCGCCGCGCTATGACCCGGCCAAGGCCTTTCTTGCACTCGACCAGATTCAGCCTCTCCCGGCTAAGCCCATGAGCGGGCCCGAACGGGCAGCCGGTCTCCGCGATCAAGCCGCTGAGCAACTTCGCATCGGCGAGCACCTGCTCAGAGACAAACGATACGCCGAGGCCATTGTGGCGCTGAGAGAAGTCCGTCGCGAGGCCCCCCAGGACTCTCGGGTGAATCGGCTGCTCGGGCTCGCCTGCTACCTGGAGGCAAGCTACGCCCGCGCCGCCGATTACTTGAAAGACGCCGTCCTGATCAACCCCGATGATATCCTGTGTCACTACCTGCTGGGGCGGATCGCGGCCACGGACGACCGGTACGACGAGGCCATCGCCTCGTATCGGACCGCCCTCTTGTGTTCGAACGCCTCGCAGGAAAAGGACTACGTTGCGCTAACGCACTTTCACTTGGCCCAAGTCCTTCGGGCACAGGGATACCTCAGCGCCGCAATTACAGAATATAGAGGGTTCGAGGCCCTCACTAAGGACCCGCCGGCTTCGCTTGAACAGAACGACGAACTGGCGAACCTGCTTAAGAACCAGCCGGCGTTTACAGCACGACGGATCGGCGAAACCTACGAGCAGCTCGGTAAGCACAGTCAGGCAGCGGATGCGCTTGGCCGGGCGGCCAAGGCCGCGCCTCACGACCTTGACATACACATTCGTTACGCCCAGGCGCTTGCTGCAGCCGGGCGCATCGAAGAAGCCCTGAGCGTCGCGCGTCGGCTCGTCGCGCGTGGGTCCGGCTCCGCGGAGACCGTCGAGCTACTCTTGTCAGTTTATAAGGCGGCTGGCCGGCCCGAGGCAGCCATCAACGCTCTGCGGCAGATTGCTCGGGACAACCAGAACGATAGTGAACTGGCCCTAGCCTTGGCTGACGTGCTTGCCAAGCAACACAAGCCAGCCGAAGCCGAGGCCACTCTTCGTGAGTTGATCCGGCGAACACCTCAGGCCATTGATGCCTACTGGCGCTTGAGCACGTTGCTTAAGTCACAGCACAGGTGGTCGGATGCCATCGAAGCACTCGCGGCCGCAGTAACCGTCAGCCCCGCCGAGCATGTCGCCGCTGCGGCGGCCCTGGTGCCCATTGCGCATGATGACGCGGCCTGCTCGGCCGTGCTTGCGGAAGCCGAGGAGTTCCTCGACGCTACTCCGGGCGATTGGGCGAGCCGGTATCTGTTGGGCTTGCTCGCTTTCAGCGCCAATCGGCTCGACTTGGCCGAGCGATGGTACAGTTCGTCGATCGATCTGAACAAGACGTTTTACGCCAGCTACGTTTCACTGGGCAATCTCTACCTCAAGCGCCATGACTGGGATCGGGCGATCCGCATCGGCCGAGCCGCTCAGCAGGCAGGTCAAGAGCAACACACTATTGAATGGATTATCGCCCGCGGGTACGACGGGTGGGATCGTTACGACGAGGCCATCGAACACTACCTAGCTGCAATTCGTCTCAGGCCTATCGACACCCGCTCGATGATGGATCTGGCCAAGCTCCTGGAGCGCATTGGTCGGCCGCTGCGTGCCAGAAAGCGCTACCAGGCTGTTCTCAAGATCGACGATCACAACGAGTCGGCCCGAGAGGCGCTCATTCGCAACCTGATCCGGGGTAACGATTTGGACAAGGCGCGCCAAGAGCTGGCGGAGCTGCGACAGCTTAGCATGAACGAGCAAATCCTCGGCCGATGCGTCGCCCTTGTCGCACTACGTGACCATGGGAATACTGGGGCATACCAGAAGCTGCTCCGGAAGCTGCTCGAATCGGATTCCGACAACGCTGCCACGCGCTATGATTTGGCGGCTAGCCATTTCGCCAGCCGCCAATACGACGACTCACTGGCGCATCTGCAACGACTTCTTCGCATCCAACCGTCCCATACTGAGGCCAGAGAGCTGCTGGCCTGGGTTTTCTTCAAGCGACTGGACTATCGCAAAGCCGCCGCGATCATCGCGGATCTGATCAACGAGCACCCCCGCAGGACCAGCTGGCTCAGACTTCTCGCTGAGCTCCACGTCCTCAACGAGTCTTACGACGGCGCCACGCAGATCATCAGGCAGCTCGCCACGCGCGACGACCTCAAAGATCAGCGAGCCGGATTCCGCCGCGACCTCATAGACGTTTACGAACTCGCCGGGCGCCATGACGAAGCCATCAGGAGCCTGGAGGCCTGGCTGGAGGCCGACCCGCACAACGGCGGACTGCAACAGATGATCCTAGCGGTCTTGCAGTCATCTGGTGAGTACGCGCGTGCCATCGAACTGGCCGAACAGGGGTGGCGCGACAGACCCGCGCTCGCAGGGACACGTCGCAGATTCCTCAACGCCTTGATGATCGACAAACAGCTCCTTCGTGCCGAGTTGCTTGCCCTGCAGTGGGTGGCCGGTGAGCCGGGCAACCCCGAGGTAATCAACCTCCTCATCGATGTTCTCGAGAAGAGCGGCAAGCACGGTGACGCCGTGGAGTTGGCGCGCGGAGAGGCCTCTTTGTCCGATCGTTCGCCCACCCCGCAAGCACTACTAGCGCAAAGCCTGTTGCGTGCCCGGGACTATGACGAGGCTGTCTCCGTGCTCAAGGTGCTTGTGAGACGGTTCCCGGCCCCGCGCCTCCGCGCGGAGCTGGCCAAGACCCAGGTGCTCGCCGGACACCTCCGAGAGGCAGCTCGATACCTCAGAGCGCTCTTGGCCCAGGCGAAACTCACCAGCGAACGCGTCGTGCTTCTTCGCGTCCTGGCCACGTGCTATCGTCGTCTCGGACAGGGCGGCGTCGCCGAGAGCCAGTTGGAACGAATACTGGAGTTGCAGCCGAACGACCCCGCGATCAACAATGACCTTGGTTACACTTGGGCTGATGCCGGCAAGGACCTCGACCGCGCCGAGCAGATGATTCGACTCGCCGTCGCCGAGAGGCCCCGTACGCCCGCCTATCTCGATAGCCTCGGCTGGGTCCTCTACAAGAGGGGCCAGTTTGAGCAGGCCTACACGTGGTTGCTCAAGGCGACGCGAACCAGAGAGCCGATCGAATGGATGCTTGATCCGGCCGGGCCGCGCCCCGACGAAGATCCCGTTATGCTTGACCATCTGGGCGATACCTGCTGGCGACTGGGGCGCCCTGCTGAGGCCGAGCGATACTGGACGCGGGCAGTAGAGCACCTTGAGGCGAACCGACAACGGTTCGTCGAACGCGGGGACGTGGAAGCCATCGAGAAGACCAAGACCAAACTCCAGCAGCTCGGCCGCGGCGAGACGCCCTCGGTCGCTCCGGTTGCACAGCGCCAGCCGACTACTACCACCGGCAGCGCCGAGATCCGCACCGTGCGGGACGCCGGCGGCACGGCGGCAATGGGCGATGTCCCGTAGTGCCTGTTGGTGGATGCACTACACAAGGAAGCAGTCATGGCAGGACATTCGCACTGGGCCAGGATAAAGCACAAGAAGAAAGTCACCGACGCACGCCGTGGCAAGCTCTGGAGTAAGCTGGCCAGGGACCTGATCGTCGCTGCCCGTCTCGGGGGCGGCGACATGGCGACGAACCCCCGCCTGCGTCTCGCGGTCGATAAAGCGCGCGCAGCCAACATGACCAAAGACACCATCGAGAAGGCCGTTAAGAAGGGAACGGGCGAGCTGGAGGGCGAAAGCTATGAGGAAATCACCTACGAGGGCTATGGACCCAACGGAGTGGCCGTCATGTGTCAAGTCGTGACAGACAATCGCAACCGCACTAGCGCGGAGATCAAGAAGCTTTTCGAGCGATGTGGCGGGAACCTCGGCGCCAGCAACTGCGTCGCATGGATGTTCAAACCCACAGGCATCATCACTGTTGCCCAGGACGACGCGGACGAGGAAAGCCTGATGGAAGTCGCCCTCGAAGCCAGCGCCGACGACGTGCGCCGACAAGGCAATGTTTCCGAGATCACCTGCGACCCGACGGTGTTCAGTCAGCTACGTGCAGCGATCGAGGCCAAAGAAATCGCAGTCCAGTCTGCAGATCTGTCTATGGTGCCCACTTCCACGGTGACGCTTGACGCGGAAGCCGGCCGACGCGTCCTGAGGCTCATGGAGGAGCTCGACGAGCACGACGACGTGCAGAACGTCTATTCCAACTTCGACATCCCTGACGAGGTCGTCGCCGAACTGGCCGAATCGAATTGACGCGATGGCTCACCGTGATGCTGCCATGCCTGCTTCTCGCACGCTCTCATCCAACCAGCAACTCGTCAGACAGGGGCGGAGATTCTGGCCGAGTGGTACGAGCAGATCGGCACCCAAGCCCGGCAATCCAGAAGCCCTGAGCGTGTTCTGGGGGTCGGGATCATCGACCCCAGAACACGCTGATAGTCTCTGAACTGTTGGCTTTGGCCACATGAAGGTCGCAGCGGAACACCCATTCATGGCTTTTGGTACTCCAAGGGGAGCGCTGTAACATGCTGGCCGGAGACGTGTGCGGGATGCAACATCAAAGGCCGCAAGGAGACCGCCGACCACTTGGGACCCCCAAGGCACACCGGAGCGACTTTCCTCATGGCTGACAGTACCGTACGACGACGAGACGTCCTCGGCCTGATAGCAGCCGGCGCTGCGGCCCGGTGTTTCCCAAACGCTGTGATGGCTGCGACGACGCAGGCGAGGCCACCGAGCTTCATCCTCATCATGGCCGATGACTGTTCGGCCAGAGAAATCGGGTGCTACGGCCATCGTCAGCATAGGACGCCCAACCTGGATGCTCTTGCCCGAGGCGGGGTCATGTTCAGGACTTGCTGGGCGACGCCGATCTGCAGCCCGTCCCGCGCTGAGATCATGACGGGGCGGTACGGCTTTCGGACCCGGTGGTTTCACAACAACATGAAACCGCTTGCCGGTCAACCCGGCGGGAATCTGAGCGAATGCAACCTGATCTTCGCGCAACTGCTCAAATCAGCGGGCTACGCAACAGCGATCGCCGGCAAGTGGCAGCTCCGCGGTACGGAACGGGAATACGGCTTTGACGAGAAGTGCATGTGGGAAAAACTCCCGGGCGGCGGGTTCGACGGCCCCATCGAAGGCCAGGGCGCTTCCCTGCCGGGACGGCCTGCGCGTTATTGGCATCCTGCCATTGTCAAGAACGGCAGGCAACTCCGCACTACCGCTCGGGACTACGGCCCCGACATCTTCACGGACTTCGTGATCGATTTTGCCCGGCGCCATCAACACAAGCCCTTTCTCGTCTATTATCCCATGGCATTGACTCACGCGTCGTGGGACTTCGATCTGAAGAAGAACACGTGGGTGCCCACGCCCGAACTGGACGAGGGCGGGCGCAGAACCGGCCGCAAGACGAAGGACACGCTCAGGTCCAACGTCGAATACATGGATCACCTGGTGGGTCGGATCGCCCGGAGCCTGGATAAGCTAGGCATTCCCGACAACACCGTGCTCATCTTCACTGCGGATAATGGCACACGCGGTTACGGCAAGAGCAACCTGTTTCAGGAGCGTGGCCCACGTGTTCCAATGATTGTCAATTGCCCGGGACTCGTCAGGCCGCTCGGCCCCGTGGACGCGCTGACCGACTTGTCGGATGTGTTGCCGACGATGGCGGAGCTGGCGGGCATCGCGCCGCCCGGTGACTATGTCATCGACGGTAGGAGCATGGCGCCCGTGCTCCGTGGCCAAGAACGTCACGTGCGCGACTGGATCTTCAGCTTCTATGCTGACACACGACTTCTTCGCGACCAACGCTGGCTGCTGGACGGCAACGGCAGCTTCTGGGACTGTGGGACGCGTCGGGACGAGGAGGGCTACAAGGATGTGACTGACTCCCAGGATCCCCAGGTCGCAGCGGCGCGCCGCCGCTTTGCCAAGACGCTGGAGGGCCTCCCCGCACCGGACACCAACGACCCGTTAGTGCGCCAATGGCATCGGAAGAGAACGAGGGCAAAGGCGCCCAAACGAGGGATTCCAAGAGCCAAGCCCGCGGAGAGAGACTAGGCGCCTCATGGCGCGACTGGACGCCTCATTCCAATGGAGGTAGGCCAGTTGCTGCCTTGCCGGCGCGACAAACAGCACCTCCGGCTCAGAAGCGGTCTGATGGAGCTAGGTCAGGGCCCGTGATGTGTGAGGACTGACAAGTGAGCAGTGGATTGGCGGCCCAGATGCTGTTCACCGAGTTCGTCATGACGCTGGCCGTCTGTCAGGCGCATCCCCATGCCGGGCCTGAATCCAAGCCAGCGGATTTCGAGAGCTTCTCTGGTGCCCGGAGTGAGGTGTACAAGAGGACGGGCGAGATCTCCCTGAAGATGCACGTCTTCTACCCGACTCGCCACAAGCCAGAAGACAAGCGTGCCGCGATTGTGTTCTTCTTCGGAGGGGCTTGGCGTCGGGGCACGCCGATGCAGTTCGTCCCGCAGTGTCGCTACCTGGCGTCACGTGGCATGGTGGCAATGACGGCGGAGTATCGCGTTCATGAGAGGCATCGGGCGCGTGTGACGGATTGCGTCGCTGATGCTCAGTCGGCCATCCGCTGGGTGCGGGCCAGCGCAAGACGTCTCGGTGTGGATCCCAACAGGATCGCGGCAGGTGGAGGATCGGCAGGAGGACACCTTGCTGCCGCGACGGCGACGTTGAAGGACTACACCGGTGCCAAACAGGGTGAGCCGATCAGCTCGAGACCGAATACGCTGGTGCTGTTCAATCCTGCCGTCAACTTGACCCCGGACGGGTTTGGCTATCGTCTGCGACGATCGAGCCGGCTGGGTCTGAAGGACCGTCTTGGTGCGGACGCGAAAGAGCTCTCGCCCTTGTATCACCTCAAGAGGGGCACACCGCCGACGATCATCTTCCACGGCAAGCAGGACGAAGCTGTCCCGTACGCGCAGGTAGAGGCCTTTGCCAAGGCCATGAAAGAAGCAGGCAACCGGTGCGAACTGGTGGGGTTCGACGGCGTGGGCCATGGGTTTTTCAATTACCGAAGGCAAGACAACAGGCGCTTCACGGAAACCATGCGTCTGACGGATCGCTTCCTGACGTCTCTGAGCTATCTGCGGGGCGAGCCAACGATCGACGATTTCGCAGCGCGGACGACGTCCACCAGACCCAAGTAGGCAGCGCTGTGAGTGGACAGCGGCGCCCAGGCGCTGGCATCCAGCGGCCCCCCGCCGACAACCCTCGGAATCTGGCGGTTTTCTCGCGGTTTGGATGTAGCCAAACCGCGCGAAAAGGACTTAGAGCGTATCGAGACGTGACCAAACGTGTTGACCGAGTGCCCTAACCCCTTATAATGGCTCGTTCTAAGGGGCGCGGGCGTAATTCAGTGGTAGAATGCCAGCAACCAGATCTGTTGCTCATAACTCCTTCCTAATCAGTGGCTTCTGAAATGGCACCTCGCGGTTTTCTGGCGGTTCAGCCGACTGTCTCGCAGAACCAGCCGCATTTCACCAGAGCTTCGCTTCGACCCCCTCCCTGCTTGGCGGCTGGCCTATTGGAGTCACATAGCAGGTGGTACCATGCATGGGGGCAGGCCATCGGTTAGCCGCCTCGATCTGCGCGTCACAACAGAGGAGTAGTGCGGGTGACAGAGGGCCTCGAAACGGAGCATGACCAAATGATACGAGCAAGACACGCAACATTGTTATTGCTGATGCTTGGGCTCCCAGGGGCCCGAAAGGCCCAGGCAGCGGGCGCCGGGGATTATCCGATCCTGGTGGGATGCGACACCTATGGGTACCGGTTTCTCTTTAGTCAGCCCTTGTACGCCGACGGATTGCGAATGCTGGGTGTGGAGTTCATCGTTCCTCATACGGACCCCTCCGCCGCCGCAAACCCCGCCGATGCCGTCCCGAACTTCACCTCCGATATGAAAAAGCTCGCCGCTTTCGCCTCCGACATGGGGCTGAAGTGGGCCATGCAGAATGAGGGGGGCAACTGGTGCACGCCGCTTTTCCGAGTCTGGTCCGGGCCGCCGTATGCGATCACAGCGCCCAAGCCCAGCTACTTTCCCCCGGATCGCTCCGAGGACATCGATTGCTACGTTAAACGAGGAGAACCGTTTACCTACACGCCGGACCGCAATGACCGCGACGGCGACGGGAACGTCGAAGAGTGGATCGCGGTTCCCCGTTCGGAAGGCGCCCGGGGAGCCTACGCCTTCCTGGGCGACTGGT
>CAYGAN010000036.1:5622-6129 GCA_964347585.1 uncultured Planctomycetales bacterium | reverse complement strand
ATATCCCCGCAGACACGTTAGCCGCCTTTTCATCAGACGGAAACTTCCTCGGTGTCGACTATGATGAACCGGCACACATGCAGTTGGGCAGCAACCCCTACAACATCGACAAGGCCGATACCCGGGGGTATTGGGCTCATACCGCAAAGGGGCCTGAAGGCGACCGCGACGGAGATGGCGACTACGATGTGCTCGACGCTTATGAGGACATCTACGAAGGGATGCTCGCTGCTCAGCGGCACCACGCCAAGCACAATACAACCATCTTCACGGAGCATGTCTGGGCCGCCCTTTTTCACATTGAAGCACGGGCCGGCATGACGCTTGCCCCCAAGATGCTGAAATCCTCTTGTCCGCCGGTGGTTTTCGCGATGTGTCTGGGGGCCAGCAAGCAGTACGGCGTGCCGTTCTGGGCGGCGCCGGATATCTGGGGCGGCGGCAGCTGGGCGCCCCACTCGAGTGAGGAGTTCGAGACCACCCTCAAGTTCGCTTACTGGACGGGCTGCG
>CAYGAN010000036.1:0-5612 GCA_964347585.1 uncultured Planctomycetales bacterium | reverse complement strand
AGGCCGTTTACGTCGAGTCACTCAACGCCTACGACGACAAGAAGGTCAGAGGCGGAACCGTGGGGAACGCCCCCGGCCTCATCGACTTCTATGATAAAGGTACCAAGGTCCAACTCACGATGTATGGCCGGCTGCTCCGTCAGTTCATCGACTACGCCAAGTCTCATCCCCGACACCACACGCATTCCCACGTCCGGCCGGAGACCTGCATTATCCGTTTTCCGGACAGCTGCGATTCGGAGGACATGGGACGGTATCACCGCACGGACGCACTGATGGGCGCCTGGCGTGTCCGGCGCGATTCGAAGAACAACAACGCCCCGGTTCTGATCCCCGGTTCCGGATATGAGTTCGAGAACCTGATCCCCACCCGGCCAGTCAACCGCGTCTGGTTTAATATCCTGCGAGCCATGACACACGACACCGTAGGGGTGGACCTGTGCGGGCATCAGACGTTCTTCTTTCCTCTCAACAACCTCCTGGTCTATGACCATCGGGTCACGCTCGAGCACCTGGAGTCGGTCGGGTTGATCTTTCTGACGGGGGTATATGTGTCCCCTGAAACGCTGGAAGCCGTGTCCACTCGTGTGCGCGATGGCGCAACATGTATCGGCCTTCCCCATCTCCTGCCCCAAAAGGTCAGGGCGGGGTTCACGTCTGAAGAAGTGGAAACCCCGGATCGGAAGGGGCGGTGGATTGTGACCAGAGACTTCCTGGGCCCGCTATCCCAATCAGCCATGTTGGCCGCTCGGGGGCCTTCCGATGAGATTCGCTACGTGTTCGATAATCCCGACCGAAAGGAAGTGACGACGGTTGTTTTTAAACGTGTCGGAAACAATCGGGATCACGCGAAACCGATCGTGAGTGTGGCCAAGTACACTCCACGGGCTGGGTCTACTCAGCCCTCCGAATAGTCGCTGAAATGAGTAGTTGGGACTAAGATGTGAAAAGCCTGGGCCACGCGCCCTATTTCTTTATTATGACGATCGCCCCAACGGAGGAGTGAGCTTCCGCCCGATCTTGCTCCGATTCGCCCCCGCCCCCTTCCGCCCAGACCTTTCCACGCGGGCCTTGGCTTCGGGGCCTGAATCGATGCTGCCTTCTGCCGCCGCCACGCCAAGCCCTGCCCGCCGAGCGCCGAGACCACGTCTTGCCTCGCCTTCGCCTGCGCGCCTAGACCTTCCGATGTGGGGGTTGCCCTGAAGTGATGAATCGATGCCGCATCCTGCCGTGGCGCCGGCGCCAAGGTGCGAATCGCCTGCGACCTCGCGCCCTTTCCGGTCCCTGCCACACGCGGCTTGGTTTCGCGGCCTGAGCCCGTTCCTCCCCCGTCGTTCGATCGTCTATGGTATTACCATGTATCCTATTACGTCGTAATAAGCCTTCGCTTCCTCGCTGTCGATCATGCCGTCCTTGAAGGCCCGGGCCTTGATGGTCGTCGCGCTCGTCAGATGAATCGGGCCCGTGTAGATCTGGCCGTGCGACGCGGTCGGTTTCGTGCCGTCGGTGGTGTAGCGGATCGTGGCCGTGCCGGTAGCGCACGAAATCGCTACGTCGACCGGGCCAAAATACCGGCCCTCGTCCGGGTCGAACGTAGGCGTGGCCACCTGCTCTGGCTGACGACACCCGAACACGCTCAGAAACGCGATCAGCACGAACAGGCAGCTGCTGACCATAAAGAGCGCATCCCGCCGAAACGAATACGCCCGCGTCCCTCTGTTAGGATATCCGACTTGCATGACGCCACTCTCGCTGAAGATATACAGGTAGGGTTCGATGGTGACGGTATTCTCGCCGGCCCGCACTCAGCACGACTATATCCTGTTATTACTGCGACGCGGTATATTGCCCGTCGATGGTGTGATTGCCGTGGCAGTCGGTGCAGACCGCATCAACGCCTACAGTGGTCTTTATGCTCTTCTCCTCGACACGCCTAAGCCACTGAGCGACCACCTGCTCGGGCGGCACGTCGTGCATCTGATGGCAGGTTCGGCAGAAGCCGTTGATCTCACCACGATCGAAAACGCGATCAGGCGGGGTTGCACCGATGTCCTCGTCGTTGGCGTGGCCTTTGCTGAGACCGTGGCAGCCGATGCAACCTTGACCTGAGTTCTGATGCGTCTTGCTCAGCGATTCTCCCACGAACGTCATGTGGCAGACGTAGCACGCGGCACTCGGACCGAGGGAGGAGATGCCTTCGTCAGTTGTGTCGGACTCATCGACGCGATCGCTCTTTTTCTGGTGGGTCGGAGGATTGCTGCAGGCAACCATGGAACCGATCATCCCTATCATGATGACGACAGACAGGGCAACCGCGGTGCAGACGCGCGCTACGGTTCGGGTCGCAGCTAAACATTCGTGGCGAGCGGATGACGGAGACGGACTGACTCTCATACGGTCTCCCAGTGATGAAGCCAACGGTACTCGGGCGTCATGTTGGCGTGGAAATTCTTCGCGCACTCGCTGAGGGCATGTTTGTCATCATCGGTCAATGGCTTGTCGCGTTCGTACGAACCCTTCACATTGATGACGAGTTGATCGGGAGTATTAACGCCGGGGATGACGGCAGAGATCCGCGGCTCAGCCAACATCTTCTTGAGAAGTCTCGGCGCCCGCTGGTCGGTCTTACCGCTGATCTCGCGCGGCTTGATGTTAAAGACGGTGCCAGCCCCGAAGGGTTTGAGGCCAATCACGCCGACCTTCTTTTTCTGTGCCAGCGCGAGTAGGCTGTCGCCGCCGAGATCCTTGGTCAGGAACAGGTAAGGGAAAATGATTAACGAGAATTGCGGATAGTCGTTGAGCACCCGGCGGAACACCTTGGGGTTGTGGGCGGAGACGCCGAGGAATCTCACCTTGCCCTGCTTTTGAACCTTCTCGAACGCCTCGACCACCATATCGAGCACGTGGGGGCTGATCTCGAGCATCGTGGGTATCGCTTGCTGCCCTTCTCCCCAGGTGGCGCCGACGGGCCGCCAGATGTCGAGCATGTCGGTGCTGTAATGTTTGAGTCGGCCATCAATCTCGCGGAGGAACCGTTCGGTTGACAGCTCCTTTTCGTACTCGGTGGTGAGCTTCTGGGGCCACGATGCGAACCCGATCTGCCATTTGTCACGATCCTTGCCGAGCGCTTTGCCATAGAGTGCACACTCGTGCGTGATGTTGGTATCGAGATAGTTCATGCCAAGTTCAGCCGCCTTGGCGAGGACGCGTCTGCGGTTGTCGATTTGCTCGGTTTCGGGCAACTCTTTCGGCACGCCGTGGCCGCCGAGACTGATCTCGGAGATGATCATGCCGGTCTTTCCGAGTTTGCGATACCCCATCTTCGGATTGTAGTTGAGGATTCTTTTCGCATCGGCCGGCTGAGCTACCGGTGCGGCATGGGTAGACTGGTTGGCCAGAGCCGCACCGGCAACGACGGCGGAAGTCTCTTTGAGAAACTCACGCCGGGTCTTCTCGCGATCGGTCATGATAAGCCCTCCTGGATCGAGTTTTCGTGGCTGTACCCAATCTGAGCCCGCTGCGTCACGAGAAAAACAGGGGGCCACGCCACTGCTCCCACGGCAAAGCATCCGAAGCCTCGCCCGTATCACGGTGCGCATCGATTGCGGTTCAATCCAGACGGCCCGCCGCCCAAAGAACGCTGTTGTTGATGAGCGTCTGAAAGTCTTCGACGCGATAGTTATCCGCCCAGTGGCCGGGGAGTATGGTCACGATCCGACCCTTGCCGTACATGCGGGTCCAGACCGACGGATGGACGATATCGGTCCCCTTCTCGCGTGATTCAGCCAGCAAGTGGCGGTCGTCGGGCAGGGGCTGCGATTCGTACAACTCGCTTACCACTTCGAACGAGTCAGGCAAGTCGGCCATGATCGGATGCTCTTTGTCGAGCATGCGCACTTGGAGCACCGCCTTGGATGAACCATGCACGGTGAACCGTGTGCCGTAGAACTCGTGAACTTCGTCCCATTCGAGGAACGAGTAATACGATGCGTGCACCGCGACAACGCCGATCCCGCAGCGCACAAGATCGAGCAGCTTGGTCTGTTGCGCCACTGTCAGTACGTTTTCGGTCGACTTGTGGCAGTGGTTCATCACGATGACGTCGAGGTTGTCCGGTGCAGCCGCGTCGAGGAAGTTTCCGTCGCGAGCGGTCTGCAACCTGATCGGCAAGTCAGCCTGGAGGGACTCTCGCATGTTGGCAGCGATGTCATCGAACTCGTGGGCGAAGCCACCCACCCACAGGACAGCGTTGATTTCGCGGGGCGCTTGCTGGCAACCACAGGCGACGACAGCGACCAGGATCGCAGTCGCCCACACAACGTACCGCTTGGTCATGTGACAGTTCACCATGTCGTACTCCGGTATGTAACTGACGATCTCAGCGGGCGATTTCCTTCCGCAGCCATTCCAGGCTTCGTTCTATAATACCGGGGCGAGCCTCAGCCTCGATCGAAACGACCCCATCCCAGTCGTGCTTCTTGAGCAGTTCGATACAGCCAGCGATATTCTCGGCATTGACGCCGTCACCGATCGCAATCACCGAACAGGCGATCCCGGTCTCTTCGCCGCGGACCGCCTTGGCGAGATCCTCGCTCACGTCCTTGATGTGACAGTGCTTAACCGTAGGCAGGAACCGCTCCAGGTATTTCACCGGATCGTTCCCGGCAATGAAGGTGTTGCCGGTATCGAAGTTCATACCCAACCAGGGCGAGTCGAACATCGTCAGGATACGTTCCATCGTGTCCATATCGTTGGTGTACGGGCCGTGCGGCTCAACGTTGATCATAATCTCGTGGCTTTCAGCCCATTCGAGTATGATGCGATAGTATTGCTTGACGAGCGTCATCACCTCGTGGTCCGAGTAGCCGGCGGGCTTGGACGCGCCATCCGTGGTATCGACGCAGGGGCACCCGAGAGCGCGTGCGAACTTGATGGCTTCAATGGTATAGGGGACACCGCGATATTGACCTTCGGGGGTCGACATCGGATAGGCGGCATCGACCTGGGACACCTTCAGCCCCATCCCGTCCAGATACTTCTTTAGCCGCAGGGGATCCACATGCAACGGCACGTGCGGGTTGAAGCCGAGGGACTGGACGAAATAGTCGCCGTTGATACTGCCGAACTCGACATACTCCATCTGGTTGTCGCGTGCGAACTCGCAGGGAACCTCGTAGGGCGCGTCGAGATGACGCCAGTTGTCGACATGCATACCGATCTTGATCATGAGACAGGCCTCCGCTGACGGGAAGTTGTCCACCGACGCATCCAGATGCCCCTTCGTGTTCTATAACACTTAAGTCGCAATTTGCTTCAGATGCAGAACACATAGCATATCTGGATGGCCAGCTGTGGACAAGAAACGGGCGTCAATGGGCTGGATGGGCCCTTTGCCCGCAATAGAACGCCTTGACGATGTTCTCCATGCCCATCGCTAGTATCGCAGGAAACCGGTGTTGCTCTACCCTTGCCCCCTAAAACGGGTCCAGGTGGAATGTTGGGATCTCAGTCCACTGGGACCAAGAAGGCAGGCTTGGCATGAAGGGCAGACGGAACAAGCCAGAGCAGATCATTCCGAAGCTCTGGGAGGCGGACGTCGAGCTGGGTAAGGG
>CAYGAN010000035.1:18995-29981 GCA_964347585.1 uncultured Planctomycetales bacterium | reverse complement strand
CGCACGCGCCAGCTCCACGCTGGCGAGCTCAATCGTCCCGACATCGAACTCGGCCATGCCAAGCAGAGCGACCGGGAGGACGCCGTGGCTGTCACGGTTGAATGAATTCGGACACGAGCCAGGCTTAATGTCCATTTTCAGGGGCATTGCTGGCCGCGGGACAAACGTCAGTGTCAGCGATGGACGATAGGCTGGTCTGACACCCTCCCGCGAGCGGAACTGGCGGCTGCCGTCTTCGGTGCTTTCGCTGCCCTCTTCCTCTCGGATCACAAAGCCGAAGTTTTGGCTCGGATCGGCCAGGTGTTCAAGCACGGCTGCCGTCACGTCGAAGCTGACCGGCCCGCAGTCTTCCGAGCCGCCCAGCGTGACGCTGTCCAGGGCGATCGGATCGGCGTACCGATCATCCAGCGTGCCGTTCCAGTTGGGGTTGTCTCCGCCGGTGGCGCCGAAGGGCTTGATCCAACAGACCTCGCCCGGGCCCGCCCACGCCCCGTCGATGCCGGTCTGGGTCCCTTCGCCCCAATCGTGCAGCAGCTTATGGATGTACAGGGTCTTGGAGACCCCGCCGGGATCGCTGCGCGACCCGGTGTAGTTCAGTGTGAGAACTGCCTGCTCGAATTCGTTGTCGGCCTCCAAGCTCGTGTCCAGGCCGGTGAACTTGATGACGATGCTGCGGTCGTGATTCGAATAGCCGCCGGTCTGACGTGCCGCTTCGAGCAGTTCGCAGCATCCGGTGTTGTAGAGTGCGCGTCCCTGGAAGATGTAGGCGTCGCGCGTGCCCGCATAGATGGTCCGATCCGGGTACTCTCGCCCGTCCTGGAAGACCAAGGTGCCGGGTTCGGGCTGCAGCGGGAGCGGCGGACCGACCAGCGCCCCGGATGCCACCCACCGGGGATCGGCGTAGTCGCCCTGGG
Source organism: uncultured Planctomycetales bacterium (assembly GCA_964347585.1). Classification (GTDB taxonomy): domain Bacteria; phylum Planctomycetota; class Phycisphaerae; order UBA1845; family CAYGAN01; genus CAYGAN01. The sequence goes on along the minus strand of CAYGAN010000035.1, from coordinate 29,067 downwards.
GATAATCGTTGGCCCCCAGCCTGCCGTCATTGCCCGCCGGCGACGAATCGAGAGCATACTGGCCGCTGCAGTCGTCAAACCGCCAGCAGCCGACGAGCCCCTCCTCGTCGCCGTGAAGCGTGCACCCCATGGAGCCGCGTATCTGTTGCGCGCTCCGGGCGGTGTTCCAGATGTGGGCCTCGTCGATGACTCCGCGCAATAGCGAGGAAAGAGTGTGCCGCGCGCCGAATCGAATCGGCTCGCTGTTGTTGATGTTGCCGACCATGGACGCGTCTTCGCTGGCGACCCATTGTCCGTCGATGTAGAGGTGAATCGTATCGCCCTCACGCACGCCGGCGACGTGATGCCACAATCCGTCCATCACGCTGTCGGGGGAGATGACCGCCGTCTCCTGGTGGTACTGCTCTGGGACCTCTATGGCGAACTGGATGCGCCCATCGGTCAGGATCTGCATGAAGAACCCGACCTCGCCCGGCGGACGGTCTTCACGTTTGTCCAAGACGAAGCCAGGCCCGCCCTGCAGCCACAGCTCTACCGTCAGATCGCCCTCACCGACGTCGAAGACCTCACTGTGGGGAACGACCATGAAGTCACTGCCGTCAAACTCCAGTGCACAGCCAGCCGGGCCGATTACCTGGAACTCAAAGCTGTGCTGCGCGGTCTTTGGCGGGTCGGCGCTGTCGGTAACCTGGATCGTTGCTGTGTAAATGCCGGCCTCGGTGGGCGCGCCGGCGAAGCAGCCCGTGTCGGGATCGAGCGTTACGCCGGGCGGCAGCGGCGAGACGGGCGCGCTGGGACTCAACAGGACTGAGTTGGCGTCACCCAGCCAGGCCACCCCGTCGTAGCCGGGCACGACAACATAGTCGCTGCCATTGCCCGCAGAGATGCCCACGGTCGGGCTTAGCGCGGTATTACCCGCACCGTAGTCAAACCGGATCCTGCCGTCGCTGAAGAGGGACGCAGAGAAGTTGCACGGGGCGCCGCTACCGTAGGTCGTCGCTTCCCACCGGATTCTAACCTCGTCTGAGCCAACCTGATCGACGTAGACGTCGTAGCCGCCACCCTGATCCGTCCGCAAGTCGTCCCACAGCGGCGCGATGCGCGCGCTATAGCTAAGTCCCTCCGTCGAGTTGGTATAGTCAGCGGAGGTACTGGCGAAGTCGAGAAAACCGTTGCTGCAGACGTTGACGCTGCTGTAGCTGGAGCCGTAGTACGGGAACGCGAATGGCAAGGCATAGCTCCAGGAGGCATCATCAGCGTGCCAGCCTTGGGCGTCTCCGGAGGCCGCAAAAAGACTGGAGTCCATGATCGAGAGCTGGTAGCCAGGCTGCGGCGGGGCGACCCAGTCGTGGTACGGGGGCGTGCCATTGCTCGCGCTGAGGCAGTCTGAGACCGGCTCGTCCACTTCCCACGCGTACTCGTAAGGCGGATTGATGAGCAGCGGGGGCTCGGTGCTCCAACGTAGCCGGACCATCACGTTGCCCAGCAAATAGAAATCTTCCAGTTGATACCAATCCCAGCCGTCGTAAACCCACGACCGCCCGTAATACGGGGGGTCCCCGTCGAATCCGTTGTAATAGACGGCGCTGCCCTCTACCCAACCGACGTAAACGCTGCCGCTGTCGATGATCAGCCCAAGAGAGGAGATGTCCACGTCAACCCAGTTGCCCGCAGCCGTCACGTTGGTGGAAAGGCTTGCCAGCACCGCCCCGGGCGAGCCGCCGGGCCCATTATCATCCCACACGTTTACGGTGACGGTGGCATTCTCGGCCGGAAAGAGGCGGACGTGCGTCGGATAGCACGGGTAGCTGTCCGGCGTGACACGGACAGCCAGTCCGCCGCCCGGCAATCCATAACCGAGATACCATTCAACGCCCCCGTCGTCATATGCCAGTTGCTCAACGGCCACCGTCGAGTAAAGCAGGCACGTTCGCGAGTAGCTGTAGGGCCCGTCCGCGGTCACCTCGAGGGTAAAGCGGATCGTGTGCGTCTCAGGACAGCCCGCAAGGACCGAGACCACGAACGGATCGGCCGCGTTGCTCGTCAGGCCGCCGTGATTTGCGTCGGGCAAGCTCGCCGAGGCCTTCGTGATGACCACGAAGGGGTCCGTACTAGCCAGCGTCGCCTGCACGTTGGTCGCATCGGCCCACCCATTGGTCAACGTCAGCGACAAATTGACCGTTTCCCCGGGATCCAACTTCCCGTTGTTGTTTCCGCTCGCGTCGTCGATGAAGATGCTCGGCACCACATACTGCAATCCGCCTATCCCGTGGTTGCCGAATCCCGCGTAGATCGCCTGCCCGTGAGGCGTCCCGTTGCTCAGGTCGCTGTCGCCGTAGCGCGTGTCGTCTTCGATCAGGATGGCCAGCACGTAGTCCTCGAAGCTCGTCGCGTGGGCGTAGCAGGCAAAGTGCACCAACTCATCCATGACGTCGGCGCCGATCGCCTGCCGGGCCTCCCACAGCCCGCCGCTGAACATCTGGCTATCCACGTGCACCTCGTTGTACCAGTCCGTCTCCCGCCGGAAGGCGTTGTCCAGCGTGCGGAATCCATCGGGGCTGCCGATCACCAGGCCTCCGTCACCGACCTTGGGGCCCTCAGTCAGGCTCAGGGCACAACCGAAGTAGTCGCTCCAGGCCTCGTTCATCGCCCCGGGCTCCGCAGCGTACGGGAACCAGATGCCGGCGTAGATTCTGTCCGTCACGCCGTGCGTGTACTCGTGATAGACCACCTCTGAGTAGAGGCCGAAGTTATCGTAATACGCGCCGTCCCCGGTACCGAAGGCCACTCCCTCACCGTCCCAGTATGCATTGTTGTAGTCCGGGATATGCACGAGCGCAGGCATCGGGTAATCCAGATCCGAAAACCCCGGATCCAGGTCCCTGTAGTAGTCATGGATGTAGTTGATGTGCCGATAGACGCTCGGCTCGTCGATGACGTTGTACAAGCCGCTGTCCCACGTCCAACTCACCACGTCGTCGGGGTGGACGCCCGACTGCTCGAACCGCGCATCCGATCCGGCGGCGTTATCGATGTCGCAGTAGGATCCCTTGAGCTCAGAGATCATCGTGCACGGGTCCATCGGCGGAGCGATGCTGTACGATCCATCCGCCTGCGTTTGGACCGTGTTGCTCCCCCCTTGGATCGACACCACCGCCACGTCATCGATGTTCCAGCCGGGATAGGTCACCGACGAGTCGGTCGGTCCCATGGCCCAGCGGATGTAAACAGTGGACTGCAAGGCGGCAACCGACGAGATGTCGTACGAGACCGGGACCCACGCCCCGTCACAGATCGAGCCGGCCGAGTGAGTCCACACAGCCGTCCAGTCGGTCCCGTTGTTGGACACCTGGATGCCGGCCTGATCCCAGTAGGAAGACTCCACGCCGAGCCACCGCATGAACCTCAGGTGCACGTTCTCGTAGGCGGAGCAATCAATCGCCGTCGTCGTCAAGTAATAGACCGACATGTTGTTCGTATAGTCCCCGTTCAGGTTATAGCCGTAAACATTGCTCCCGGTGTAGCCGGAGCTGGGATCGCCGCAATGCGATCCGCCGCCGGTGGGCGTCCCGAATGCCCAGGCGCCCTGCGTGGACCAACCCGGATTGCTATCAAACGTCCAAGACTGGATGACAATTTCCGGCCCTTGGGCCGTTACGTTCTCATACCGACAGGGATCCACCTGCGCAGCGTCACCGGCGAACTCCGGCTTGTACTCGCCTTGGACGGTGCCCGTAACGTTCTGGTACCACAGGGCGTTCCGCTTGGCGACGATGTTGCCATTCCTGGCATCGATGAAGTATTGCCACTTCTTGTGGATCTGCCGTTGCAGAACGCTCAACTGCCAGCACAGCACGTAGTCGAACCCCCCGGCCCGTCGTACGGGCAGAACGCACAGTTGCACGTCGCTGACGCGGTCGGCGCCCGTTGCCTTCTGACAGTCCGCTAAGGCAGTGCGCAGCGCCTGGTTCTGGTCCACCTGGGGGGTGGTCTCAACAGCCACGTTGGGGTACACATCAGAACCGAACATGATCAGGCGGTCATCCTTCGTGAAAGACATAGCGAGTTGACCGCCAAGCACGGGCACGCCATTGTGAACCTGTCCGAAGCTGACATACCAGCGTCCGCCCGCCTTGACCGCCTTGGCCAGTTCCAGCTGATCCGGTCGGATCTTCAGCAAGTCGGTGCGCGCAGCAACGAAGTCGAGGCAGGCGGCCTGGATGTTGTCCCTTGTGAGCTGATCGAGGCCCGGCAGGGCCATCGCCCGACCTGTTGCCAGGTGCGGTGTGCCCGTCAGGGTGTTCCAGCGGACCGACCAGCCCTGGCCCGCTTCGGCGACGAACCGACGCCACGCGTTGCTCGTGTTCAATGCCCCGAGCGTCTTCGCGCCGTCCTCACCTGCCACCCAGCCGGCCGCATCCCGGCGGCCGCCAGGAGCCGGTGATAACGTCACCAGACGCGTCCTGCGAAGCGACTTGCCGGAGGCCGGCGGTTCGTCGGCCCGGATCGCCCACGCCGGACCTGCCGTCGCCGCAACGACGAGCACGATAGCCGACGCTGCTGCCGAACGACTGCGGGGAAACCGGGCGCGCTCAAGAGACGAGCGGAAGATGGCGGGAGCAGGATCGTGCCCGCCAGCTATCGCTGGACCTTTCATCACTGTTCCTCCTGGATACGACAAAGTGCGGTTGACACCGTGCCCTTGAAACACAACAGCGTAGGGGGACGCAGCCATCGTTGCCTCCTGCCGCAGGCCTGCACGCTTATCCTGGGACAAGTTCGTCGCCCGGCCGGACCCGGCAATCGCCGGTCGACAGCATGGCGTGACGACCCGGCGCGGGTAGCGACCGCGCCCGCTCCGCCCGATGTAGGCACGGCTACCAGGCAACCAGGGGCCTGGCCGCCCTCTCGATAGCGAAGCGTTCGATCGCGCCGAGTTAGAACGAGACGGCTCGATGTGCCAGCCTTGCCGAGCGCACCGGGCCGGGGTCCCTCGCTGTCCACCCTCTAAGACGCTCTCGCAGGCGAAGTGTTCTGTGGAAATGCGACAAGCTGGCGGCTTCGTCTCAGAAGGCGCCGGCTGCACGTTCACGGGATTCACAAATGCAGGGTCGGGGGTCCGCTCCGTGCCCCGCCCATCGTGTCAATCGTTGCCAGCTCGCGCCCCCGGTATCTAAGGTGTTCGTTCGCAGGCCATTATGCCGCGCAGACCTCCGTCGTTCTGGCTTGCCTGTGTGGCAGACGACGCCGCCGGCTGGCAGCGGTCAACAGGTTGGCTTGGTCGCTGTGTGGGTGTTGCCAATTGTCGGGACGACCGGCGCGAACCCAGACGGCTGGCGGGTCGGGTGCTTGCCATCGCCTCAGCGAATCCCGGGCGAGGCAGACCCCGTCATCTACGGGCAGAGACTCGCGTCACGCGACTCGTGTGGACCGTACCCCTGAGAGGGTTTGCCCTCGTCACCCGCGCAGGCCCGCTGGAACTGTCGGTTCCCCCCGCGGCTACCCCTGCTAGTGCGGGCCTTGCGGCGTGTCATCCGCTGTACGTCTCAGCGCGGGAGCCGGCATCAACAGGTTGATGAACTCTATCGCATCCGCAATGCACTTTGCGTCCCAATTCACGTGTCGCAGCTCGGGTTCAGCAGCGTCCTCGTCCGCATCGAAGCCGGGCTGGAGCCGAGGCAGCGGCGCATTCGGCCGGCGAACCGCCGCCATCGCCGCTTCGGTCTCGGGCTCAGCGGGCGACGACACGGGTGCGTCCCGCTCTTGGGACCCGCTGAGCAATGACGCCGGCCGGTTGGCTTGGACGATCGGCGGGGGCAGGCCAGCCCCTGCCGACGTGACGCCCTCCGACCGGTCTTCGGCATCGACGAGACCCATGACTACCGGGTCGATCAGTACCAGCGGATCGAGCGGCCCAACGTCGCCTTCGCTGGCGGCGACGGGCTCCGGCGCGCTCGGCATCTCGCGAACCGCGACAGGAGCAACCGCCGTGGCCTCGCCTGCCGTGGGCGAGCCCCCTGTACTCACGGGTGTCCCACGCTCTGCCAGCAACGTCAACTGCGTGCGAGCTGCCACGAATTTGTCGTCCAGTTCGAGGACCCGCCTGAAAAGGGCCATAGCGTCATCATATTCCTGCTGCTCCCCGTGCAAGAGCCCCAGATTATATAGCGCGTCGGTCTCGGGCATGGCCTTTCTGAACTCGGCCAGCGCTTCGGGGTACCGCCCTGTATAGCCAAGGACCACAGCAAGGTTCGTCCGAGCGCGCGGGAAGTCGGGCTTCAGGCGCAGGGCACTGCGGAACTCGTCCTCCGCGCCAGCCCATCGCCGCTGGAGCAAATAGCTGAAGCCAAGGTTATTCCTAAGCCGTGGATCATCCGGCTGGATCTGAAGGGCTCGCCTGAACTCAGCATCGGCTTCCTCGAAGCGCCCCAACCGATCCAGCAGCATGCCCAGCCTGTTATAGGCTTCCACGTAGCTGTGGTTCAGGGCGATCGCCAGGCGATACTGCTCGATTGCCTGCGCGTACTGGCGATGCTGCTCGTAGAGTCTGGCCGCGGCAAAATGCGTAACCGGGGCAATCCTGGGCTCACGAGCTGGCTTGACGTGCGCCCGATCGTTCGGGTCCGACTTGGACCAACTTGCCGGATCATGGGAACCCAGGGCTTGCCCCATTTGCTGACATCCAAGCGAGCAAACGGTCGCACAAAGCCCCGCGACGAAGAATAGCGTCCGTGCATACATGGAACCAACTCCCTACTTTTCGCCAATCATCTTGCCGAGAGAAGAGAATACGTCACCGCCGTTCTCTTTCTTGCGCTGCAGGCTCTCCGCGCGGATCTGGATGGCTTCCTCAGCCGAAATGCCTTGTCCGCCCGGCATACCGACTACGACGTCGATCCGCCCACGCTCGACTCCCGCCAAGACCAGGAAATCCTTGACGTGATCGATTCGAGCGTTGACCAGCTCACGGTCCTGCAAGGCGGTGTCGTACCACAGCTTGCCCCCGTACACCTTCAGCAGCTTGGCGTACCGCTCAAGGCGCCGGCCGCCCAGCGAGTTCAGCTCACTCGTGTGGGGCACGAAGTGAACGTCGGCAATGGCCATGTCCGCAAGCATGGCGTTGTCCAACATGTGGACGTACGAGTCCTGCAGCTCGTGTGGGTACTCCGTGCTGCCTTGCGGGGGGGCATTAAGCCGGGATGGCGCTTGATTGCACGCCGCCACGGCGGCGTACGTCAACAGCCCAACCCAAAGGGGCTTGACTCGGTTCATGTTCAGGCTCCTTCCTGCTGGCACGTTGCGAGACGGCTGGACACGCCAAAAAGCCGCGACTTGACGCCTTCGCAACTGCATCCATGACTCTCGGGCTTATCAGATCACCCCGAGCCGACCACCGACACATCCGCTTTGCCGGCTCTTTTTCTCGTTCCCGAATGCTTCTCGCTCTCATCTGTCCCGGGCCCGCGCCACCCTCGGAACGTCACCGGCTCACCACAGGTGAGCGACTAGAGAGCCTCGTTTTGCATCAACGTTCGGACCAGTCGTAACCCCGCTGGTCCCGCGAGCACGACGAAGATCGCCGGGAAGATGAACAGGATCAGCGGAAGCATAAGCTTGACGGTAGTCTTCTGTGCTCGCTCCTCGGCAGCCTGTCGCCGCTTCGCACGAATCGAGTCGGCCTGGTTGCGCAGGGCCTTGGCAACGCTGGTTCCGAATTTCTCGGCCTGCGTGATCATAGCCACCAAAGACTTCACTTCAGTCACACCCGTGCGCCGAGCCATGTTCTCCAGAGCCTCGGCTCGCGGCACACCCATCTGTGTCTCGAGGGTGGCGATCGTCATCTCTTCACTGAGTTCGGGATGGACCGTCTGCATTTCGCGGCCGACGCGTTGAATGGCGGCATCCAGCCCCAAGCCCGCCTCGACCGAAACCACCATTAGATCCACCGAATCAGGCAGGCCATGGCGAATACCCTCCGCGCGCTGCTTGGTGGCCAGCCACAGCCAGATGTTCGGCAATAGGAAGGCAAGTCCGCCAAGACAAGCGGCCATTCCGAAGATGTGGCCGGTGGAATGCCCGCTGCCCCACGCGAGCATCAATGTCACCGCCGCCACCGTACCACCCAGAATCGTCTTGCTGGCCAGGAAAAGCGTCGGGGCGGTCTCACGCCTGAAGCCCGCGTTCGCGAGCTTGACCCGCAGCACCGACATTTCCTCGTCGCTCTTGGGCATGACCGGCTTGACCGCATACGGGGCAACCTTCTGCATGACCTTCTTGGCAGCCGAGTCACGCTGCTCGCCTGGGGCTCCCGAGCGTAGGTCGGCGGCTGTCTTACCCGACACACGGCGCATGACGGTCTCTCGCTCCTCCCGGCGTTTCGGGAGCAGTGAGTAAGCGATCATCGCCGCGCTGAGCACCACCATCACGCCGATCAGAACCAGTTCCATCATGCTCAGCTCCGCTGCCTCATCGAAGACTCCCCGCCGTCCGGGACCCCCGGCAATGCCCGAGGCGAGCCCCAAAGGCGGCATCAGACTTTGATGTTCACGATCTTCTTAATCATGGCCATGCCCATCAGCTGCATGGCCACCGCCGTGAACAGCAAGTACCTGCCGGTCTGGTCGTGAATCAGCATGCTGGCGTAGTCCGGGTTCAGGAACATCTCGACGAAGAAGACCAGCACCGGCAGCGCCAGCAGGGTCCAACCGGAGAGCCGTCCTTCGGCTGTCAGGGCTCGCACCTGGCCGAACAACTGAATTCGATCGCGAATGACAGCGCCGATCTTGTCGAGGATCTCGGCCAGGTCTCCGCCGGTCTGCCGTTGTATCAGCACCGCAGTCACGAAAAAGCGAACGTCAAGCTGATCGACCCGGCTGGCCATATTCTTCATGGCCTCTTCAATCTCGATTCCCAGATTCTGCTCGTGGAACACTCGGGCAAACTCGGTCCCGGCCGGCTCGGGCATCTGCTCACTGACAAGGTGAACTCCGCTGGCCAGAGAGTGCCCCGCACGAAGGGCTTGGCTGATGAGCTCGAACACGTCGGGCAACTGCTCGACCAGCTTGCTGATACGCTTCTTGCGCTTTCGCACGAGATACAGCAGCGGCAGAACCACCGTTGCTGCGGCCGCGCCAGCCGACATGGTCAAGCCGGCCTTGACCAGCATCAGACCGAAGAACATCAGGGCAGCAATGCCCGACAGGTTCACCAGCAGCCGTGATGCAGACCAGTCAATGTTGGCTTGATCGAGGACCCGTTGAAGCTTCGGCACGAAGCTCAGATTGGAGACGAATGAATCGAGCTTGCCCTGGTTGATCTCAGCCGCCCTGCGCCGCAGGAGCGACTCCTGGACCCGTTTGTCCTGCTTGTCTTTTTGCCGGCTGTCGCTGAGCCTGGCCAGCAGGCGCTCGCGGTCCCGGCTGCGAAGATCCAGCACGACCTGGAATACGCCGTAAGCCAGCAGCACCGAGCCTCCCAGAGGCAGGCCCAACAGCAGCAAGCTCTTGCCGGAGGTGATGATGTCAACTAACGCGCAGATCATACCGTCGGGATCGGACCAGCTCGGTCAGATCGGCGCCCACCTGACGGACTCGCGGTCACCCGCGGCGCGAGCCGCGAGGCGCCACCCAAACAACGCCCATTCCACTCCGTCCGATAAGCGTGGCGCGCAAACTATCCAGGACATATGCGTCTTCCTCGGCCATTAGGACCTGTTGCTCGAATAAACCTGGATCCACCGGCGCCCCGGCCGATGCCAGCCGCTCCAGGAACGTCGGCCTGATCCCCGTGGCGATGAACCGTCCGTAGGCCGCCCCGGAGGAATTCACCCCCACCTGCTCGAACTTGAAGATGTCCTGCATGGTGATCATCTCACCCTCCATGCCGGTCACCTCCGTGACCCCGACGACCTTGCGGGGCCCGCCCGTGAGCCGCTGAGCCTGGATGATCAGGTCGATGGCTGACGCAAACTGTTGCCTTATAGGACGCACGGGCAGGTCGAAGCCCGACATCATGACCATCGTCTCAATACGTTGAACTGCGTCGCGGGTGTTGTTCGCGTGCACCGTCGTCA
>CAYGAN010000035.1:13590-18985 GCA_964347585.1 uncultured Planctomycetales bacterium | reverse complement strand
ACCCGTCGTGGCCGGTGTTCATCGCCTGAAGCATGTCCAGCGCCTCGGGTCCGCGACACTCCCCAACTACGATCCGGTCTGGCCGCATTCTCAAGCTGTTGATCAACAAGTCGCGTATCACCACGCGACCCTTGCCCTCAATGTTCGGGGGCCTCGACTCCAGGCGCACGACGTGAGGCTGCCGCAGTTGGAGCTCCGCGGCGTCCTCAATGGTTACGATTCGTTCGGTGTCCGGGATGAAGCTGGACAGGTTGTTCAGCAGGGTCGTCTTGCCCGAGCCGGTGCCACCCACAATGAGGATGTTGAGCCTGGCCATGACGCAGCACCGACAGAACTCCTGGATCTCGGGGGTGCAAGACTTGAGCCGCGCGTAGTCGTCCCACGTGATGGGATCAACCCCGAACCGCCGAATCGAGAGGCTAGGTCCGTCGATGGCGAGCGGCGGGATGATGGCGTTCACACGTGAGCCATCCGCCAGGCGGGCATCGACCATCGGGCTGACCTCGTCGCAGCGCCTTCCCACGGCGGTGACGATCTTGTCGATCACGTGCATCAGATGGGGGCTGTCCCGAAAGCGCACGTCGGTCATTTCGAGCTGTCCCCTGCGTTCGACGTACACGCTGTTCGGCCCGTTGACCAGGATGTCGGTGACGCTCGGGTCTGCAAGCAACACCTCCAGCGGGCCAAGCCCGAACGTTTCGTCGAGGACCTCTGCGATCAGTCGCTGCCGCTCGCTGAAATTCAGCAGCGCGTTCTCCTGATCCGCCAGGTGCGCTACGACCTCTCTGACCTGTTCTCGCACCCTCTTCTCATCGCCGGTCATGCGCGTAAGATCGAGTTGCTCAACGAGCTTGCGATGGATGCGCGCCTTCAGCTCGTAGAACTGGTTCATCCGCTCCTGGACGGCCTTGTTCTCACGCGGGGCCGGCGCATCGATCGTGGCGGCTCCGCCTGTTCCGCGCGGAGCGCCCGTGCCATCGGTGGTAGGGGTTTTGGTTTTGCCGAACACGAACACGCCCCTTCCTGATCAAAGCAACATCAACGTTCTCCGCCGCCGACCGTATCAGGATCGCGGCTGGCCGGTCGCGCGGTCGCTTCACGAATCGGCGAATATCTTTCCAAACAGGCCGCCGCTGCGGCGCGCTGGCTGCTTCTTAGCCTGATCGTCCCCCGGTGCGCAGATACGCTCTGCCAACTCGCGCACGGCCTGGCGCACGCGCGTCCTGGGCCCACTGGCGGCCAGCGGCTCACCCATGTTCACCGCGGAGCTGACCGTCCGCCAGTCGTCCGGGATGGCAGCGAACACCTTGCGATTCAACGTCGCCTCCACGTGCTCCAGCTCCAGGCGGCCCGATTCCAAGCCGTGACGATTGCACACAAGCTTGACACGGTCCAGGTTGTAGCCTCCGGCCTGCATCTCCTCCAACATCCGATGAGTGTTGCGAATGCTGGTGACAACCAGTTGGATCACAAGCAAGTTCAGGTCGGCCATGTCCAGAACCGCACGCCCACCTGAATGGTCGAAGCGGTTCGGCCCGTCCACGACGACGAGGTCGTACATGTCCTGCAGCACGGTCAGCACGCCTGTACACTGGCTGGCTGTGATCCGGTCAGCCTGGGAAAAGTGGTTGGGTCTGGCCAACACGTGCACCCCCACGTCGTGTTTGACGAGCCCCTTTTCGATCATCTGGGGATCGATCTGCTCGCCCGTAGCGCAAAGATCGGCAATCGTGAAGCTCGGCTGAATGTCCAACATGGTGGCAACTTGACCGTACCGAAAATCGAGATCGACCAGGGCCACTTTCCCCGGTGCCATCGTGGCCAACTCAACAGCCAGATTGATCGCAATGGTGGAAGCCCCCGCGCCGCCGACGCTTCCGATCACGGTGATCAGCTTACCTTGCTTGCCCCGCTCTTCACTGGTCAGGGCCACCTTCTCGACCGCGCGCATGAGCTGCTGGCGGTCCAGCGGCTTGGTCAGGAACTCTCGGAAGCCCGCACGCATCGCCGCCAGGATCAGCTCGGCATCGGTGGTCCGAGAAATCGCAAACAGTGCAACGTCGGGGCGGGCTGCCGCCAACTCCCCGGCCACGGTCAGCAAGGCCTGAGGAACCGGATCCAGATGTATGATCGCCGCATCGGCCGAGAATTCGTCAATGGCGGATCCCAGCAAGGTGGCGTCGTCCAGCTCGGCAACGATCTTGAGCCCGTCAACACTTAGCAGGTCGGCGCGCAAAGACGGCGCGAAGCCCTCGTCGCAATTAAAAACGATCACGCGGGCTCCCCGCGGCATGACGGCCTCCCGAGCGCCGCAACGGGACGCGCGCACACCGATGGGACACTCCCGCCGGTACGTCCCACCGGTGCAGCTTGCGCCCGCACTTTGCTATTCGATCGGCACAACCGGACGCTTCCCGCCTACCTCGGCGAACATCGCGCCCAGTTGGACCGAATGATCTTCAATCAATCCGGCAGCGTGCATAAGCCCACAGCGGCCGCTAGAGACTACCTGCGCCATCGACCCCCAATCGGGATCACCGTCCGGACCAATACAGCAGATCCGGATACCCGCCTGGGCGGCGGGAACGGCTACAGCGCCATCAGCAGCCCGCTGAACTCCTGCGCGAGCGACGTACGTAGCCCCGATGACGATGGCCGGAGTAGCAAACCCGCACAGGACAGCGGACAAGGCGGCCACTTGGGCAACGACAACCCCGCTGTTCCGCCCGATCGGCTGGGCCTGCCCTGGTCGAGCCCACGAGCCCACAATGACGGTACCATCCTGCCCGGCATCTGCGATAGGCAAGCAGTTTTCCGCCCCCCTCTCAGGCCGGTCCAGGAGCAGTATGCACCCAAGATCGCTTAAGTTCCTCCCGCAGCCCCGGGACCAGCCACGGAAGATCATTCCGACAGATCCTCCTGACCCCACGGCCCATGCAGCGACAGCCGCGCAGGCGACAGCGACGGCGTTCGGGCCGCCGCCAACGGGGCCTCGAGCTTGACGGCCTCGTTCGGATCAACGGGCGGGCCAATGGGCGGGCCTTCCAGCTGTCCCAGGCAGAAGAGCTCGTAGTCGTTCGGATCGGTCATGAACTGCCCGGGCACCGGCGGCACCTGGTCCGGATTCATCGGGCTGACGATCTCGGGCGTTACCAGGATCAGCAACTCGGTCAGCTGATTGCGGTACTCGACAGATTGGAATAGAGCCCCCAGCACCGGTATGTCGCCCAACCCCGGCAGCTTCCGGGAAACGGCCCGCACCTCTTCGTTCAACAGGCCCGCTATGGCGAACGTCTGGCCGTTGCCCAGTTCGAGGGTGGTGTCGGCCTTACGCTGCGTGACCGTAGGGACGTTGAACCCAGCGATCTGAAGCGACTGGCTGAAATCAAGCTCGCTGACCTCGGGGGCCACATTAATCCGCATTCTCTGCCCGCCGATCACCGCGGGCGTGAAGTTCAATGCGACTCCGAACTTCTTCCATTCGATCGTAATGACGACGCCTCCGGCGCCGGTGGACTGCGGCACGGGCACGGGGAACTCACCACCGGCGAGGAACGATGCCGTCTGACCGCTGAGAGCTACCAGGTTGGGCTCAGCCAGAATGCGCAGCAGGCCGTTCTCCCGCATCGCCTGGATAAAGACCTGGAACTGCACGCGCGGGAAGCCAAGCGACAGGTCTGTCACCGAAGTGATGGGGATGCCATCCTCCGGGGTCGCGAAGACCAGCGACGAGGTCACGTTCTGATTCCCCGCCAGCCCGACGGGGATCGGCTGGAAGGGGGCCCCTAAGCTGGCAGGGAACTGACTGACCACGAACATGTCCTGGAAGTCGTCGCCCGCCAGAATGCCGTTGAACCCGAGCCGCCGAAGGGCCCGCTTGCTCACCTCCGCCACGGTACACCGCAGCACCACCTGTTGCTCCCCGGCGACCTGCATGTAGTTGTGCACCTGCGTGGAGTAGATGCCGGCCAACTGGACGATGCGGTTGGCGGCGTCGGCGTCGGGAGCGGTGCCCGTCAGCACAAGGGCGTTCTGTGCGGCCCTGGCCTGGACCTTGGCGCGCGGGATGGCCTGCTTGATCATGGCCATCAGCTCCACCGTCTCCAACTGCACGATCACGTTGAAGACCTTCTGCCGGCCGTCCTTGCTCCAGACGATCAGTTGCGTGTTCCCCAGGCTCTTGCCGGTGACCAGCAACTGCCGGGGGCTCACGACGCTGACGTCTGCAATCTCCGGTTTGGGGATCGACGCGCGCATGATGGCCACGTTGGTCTCCACCACCGCGCTCTTGCCGACGCTGACGGTGATCAATTCCGCCTTGGTCGGAAGGAGCCGCACCGTGGATTCGAAGGGGACAGCCCTCGTCGTGGCCTGGCCGTTTGAAGCGCGCGCGCTGCCCTGCGAGGCGCTCAGAACGCCGACCAGCAGAGCCACGAACAATGCGCTGGTCCGCCTGCCTGACACATATGAACCGGCATGTACAATGCAACTCCGCTTGTCCCGAGGGCGGCTCCAGTTCGCCCTCGACAGGGTCACTTGGCGATCGTCCTTGATCCGTCTCATTCAGTGTCCTCCATGCGCAGCGGCTCCGGCGCCGCAGCGTCCTTGCCGCTGCCTGTGCCCGGAGTGCGCTCGCCGGTCGGCCGGGGTGCCGGCGCAACCCGCGCCGGCATCCGCGTGATCACGAACCCATTCGACACCCTGGAAACGTCTCTTGTACTTCGCGGCTGGAGCTTCGCCCCCTGCGAGGGCAAAGCTCTTACCGACCACTCGCTTTCGAAATACACGTTCTCTTTTTGCTTTCCGCGGATCAGCTCGACCACGTACGGCTGAGGAGTCGGTGCCGCGGCGACGGCCACCCCGGACTGCGGTGTGGCCGAGGGCGACGTGCGGTCAGGCTTGGCCGGCCCGAACAGCTTGCTCAGCAGGCCACCGCCTTGCTTGTTCTTCTCCGCCTTTGATGGCCTCCCACTGAGCAGCTCGCTTTCGGTGGTCCCGGATGGTGCCCTTGCCACGGCGTCGTCAGGGCTGCGAAGGGCCAGTCGAATCTTTGCCTTCGTGTCCGCGAAGGTGAGCTTGGTGGCCTCCTCATGCTTGACCAGCAGCGTGACCGACCGAGCCGGGCTCGTGCTCGCCTCGCCCGCCTCAGACAGACTCGCCCCCACGGCCAGGACCTCCACGTTCTGGAGAATCACGCGACTGACGGTCTCGGTTCGATTCTCGAGCGCCTTGGCACGTACCGCATGGTCATTGGCCACACTGGGGTGATCCTCGAGGCGCATGACGGCCCGGTGGATTTCGACGGAGGCCTCATAGAGCAGGGACACCATCCGCTCCAGAAACTTGGTCGGGTTGATCTCCAGCATCTCCATCTCTTCGACCGTCGTATTGGCGT
>CAYGAN010000035.1:12731-13580 GCA_964347585.1 uncultured Planctomycetales bacterium | reverse complement strand
TCACGCGACTAACGGTCTCGGTTCGATTCTCCACACGTACATTCCAGACCGCACATACGTCCACACGACAACCGGGCCGCAAATGCCCGCCGACCATAGTGTACTCGTCCACCTTGATCGCCATGGCCCGATATCCTGGCCTCAGACGCACCTCAATGCCTTCAGGCGTGCCGGGCGGAGCAAGCATCGATCCCAGAATGGGCAGACCCTGGGGAATCGTACGGTTCGTCACCCGACCGACCACATCCTCAGGCTTTTCGAAGCTTAAAGCCGGCACCAATGACTTCGGCGTCTTGACGCACTTGGCCATGTCCGGCTGGACCCTCGCTGTATCTGGAATATCCCTGGCCGCCACGACCACCTCGATCGTATCCATGTTCGACCCGGAGGCCTTGGCGCGCTGTATGACGTCCACGCCCAACTTCACTGCCAACAGCCCCACCGCGAGGCCGATGGCCAACGGAATGATCGCTTTTCCCTTCATGATGAACTCCTCGCGTTCGCTTTCACGCGATTTCCACGGGCTCCTGATCGGTCCCCAAGACCCACAGCCGACTGCCAACACAACGAGCCCGCCACCGGCCGATCGGTGGGGACGCGTCGGCCAAGCTGGCCACGCACCTGCACGTCAAGCGGCGCCGGCCGGCTTCGCTACCACGGCGCACCACTCGCCGCCGCGCGTACTTGCCAGCCACACGCCAGCTAATCAGTTGACGCCTTCCTTTCGCATCGAGCACGTCGCACCCAGCTCGAAGTCGGTCGGGCCGAAGAAACTACCCACCAAGGACACCTCGGCGTACGGAACCGTCAAGACGACCTTCTCGGTGGGATCGGTCACGCTCGCCCTCG
>CAYGAN010000035.1:8586-12721 GCA_964347585.1 uncultured Planctomycetales bacterium | reverse complement strand
CGAGCTCAAGCTCGAGCTCTTCGATGCCGGGGGCGCCCTCGTCAACTGGACCGAGGGGCTTACCCCCGTCGGAGCCAAGTACTCCTGGATACGATCGTACACCTCTTGCTCCGTGCTGCCCTGCAACACGGCCGTGCGGCAGCCTTCACGAGCCGCATTCGTCATCGCCTGACGGACCATGAAGACCCAACCAAACTCGATGATTCCAAAGACCAACGTCAGCAACAACGGTGTGACGACGGCCATCTCAACCACCGCCGCCCCGCGGCAGGCGCAACGCCCGCCCGAGGACGGACGCTTCTTTCCCATGGCAAACATCTCACGCCCTCATAGTCATATCGACCACCAAGAAAGGGACCGTCCTAGTAACACAACCAACGACCCGACGGTCAGCGGCACGCCGTAAGGCAACAACTGCGAGGTCGCAGTGAAGCTCTTGGCACAGGCGAAGTCGCTGAACGCCGTTTCACGCGATTTCATCTTGTAAAGAATCGCCTGCAAGTTCACCCAAGCCTGCCAGAACCTGCCACCAACAAGAATCATGGCCACGGCCACGGCACCAGCCAAGATCGCCCCGAGGCAAAACGCGACCAAGGTCAGCCAGGGGCCCAGCCATACCCCGATGGCCGCCATCAGCTTCACGTCCCCGGCCCCCATGGCGTACATCAACCACGGAACGATCAGCAGGCCAAGGCCTGTCAGCATCCCCAGCGCCGCCGTGCCCAGGCCCTCCCAGCCGAAGAAGCAGCCCTGCGCGCAGAAACCGGCCAGCGCGATCGCCGCATTGAGCCAGTTCGGAACCTTGTGCGCCCTATAGTCCATCCAGGCGGCATACAGTGTGGCCGGTATCAATATCAGGCAGCTGAACTGCCAGTAATCCAAATGGTACATCATGGCACTGCCGTCCAGCTCGGGCTCGTCCTCAGCCCTGATCGACCTCTGCGGTGCCAACTGACTCGGGGCACCCGCGGGCCCCGCGGTAGTCGGAACGGCGCTGGGCGCCGCGCCAAGCGGCGCCCATGCGCCATAGACGGTTCCAACTTCGACATCCCGCTACCCAACGCTGGTAGCGGCTTGAGGTACCATTCACCCGAAGCTTCTGCCCAAGGGGCTCGTCGCCTTTGGCGAATGGCGACCTCCGCAACAGCGGCCGCTACGGAGCGGTCGAACCGGTCGGCAGCGAGCTCTCCACGTTCGTGAAGATGCTCTGCACCTTCCCACCGAGCAGCGTGATGGCCGCCAGTGCCACTATGATGATGAGCGCCAGCATCACAGCGTACTCGGTTGCGGTCGGGCCGTCCTCGTTGACCAAGAAGCTCTTCGCCCTCTCGACCAAAGCCTTCATGATTGCTCCTTTCCGAATTCCCTAGGCCCCGCGGGGCCGGGTCACGGCTAGTACACGCGCGACGAAGCCTATCCGTGCACGTCGGCGTACCCTTGCACTTCGCGTCGAGAACCGTCAGGGCCTCGCGCGATCTGCCGACATCGTCCGTGTGTCAGCCTCTTCTTCGTATCGTCGGCGGAGGCTTAGCTGATCCGCTGCCCGACGCGTTCGGCGCCGCAACGGATCCGGGTGTGGGTCACGGCAAATCAGCTGGCTACAGATGCCCGCGGTTCGTCCCGATCGCTGCCAACCACGCACGGGCGAACCACACGGGCCGCTCAGGCGGCATGGCTGCGTAAACTGGCCACTTCGCCGCAACGTGAGCCGGGATCGCGTCTCCCTCAGCCGCCAACGGGGCCTCACCGCGGGGCCGCTCTTGCCGGCCTCGCAACCCCGCCTAGCGGACCGAGTTCTCACCCTGCGCATCGGCGGCCGGCATAGTGAACATAAGAAATAAGAACAGGCCGGGCAAACGTGCCGACCCGGTTTTTCTGGACAAATCCGGCCGTCGTTCCTCCGCTGTCAGAGCCACCTGCGCAACGTCAGCAGGCCCGCAACTATTATCGGCACGGATCAGACCCGAATCTGTGACGAATCGTGCAACCGGCTTCGCTCGTGAAGCCCGAGCGTGCGTGTCGGTGGTGCCTTGGCCCGGCGCAGGCTCTTATCGGACCGACCAGCGGCAACCGGGCACTCGCGGCCGTTGCCGATTCAGGCCTCTCGAAGGCGCTGAGAGCAGGCAAAGAGCAATGCCTAGGCGGGTGCGCGCTGCAAGCGCAGAGGGCTGGTGCCAGCCCTCTCAGAGCGCGTCTCGCTATCTTGCCGCCACAGCGCATAGCTTTGTCCATATCAGAGCGAGGGCTGCGTCGCCGCTGCCTACAGAGCCGCCTGCCAAGGCCAAGGCAAATTCCGTGTGTGTTGACGCGCCCGGCGGGGCACATCTACAATCCTGCCGCTTTTTCCCAGCAGGCAATTCACTGGAAGGTGCTTCGGATGGGCTTTCGACGCGCTAAGCGGCTCGACGCATTGCCACCGTACCTGTTCGTGGAGATCGATCGCAAGAAACGAGAGGCAATCGCAGCCGGCAAGGACGTGATCGACCTGGGCGTGGGCGATCCAGACAAGCCTACACCGAAGTTCATCATCGACCGGATGGCACGGGCCATCGAAGACCCCCGCAACCATCGATATCCCTTCGACGAGGGGGTCCCCGCGTTTCGCGAGCAGGCAGCGGAGTGGCTCGCGACGCGATATGACGTTCGCGTTGATCCGAACAAGGAGGTGATTGCCGCGATCGGCACGAAGGAGGCGATCGGCCACTTGCCCCTTGCGATCGTCGATCCCGGCGACTACGTGCTCGTGCCCCAGCCGGGGTACCCCGTTTACCAGACAGCGACGCTGCTGGCCGGCGGGATCCCTTATCACGTGGATCTTACCGAGGCAAACAACTGGTTGCCCGACCTAGCAGCAATCCCCGAGGACGTTCGACGTGCGACATCGCTGCTGTACCTGAACTATCCGAACAATCCCACCGCGGCCATTGCGCCACGCGACTTTTACGAGGGCGCGGTAGCCTTCGCCAGGAAGTACGGCATCCTTATCGCTCAAGATGCCGCCTACAATGAGGTGTTTTACGAACAGCGGCCCGCCAGCATCCTCCAGATCGACGGCGCCAAGGAAGTAGCGATCGAGTTCCACTCGCTTTCCAAAACGTTCAACATGACAGGCTGGCGGATCGGTTTCGTTGCCGGCAATGGCGATGCCATCGCCGCCCTCGCCAAGGTCAAAGCGAATCTGGACTCCGGACAGTTCAACGCGATACAGTGGGCTGGCGCCGAAGCCCTGGCCAACGGTGACCGTGTGGAAGTCCGCGCCCAGCAGGACATTTACCGGGAGCGGCGGGACATACTTGTTGACGGGCTGCGGCAAGCCGGGTTCCGCGTGCGCAAACCGGCGGCGACCTTCTACGTCTGGGTGGCCTGTCCGGACGGGTGGGATTCGATGGCACTGGCCGGCAAATTGCTGGAGGAGGTCTCGGTGGTGGCCATTCCAGGCGTGGGCTTCGGCAAGCCAGGTGAGGGATACCTCCGAGCGGGACTGACCCTCGATACAGAGAGAATCAAGGAGGCCGTCGATCGGATCAGCCGGGTGACGCTCTAGTTCCCCGTATGCTTATGCCCTGCCGCCGCCAGTGACCCTCGCCGCACCGGATGACCCCGGACGTTTACATCGCGATTGGTTCCAACCTCGGCGATCGCCAGGCAACTATGCGTGCATCGCTGCGTATGCTTGATGCACGCCGTCATGTGTGCGTCGTGCGCGCCTCTTCGCTGTACGAGACGCAGCCAGCGGGCGGGCCATCGGGGCAGCCCAGCTTTCTGAACGCGTCGGCTCAGTTGACCACGAAGCTGGCGCCGGAGGAACTGTTGCGTGTGCTCTTGGAAATCGAAGACGCACTCGGCCGCCGGCGCCCGCGGCAATGGGCGGCGCGCACGCTTGACCTGGACATGCTCCTGTTCGGCGATCGCACGATCCACACAGCCTCGCTGACCGTGCCGCATCCGCGTCTTCACGAGCGCCGCTTCGTACTCGCCCCTCTGGCCGAGATCGCGCCGGAGTTTGTTCACCCCGAACTGGGCAAGACAATACGCCAGCTCCTTGAGGACCTGGTTTCACCGGAACGGCCGCCTGTGCCAATCGGTCCGCTCGAGTTCCGCTGGGTGTCGCTGGCCGCCGCCGACTGACCCGAGT
>CAYGAN010000035.1:0-8576 GCA_964347585.1 uncultured Planctomycetales bacterium | reverse complement strand
AGTTCCGCTCGGGACAGTAGGAGCCGCTGGCGACCGGCTTTCCGGCTTTACGACGACGGGCTTTGATACCCACACGCCAAGCGTGATAGAATGAACATGACCCAGGCCTTGGGGCCTTCCGACGATGAGCAAGGACATTTCACACATTCTGGCCGGCTGGGAGCCTGAGCCCGGCGGCGTGGGCGCTCGGATGATCGTCGGGGAGAACGGCGTGGCGATGCTCCAATTGCGCATCGAGCTGGGGGCACTGCAAATGTACCTGGATGGCCGGCCGGACGGCGAACGCCCGGAAGGGCACGAGACGATGCTCGCGTATTACCAGTCACGGAGATCTGAGACCGGCTCATCCAAACTGCCTGAGGACGACCGGGCCCAGCTCGACCGTGAGATCGTGCAGTTCTACCAGCGGCGAATCGGTCTGCTTGCGGTGGCCAGCAACGCGGAGGCACGGGGGGACCCGGCCGAGGCACTCGCCTGCTACCGCCGCGCCGTACGCGATGCAAACCACAACCTGCGCGTCATGGCCTTTATTCGTGCGCACTCGGATGACGAGGCATACATACAAGGCCACGAGCGCTATCGGCCGTTCGTGCTGTGGCACCGGACGTTGGCGACGGCTCAGGGGCACTTGCTCCGTGAGGACGCCGAAGAGGCCATCGAGGCCATTAAGCTCGGCGCGCTCGCGATCAGGCAAGTTTACGAAGAACGGGGTGAGCCGGAACTGGCTAAGCAGGACCCCTCTCTGGCGGCCGTCAGACAATTGGAAAAGCAAGTCCGACGCCACCACGGCGTAAGCAAGACACTTCGTGAGCAATTGCAGGAGGCCGTCGCCAACGAGGAGTTCGAGCGCGCGGCCGAGCTGCGCGACCAGATCCGCGCCCGCAAGGAGAGCCTCGAGAAAGGCGACTGACCGACGAGTCGCCCGCCGGCGCTGTTCTCGGGCGCCAAGCGACCCCGGCTCGCCACCCGGGCGCGAGTAAAACCCGTCGGTAAGGAACCTGAGCACCACCGTGGGGTCTGAGGGGCCGTCCGCGCAGAATCCCAGGACCACAGGCCAGCCCGAGGCAATCTTGCAAGTTCTTCCTTGGCGAGTAACATCCCGCTGGCCAAGCCCCTTGGCCACGTAGGAAGATGCCGCATGAAGCCAACGCTCAGCCCGGAGAACGTGCGCGGTCTGGAAGTCAGAGACCTGACCCCGGGGAGACCGTACCACGAGGCGCTCGAGGCAGCAGCCGGAAAGACCTTCTCGGCTGGGATCTGGTACCTGGTCCATCCCCTGGGTGATCGATTCGGCCCGAGGCAAACGGCCCTTAGTGTATCCGTCGAGCAGGCGATCGAGTTCTGCTACCGCTTCGGGGTCAAACGGATCACGTGGCATTATCCGAACGAGGTGAGCGAGGCCAATCACGCCAGGATCGGCCAGATGCTCTCCGAGCGGAACATGAGCTACGGATGCATCGGGGGGAACGTATTCGGCGACCCGGTGTTCAAGACGGGCGGCCCGTCGTCGCACGAGCCTCAGGTCCGCGAACTGGCCAAGCAGATCAACACCCGCGCTCACGAGCTGATGGCGCAGTATGGCTGCGCCTTTCACGTCGATTGGGCCGGCCGAGACGGGCACGACGGCGTGTTCCTATACGATACGGACGCGCAGTGGGAATGGACCCTCCAGGCTTACGCCGACATCCTCATGCACGTGGCAGGCAAGGTGGGCTGGGCGATCGAGTTCAAGCCCTACGACGCCATGGAGCAGTCCGTGCTCAAGAACATCGACGGTGCCCTGCTGATGTGCGAGCAGGTCGAGCGACGCATCTACGAGCAGATCGCAAAGCAGACCGTCACCGAGTTCGGCGCCGATCGGCCGTACAGCCAGGTGCAGACCGAGATCGAAAAACGATTTGCCTCCTATCGCGGCAAGATGGGCGTCAACATCGAGGACGCTCACGTGTACATCGGCGGCCAGAGGGTCTCGGACGCGGTGCGCAAGGCGCTGCAACATGACCGGCTGTTCCTGCGGCACGAAAACGACGTGGGCGGCCCGCTGGACACCGACCGCATCTTCGCCAGCGTGCACTTCTGGGATGCTGTGGAGACCTGCTACTACCAAATCGTCAACGGCTACGACGAAAAGGGCTTCGCACACGAGCCGGACATCTTCCCGCAACGGGACGACCCGCTGAAAGCCTACGTCCAGAGCATCAACGCGATCAACTTCTGCTATGCCCTGGCCGAACGATTGCGCGACGACCCGATCCCATTGGAGCGCATCAAACAGACCAAGCACACCAGCGCGGCGATGGATTGGCTCATGCAACACCTGGCAGCGGGCGTGTCGTACCCGCGAATCGACCTGGCCCTGGTCGATCAGTTCCGAAAGGACGTAGGCGCTAGCGCCTGACGGTCGCCAGTGATGGATCTGGCCATCAAGGACAAGATCGCCATCGTCACGGGCGCCGGATCGGGTATCGGCGCCGCCATCACCCGCGCGCTCGCGGCCGAAGGGGCCAAAGTGGCCGTAGTCGATTTGGACGGCCACGCCGCTGACGACTTAGCCCGTTCCATCGACGGTTTGGCAATTCGGGCGGATGTGGCCGACGACGACGCGCCCGCCGAGATCGTCCGCCGCACGCGGGCCGCCTTCGGCACGGTGCACGTCCTGGTCAACAACGTAGGCATCACCGCCGCGGACTGGCTCGAACAGATCAACGACGCCGACTTCGACAAGACCGTCTCTGTCAACATGCGCTCCCACCTGCGCTGCACCCAGGCCGTCATACCTTTGATGAAGCGCCAACGCTGGGGCAGGCTGATCTACATCTCCAGTGGATCGGGCCTGAAGGCCAGCGCTGGCATGGCTCTCTATTCGGCGAGCAAGTATTTCCTGCGCGGGCTAGCCGTCTCCGCCGGCCTGGAGCTGGGCCAGCACGGCATCACCGCGAACACTGTCTGCCCGTCCGACGTTTACCCCGGCGGCGACGAGCCGGCCCGCTCCTGGAAGGACGAGAAGTTGCTGGCAGTGTCCTTGCAGAAGGAAGGCGTCGAATCGTTCGAAGCCCTGATGGCCAAGCGGATCGCCGCCAACCCCATGCGACGGGCGTGCACCGTCGAGGACGTCGCCGCCGTGGTCGCCTTCCTGGCCTCCGAGCGAGCCGGCTTTATCAACGCCCAGACCATTGGCGTCAACGGCGGCGCGATACCGACATGAGACTCATCACCCGCCGCGACGAAACACTCGAAGTGCTGGCCCGATGCCGAGCACACGGGGTTGCTTTGTTCGCCCCGAACGGCGAGCTGCCGGCGGAGATCGAGGGGCTCTGCATGGCCGGCCAGCGGTTCGCAGAGCAGCACAACATCCTCGATCTGCCGATCGCCGTCGGCATGACCGGCGTGTACGCCGACAATCCCCAACTGCGCAAACTGTCCCTCTCCTGCAAGACGGCCGAGGATGCCTCCGGCTTCGAGGGCGGTGACGTACGCGAGGGATGCGAGATCTGGCTGCGTCACCTGGCTTGCTACGAAGATCTGCTCGACACGCTGCCCCGCGTCGTGCTGCTGCCGTTCCTGGACCACGGTTGGGCGACCGGCGAGCCGAACGACCGCGCCGTCCTCTTCGACGAGTCAGTCGTCGATCGAATGGCCATGATCATGTTCGACGCCAGCAAGCTCGATTGCGAGGAGAACATCCGACTCACGGCAGAGTACGTGCGGTGCTACGGCGACCGCGTGGTCATCGAGGCCGCCGGGGATAGGATCTACTCGCCTCAGGAGGTGCGTGCTCTCGCCCTGTCGCGCGAGGATCAGCTCTCCAAGCCCGACGAGGTCGAGCGGTTCGTGCGCCAAACCGGCGTCGATCTGATCGTGCCGAATCTCGGCACGGAGCACCGCAGCGTCGCGGTCGGCAAGGCCGAACGCCGATACGAGCGCGACCTGGCCCGCGCGCTTCGCGAGCGCGTCGGCGCGATCATGGCGCTTCACGGCAGCAGCTCCCTGGGCGGCGCGATCGGCACGACGGCCGAAGACGGAATCTGCAAGGTCAACTTCTACACCGCCATGGCCGTCGGCGCGGGCAACAAGATATACGACCTGCTCAGGCGTCACGAAGATAAAGTATTGCAAAAGCGCGACTTATGGATCAACTCGGCCAGTTGGTTCCATGACGTGCGTCGGCGGCACGTCGCGGAGGTCTGTGATCGGATGCTCTCGATGCTCGCTTACGAGCGCCTGGGAAGCTAGCAGGCAAACCACCGGAGATAACCGCGGCGGTCCGATGCCGGCCGGAAACGAAACCGCCCGAGTCTGTTGTCATGCCGGAACTGCCGATCCATGTGCCGGACCTACGTGTGGGCAGCATGTATCAGGGCGCGCCAATCGAGGCTGTCGGGAGGATGCACGCGCTGGTGTATCTTGGCCGACGCCACATGCCCGTGGTCACGGACCGGCCGATCGTGTGCACATCAACCGACGTGATCGCGCGGGTCGAGGCCGTCCACCGCTGCGGGACGGATGTGCGCGTCTTCCTGCACGGCCGCAGCGACTATGCCGAGCCGTCCCTCCTGGATGAATTGGCGGATCTGTTCGGGGTGGCCGGTCAGCACGATGCCGAACAGTTCGCCGACTACGTCGCCCTCCTGCGCGACGGCCGCCGCGCGGACAACGACCAGCCGATCTACCGCGCGATCGCTGAGAAATGCACCGGCCTCTCGGAGCAGCACTACCAAGAGCTTTGGCATCTCCTGCAGCGCTACTGGGGTCGCATCCTCGGGCACGAGACGGTGGTCACTATCGTGCGCGTCGGCTCGGACGTGCACAAGCTACGCGACGGCATCGGCTACCGCGACGGCGAGCAACTCGAAGCCGACTACGTGGACTTCCAGCCGGGTCAGCGTTGCGTCCTGCAGTCGCGAATCGCCAGGTATCAGCGGCCGGTCGGGATCGATCAGGCCATCCGCCAGCCCTGCGGCACGGTTCGCGGCGTGCAGTTGCTTGGCGGCAACATCACCGACCTGGCGGCCGAGCTGGGCGGAGCATACGCCCAATACGTCCGGCTCAACCGCCAGATCATTTGCAGCGGCTCGATCCTGCACCTGCCCGACAGCGTCGATCCGATCAGCGGCGCGCTCGTCGAGCCGATGGCGTGCGCGCTGGACTGCTTCGAGAAGACGACCCACGAGATCGGCCAGGACGATGGCGGCAGCCTGCTCAAGAAGGGCGTCATGCCCGGCGGGAACGTCTGCGTGATCGGCAGCGGGTCCATGGCCATCCTATGCGCCAAGATCGCCCTGATGAACGATCCGATCCTGAAGCTCGGCGGCGCTGCTCGCGTGCTCTTTGTCGTCCGCAGCGATGCGAAGGCTGCGCTCGTGCAATCGGTGACGAACGATCCTCGCGTATCGCCCGTGATCTGCACGAACGATGCCGAGGTCCCCAGGCAGACATTTGAGCACATGCGACAACACGACGCGGCTTTTCGCGGATTCGACGACGTGATCGTGGCCGGCGGCGGTGCGGAGACGATCGCTGCGGCCCACAGAATCATCGCGCCCACGGGGGCGCGGATCATGGCCTTTGCCGGCACGCGGGGCCGGGCTGATCTGGACAGCGGCGTCTGGCATTATCACAACGCCGGCGTGCTCGGCACGAGCGGGTGCAACACCAAGATGATGGAGAATGCGCTCGCCCTGCTCGCCCGCGAATCACTCGACGTGCGGGGCCTGTCCGGCAAGGCGTACACCTTCGCCGACCTGACCGCCGAGGACGGTGTCGAACGGTTCTTCACCGACCGGCACCTGCGCCCGAAGCTCCTGCCCAACGAGGGTCTCGACCCCTGCCGAACGATCGAAAACTAACCGAGTGCAGCCGGCCGGAAAGTATGAGCCGCCTGCTCGCGGGCAAGCCGTACGTCGTCCGCCTCTCAGTTGCGTGGTCGGGGTCGATGTCGGGCGTGTGGTCGGTCTGGAGGCGGGGCGTGTGGGCAGCGTCGTGGGCTTGCTAAGCGCGCGCGCCCAGTCGTCCACTTCGCTGGCTTGCATGATCGCGCGACCCTTCTGTTCTTCGGCGACTGCGTCGAACTCGCCGAGGAACAGGTACGCGCCGGCCAGTCGCCAGCCATCCAAGACTGAGAAACGCTGCTGAAGTGTGTAGATGCGGAACCGACCGCGTAGCCGATCCTTGCCGACGCGGCGGATGCTCGCGACGCCCAGGTAGGAGCGGAATCGGCGATGATCGGGGCCGAACTGCGCGCCAGCCCGCAGCCCGCGACCGCGAACTTTATACGTCCTGGCCGCCCCGGCCGGCGGCTCGTCCAGCGATAGCGAGGCGGCGATTCTGACCTTGCCCCACTCGCCTAGGAGCGAGACGTTCTCGTACTGCATCGCCACGTTGACCGTCCCAGCTTGGTCGAGCCACCAGTAACACTGGCCCGCGTCGAACCGCCAGACTAGCGGCCGCCTCTCATCGATGTCTTTGGTTTGCAGCGGGATGATCTGAAGCGTGCCCCGCCCCGCACACCCCGTTAGCAAGCTCGATGCGATCAAGCCAAACGCCGACAGCGCTACCCGTCGCATGTGTCCGCTCGGGCAACAGCACCAAGCGCTGAGGCGGGGCGGACAGTGTCGTCCCGCCCTGCGGTGATTACCAACAGTCTGTTCTCGCACGCCTGAGCCTGCGGCTTGGCATGCGCGGATTGACCGGTTCATCAGGCGTTGAGTTCACTATTCCGGCAAGGGGAACTGCTCGCAAAGCTCCCGCACCTGCCCGCGGACCCGTTGGACGACCTGCTCGTCGCCCTGCGAGTCGAGCACTTGGTGTGTCCAGTCGGCAATAGCGCGCATCTGGTCCTGTTTCATCCCGCGGGTGGTGACGGCCGGCGTACCGATTCTCAGCCCGCTCGTTTCGGTCGGCTTGCGATCGTCAAAGGGGATCATGTTCTTGTTGACGATGATGCCCGCCCGCTCGAGCCATTGCTCGCCAGCCTTGCCGGTGAGCTTCGGATGCGTGTTGCGAAGATCGACCAGCATCAGATGGTTGTCCGTCCCGCCGGAGACAAGCCGATACCCCAGCGACGCCAACGCCTCGGCCATGGCCTTGGCGTTGTCGAGTAACTGTTGCTGATACTGCTTGAACTCGGGCTTCAGGGCTTCGCCGAAGGCGACCGCCTTGCCGGCGATGACGTGCATCAGCGGCCCACCTTGCATGCCGGGGAATACACGTGAATCGATCACCTCGGCGTGCTTGGCTTTGCAGAGGATCATCCCGCCACGCGGCCCGCGGAGGGTCTTGTGCGTGGTCGTCGTTACGAAGTCGGCCACGGGGATCGGCGAGGGGTGCAGCCCGACCGCGACCATCCCGGCGATGTGAGCGATGTCGGCCATCTGCAGGGCGTCAACTTCCTCGGCGATCTCGGCAAAGGCAGCGAAATCGATGAGGCGCGGATAAGCCGACGCACCGGTCACGACCAGCGCGGGATTGTGCTCGTGTGCGAGGCGACGGATTTCCGCCATGTTGAACGTCTCGCTCTTCGGGTCCACCCCATAGCTGACGACTTGGTACAGCATGCCACTGAAATTCACGCGCAGCCCGTGCGTCAGGTGCCCGCCGTGCGAGAGGTTCAGGGCCAGGATCGTGTCACCCGGCCGCAAGGCGGCCAGATAGACAGCCATGTTCGCCTGGCTTCCGGAGTGCGGCTGGACGTTGGCGTGCTCGCAGTTGAACAGCTGCTTGGCGCGGTCGCGCGCCAAGTCTTCGATGACATCCATGTTCTGGCACCCCCCGTAATAGCGCCTGCGGGGGTAGCCCTCCGCGTACTTGTTGGTGAAGATCGAGCCGACCGCTTCCAGTACCGCCCCTGAAACGTGGTTCTCCGAGGCGATCAGCTCGATCGTATGAGCTTGGCGGTCGTGCTCAGCCCTAAAGGCTTGCCAGACCTGCGGATCAGCATCCTGAAGGGCAGACTGCTCAGCCAACAGCGGAGACGTCATTAGGATTCCTCGAACTGGGAGTTCGGCGCCCGGAGTTATCGCATAGCCTAGGACACGGCGCCAGAAAAATCAAACCGAGCGGCGGGGGCCGAGGTCCCGGAGGTCTTGGCGGCTCCCCCGTACCTCGGACCCAGGCGTTAGCAGAACTAGCGTACGCGACGACGCCGCTGCGAGACCGCTCGGACAGATCGCGACCGCGCCGAGGCGCAAGAGGCCAGCGCGCGGAACAGCCTGTGACTGTCCCACTTTGTGTGGGATGGGCCCGCAGCCTACCTTGTCTGGTGGCAGTCGCGCCAACCGAAGCACCAGGTCTTGGGGCTTTGGAAAGGCCCCACCGTCGTTGGGACACTTACAGAGGGTGACTCGATTGTGCCAGTGGAGCGGGTGCGCTATAATAGTGCGTGGCGAGGCTAGCTGGTTGGAGGTCTGGTGGGAGCGACCGAATCCACAAAAAAGAGGATCCGAGCTCGCCGTTACCCGGACCCTCCAAGCCAGGCTGTCCGCTCAAGCGAGCGGAGACCCACAGCCTCAGCCTTTCCATCGTCCTGGGCTGAGCAATGGTTTAGGAAATTGCGCTCAAAGTTCTTTTGCCCGACACGC
>CAYGAN010000034.1:27517-30230 GCA_964347585.1 uncultured Planctomycetales bacterium | reverse complement strand
GTAGATCTCGCTGCTCTGGTAGATGACCCCCCTCCGTTTGCACAGGGCCGTAAGTTTGTCCATGAGGTCGCGCCCGTCGTCAGGCATGTTTGTGAGCCTCGTGAATGCGCCCGGGTCCGCCGACTCAATTATTCTAGCAGGCTTCCCGTGATGGTGGTAGAGACTGAGCTCCAGTGGGCTAGCCCCGCACGCCGCGGTTGATCCGCCACGCAATGTCTGCAAGATCGGTAATGCGCGAATTGTCGTAGCCGACCACGATGCTGCGGATCGTGTTCTTCAGCGGCTGCACCCATCTTGACGGCAGCTTCTCCGCCCCGAGCATCGCCCCGAGAACGGACCCGGCCGTCGCGCCGGTGCAGTCGGTATCCCACCCCCCCATCACCGTCATACATACCGTCTTGCCGAGATTCATCTTGCCGTGAACCAGTCCCATGATCACGAGTGCGGCGTTGTTGATGGTGTGCACCGGGTGATAATGCCCGTACTTGTCGCAGATGGCGTCGAGCGTGTCGGTCCAATCGCGATGCTGCTGCCCCCACGCAAGAGTGTCACGAACGGCTTCGGCCAGGCGGCAATTCTTGGGAATCTCCGAGAGTCCGACTTCGATGACCTCAAGGGGATCGTCAAGGACGGCGGCGGCGGCGATCATGGCTGCGAACAGCATCTCGCCGTAGATTCCGTTCTTGACGTGCGACAGTACGGCGTCACGATAAGCGAGCTCTGCTGCCATCTCGGGCAAGCTTGCTGCGCAGTATCCGAACCCATCCGCTCGAATTTGGGCCCCGATCCACTCGCGATAAGGGTTGCGATGGCTGCCTGACCGTGCAAGCGGGACGCCGCTGACCAGGTTACGATAAGCCACACGTTCCGCTGTGTACACCATGTGATACGGCAGCCTCTGCATCCATTCGTTGGCAACATTCTGGGTGGTGAACTTCGCACCGTAGGTTCGGAGATAATGTATGCCGAGAATCGTGTAGTCCGTGTCGTCATCACGCTCCATGCACGTGATGTGTCCGCGTGTGCACCAAGGGCGCTTGCGCCTGACGTCTCCTTTGCGGATCGTTGACTCGCGGAAGTATCCGTCCAGTGGAAATGCCCGGTCTTTCTTGAGCGCGCTGAAAATGCGCTCCCGCGTCCATCCCTCGACGGGCTTGCCGACCATGCAGCCTGCGCACCGACCCAGAAATGCGCCCCGGATGCGGTCGCGCAGTCTTCGGTCTGGGATTGCCGCGCGGATGCGCCGAGGTCCCCGCGGCCGTTGCCGACGGATGCTTGGTAGGTCGCTTGGCTCCTGATACCTGAACCGTGTACCTGGCTTGAGTTTCGAAAGTCGGTCGTACAGTCGGGCGAGCTTGGCAGCGCTGCCCCGGCT
Source organism: uncultured Planctomycetales bacterium (assembly GCA_964347585.1). Classification (GTDB taxonomy): domain Bacteria; phylum Planctomycetota; class Phycisphaerae; order UBA1845; family CAYGAN01; genus CAYGAN01. The sequence continues at coordinate 28,855 of CAYGAN010000034.1, read as the reverse complement.
AGCTTTGATCCGGCTGGCGTAGCCGCCGACATCACAGCCCTCCTCGTTCAATTGGATCAGCTCTTGCTCAAGCAGCGACTGTAACTCATGAGGTTCGTGCACGGGGTTGTCTCCTGTTCAATATTCGGCTATCTGGAGCGCCTGCGCGCGGGCACGCTGCGGTGTTCACTCGGCTGTCGCGCGGTGGGCTGATGCATCATATTGGCGAGCCGGCCGGGTGCAAGCAGTTATCAGCGCCGCTGCTGACAGCGACCGCACAGCATGTTGCTTCGCAAGAACAGCTCGGCATAACCGTGACGGTCGAGCTGTTTCAACGCCCCGCGACGAAACGCCCAAGTGTGGCTCCTGCAGCGTGTTGCGACGTCCTATAATCAGCCTCGGTTCGCAGAGCATGTGGCGCGGCGTGTGCCCGATTTGTCGGGGCGAGCAGCGGGGATGAGACAAGAAGCTCCTGGTCTCAAGGTGAACCCATGGGCTGGGCCGAGATCCTCTGGTTCTTCCGCCGCAAACGAAGGATCATTCTGCTAACCGTCCTCACGTACGCGGCACTGTGTTAGCCGACGTGGTCTTCCTCACAGAGGTTCCTGAGGTAGCGTCTGGCGGCGCGCAGTCCCGGCAAACCCCCACGATTTGGAACCGATGCCCGATGTCCTGAAACTGGTATTGCAGCGCAAGGGCCTGGCGCAGCGCATCTATCTCAGCGCTGTCGAACTCGATTATCCTCCCGCACAGTCTGCAGAGCATATGGTCATGCGGCTCCCGCCCGTAGGTGCGTTCGTAGTGTAGCTGTTGCTCGCCGAAGCGAACCCGGCTGAGGATGCCGCAATCAGCCAGCAACGGCAGCGTTCGATACACCGTAGCCTTCGCCACGCGCCACCCCTGGCCTCGCATGTACAACAGCAGTTGCTCGGCTTCGAAGTGCTCGCCTATGCTCATCGCTGCGGCAAGCACGGCTTGCCGTTCCGGCGTGTTCTTTAGTCCCCGCTCCCGCAGATATCGGCGGAACGTGTCCTCAGCGGCGGCTGAGTCGCTTCTCGCAGCAAAGCCGGCCATTCCCGGTAATCTCGGCGTCGTGGTATCCAGTTGCCGGTATAAGATACCGTCATCGGAGGCCGACGCAAGCTCAATCGCCTGGCGCCACAGCAGGGGCGGCGAACTGGCGACGCGTTGTTTCGCAGAAGCGAATTAGTGAGCAGATCCCCATGGGGAAGTGCACAACGATTCTTTTGACATGTGTGCTCGGCGCAGCAGGCAGCGCGCCAGCTGAGCTTCGTCCGGCGCTCGTCGATCGCAGATTCAACTGGGGGTACTGGTATTTGCATTACCGCCACCGAGCAG
>CAYGAN010000034.1:26628-27507 GCA_964347585.1 uncultured Planctomycetales bacterium | reverse complement strand
CATGAAAGCCTCCGGCGTCCGGCAGCAGGCCTATGATTTCCTCGTCCGGCTGCCGTTGCTCTGCCCGACCCCTGCTGCCGTCAAGTCTCCCGCTCCGGTAGTTCTGGTCCTCCACGCGAGGGGAGGCAACTTCGATCACCATGAGCGTCGCTGGCCCGACCACATCGTGATCTTGCCGGACGACAACACTCGCGGCATCGGTCACACAGCCTGGTTCGGGTATCACGACAATTCCCCGGCTCCGCCGACCCGTGACAGCGTGGTCGTGCCGTACACCCAGCGCCGCCTGATCTTCTGCATTCGGTTCGTGACCGACGAGCTCCGTGGGGACCCCAACAGGGTATGGGTCACCGGTGGGTCTATGGGCGGTGCTGGCGCGCTGAGCCTAGCTCTGCATCATCCCGAATGGGTCACCGGTTGCGTGGCGAGGCAGCCGCCGGTTCATCCGCTCGCCAGTGAGTTCATACGCAAGCAGGCCGAACGCCTTTTCGGCCCGCCGGAACTGGCCCTGCGAGTGCAGGGCACCAGGACCTCGGTTTGGGAGTACCTTGATGCCGCTCACTGGATCGCACGTCGCCCGGCGAGCAGGACATACGTGCAAATTGAACACGGTTTGCTTGATGAGCGGGTGCCGTTTGCCCAGTACCTGCGTCACGCCGGTGGAGCAGGTCAGAGCATGATGAACCTTTTTGAGCAAGGGACGCTCGGCGGCCGCTTTGTCTGGGACCAGCGGACGCACCAGAAGGCCGATCCGATGCACGGATGGTGCCCACAGTTCGCCCCCCTGGCTGACGGTACGATCAGGCTCGATCGGCCTGTTCTTGCGTTCGGCAACGCAGGAAGCGGCAATTGGGGCCTGACCGACCGGCCTCGGCGGTG
>CAYGAN010000034.1:25698-26618 GCA_964347585.1 uncultured Planctomycetales bacterium | reverse complement strand
ATGGGACGGGCATGGCATTATCGACGAGCCGGAGCGCTTCGAGGTCGCAATGTGGCTGGCTGACGATCGTCCACGCAGGTGGCGATGTCCCAAGGAGCAGTTGAGTTTCGACGTCTCGCCGCGCGGTACGCAACGGTTCCCCGTTCCCGCGGAGTGCGAGTTTCGCTATACGATCTTGCCCGCGGGCGCCACCGGTTTGATAAGGAGCGACCTGCACGGGCTGCTGACCGTCCCGCAAGTACCGATCCGGCGGGATCGCGCTTCAGCTGCCCGCCTGCGAATAGAGCACCACGTGGCCTGCCCGGTTGTTAGCGTCTGGTCGCCTTCCCATCCGACCCCCCTGCCCTGCCGTGATCGACGTGTTCATGTAATGTGGCGCATCGCGAACTGTTGGAACGGCCAGCGCGTCCCGGCGAATCGCTATGCCTGTTGGATCGCCCGCGCCGTGGAGAATCACATCCCGGATGGTGCTGAGACGGAGGCCTGCGAGCGCTTCTTTCAACTTGCCGCTCCGGGTCGGTACTACCTGCACGCGCGGGCTCACCGCCCAGGCCACGGCTGGGGCCCGCTCACGCTGCGTGAGGTAAACATCGACTGTGATGACGACGAGTGAGCGGCCCACCCACCTTCGCACGACGCCGCAATGCCGGCGACCCGCCTCACCCGATGGCTCGAGCAGCGTCGCTCATCAGAGTCGGACTGTCCGATTCCGGTCTGACTGAGGGTAATCCTGCGACCGCGTCTCCCCCTCGGCCGTGACGTAAACGGCCCGGCGATCCCCGACCACAGGACAGACGTATTCGCAAATCCCGCATCCGATGCATAACTCAGTGTCGATTTTCGGCACCTTGAGCGCGATCTTTATAGTCGCCGTTGCCCCCGTGCAGCAGGAAGAAGCCCGCCTTCTTGCCCCGCGCGGC
>CAYGAN010000034.1:24158-25688 GCA_964347585.1 uncultured Planctomycetales bacterium | reverse complement strand
CCGTAGGCACACGAGCAAAGTGGTCCGCGATGTGAATAGTCTGTCTGTCGTTCCCGGCAATCCGGCGTGTCTCCGTAACGCCGTTACTGTCGTTCACGGCCAGATAGTAATGCGTCTGTTCGTCCCCTCTCAAGGTGCCAGGCTCTAACGCGGCGGCCTGCAGCGATGGCCAGTCCACGACACTGACACTACTCTCACCAGCGTCAGTTACTTGCTTCGTGCCATCGCGGATCGTCTTTAGTTCTAACTCACTGTAGATCGCCTTTGGACTCGTCGGGCACGCCTCTTCACACACAACACATGGGATGTTCTTGCTGTATGGCAAGCAGCGACCCACGTCGTAGTGCGCGGTGCCCATTCTGACAGGCCCGGTCTGGCGGAACGCGCCCAAGCCTAGCTTCTGATCGACGCTGGCTTGTTGGATCGCACCCGTCGGACACACGTGGCCACAGGCCGTGCAGTGCAGCTGACAAAAGCCGACGCGGAAATTCATGACCGGTGTCCAGATGCCTTCGAGGCCTGCCTCCATCCAGGCCGGTTGCAGAACGTTCGTCGGGCAGACCCGGATGCATTGATCGCACTTCAGACACCGCTCGAGGAATTCCAGTTCTTCTACGGCACCCGGTGGCCTGATCGCTGCTGCCGAGAAATCAGAAGACGCGTGGCCCGATGCTCTCGCAAAGGGATGGAAAAGCACGCCCCCCACCGCAGCGAATATGACTTTTCGACGATCCAGATCCGGATTCGTCACTTCGCTGGCATGACTCGGCAGGAAGCTGAAACTGAGCGCGGCGTGCGGGCAGTCCTCAATACAGTTGAAGCAGACGAGGCACTCGGCCTTGCGCAGGTTCGCATGCGGATCGCACGCACCCTCGCAGTTCATCAGACAGAGGTCGCAATCGGTGCACTTATCCGGGTGCCGCTCGATGCGCCACAGTGAGAACCGGCTGAGCACGCCCAGGAGCGCCCCCAGCGGACACAGGACTCGACAGAAAAGCCGCGGGACCGCAATGTTCATCACAAGCAGGAACATCAACAGCAGACCCAACACCCAACTGAGCCGGAAGTACCCGGCGTCCTGGCGGAATCGCAACGGGCCGAGATCGATGTCCGGCAGCCATTGACTTAATGCTTGCGTCCCTCTATCGGAAGTGGGCTCAACGACCGTAGTGAAAGACCGGAACAGCAAGCACAACGGATCGAGCAGGCCGATCTGAAGCGTGCCAATAAGAGCTGCCGCAAGAGCTGCGGCTAATATGTAGTACTTGGCGGCATACGCACGTCGATACCGATTCGAGTCGATTCTCTCCTTCGTAGTGCGCCGGTTGAATATCCAACCCACGAAATGGTGCAGTGTGCCGAAGGGGCAGATCCAGTTACAGAAGAAGCGGCCTAGCAATAACGTAGGAATGACAATAACCAAGGACCAGATCAACCCTTTGTAAACTGTGTGTGTGCTGATGGCTGTGGCGAGCGCAATAAGTGGATCAGTCTCAAAGAACTTGCCAAGCCATGCCTTCAGTCCAGGCC
>CAYGAN010000034.1:16608-24148 GCA_964347585.1 uncultured Planctomycetales bacterium | reverse complement strand
GCTGAACGCTGTAACGAAACAGATCAGGATGAAGAACCCAAAGAAGACGCTCTGAGTAATGATCCGCGTGGTAGTGATCCGAAGCGGCAAGCCGATCATGGCGGCGCGGATGGCTGCGACTACGGCCATGGCGCTTATGCACAAGGCAGTGACGTAGGGCCCCATGCCGCCGACGCTTGCGGGGCCGATCGAGATGATCGCGACGGCAACCAGCAGGACAACGGTGCTGAACAGTGCCCAACTCACTCTGCTAATGAACGTGCTAGCCTGCATTCGTTCTCCAGTGTTCAGAGGAGGCATTCGTAGCCACCGAGTTCCGTCAATGGAAGCACTTCGAGTGAGCCGTCAGCTCGGGCCGGGCGGTGTGTTCAGCCAACATTCGTTTCTACGAGCAAGCCCTCACGTTTGTACCTGGTCCAGTCACGCTGGCCGAGCCGGCCGGTCGTTTGAAAGGGCTCAGAGCCGAACTTCTGATATGCCAGATCCAAGTACGCCAGCTGGGCAGGGTCGCGCTGGAGCAAGTTCTCATAGCACCACGCATCCGCCGCCACCTGATCGACAGCCGCCACGATCGTGTTGGTGATCCGAATATCCGACGGCCGCCCGCCGGTGGGCCCGTTGCTCACCATTACGCGGGTTGCATCAACGATGATCAGCGACGGGCTAATCATAAGACCCAGGTCGCTGACCGTCTCGTGAATCGCCTGGTGTAGTTGTGCTCGAGGCCCGCTAAGAAGGCCGTACCAGTTCTTCATTGCCATCGACGCCGAACAGCGGTTGTGATCCTTGACTACAGGTACGCCGATCACCTTGGTCGCCGACCGTAGCGGTGTCAGGAACGCCGGCCATTTGCTGAACGCTTCACCTTTGGATCGATCCGGCGGATTGTCTCGGATCGTGACCACGGCGTCGTGGGCCTGCGTGTGCAGCATGACTTCCGCGCCTTCAGCGGCGCCAACGGCACCAATCCCGGATTTGGCAAAGCAGGCTTCCGGCGACTCCATCGGGTTGTCGGCAACAATGATCCGCTTCGCATCGGCCTTCTTGCACAGCCGGATTACGCTTCGGACGACCTCGGGGTGGGTGGTGGCTGCGATCCTCGGCGGTCGGCCGAACCCGACGTTAGGCTTGATAAGAACAACGTCGCCTCGCTCGATAAACCGGCTGATGCCCAGGCCGCCGTCCAGTCCGCGTACGGCGGCCTCAACCATTTCGTCGATTCTGCCTGTTGGGCCTCTTGCGATCGACAGTCTTGGGTTGCTTGCCGGGAACGCAACGCGCGCGAAATAGTTGGGCAGCTTGGTGCCTGTGAACTTCGGCAGGCCTGCATCGCCCTTCGGATCACGCAGCCACCACGCCGTTCCAGCTGCGATCCCCCCCACCGCCACCGTCGCACCCACGCGTGCCAACAAGTCCCTGCGCGTCAGTCGGTCGTGATCGTCGTGAGGGCCCTCCTGCTGTTGTGTTGAGTTAGGCCTGTCGTGCAAGACGGGCTCCTGCGTTTTCTTCTGACGAGCGGGCCGTCCGATTCAACCCGCGGGACGACGCGCGCTATTGCACCGTCAGCGACCTGGCAAACTCCTCTGCCTGAGCTGCCGCGAAGCGTGCATCCTCCGCCCCACTGACTCCGCCCAGATAGCGCCCCTTGGCGAACACCACATCGACCACCCCGCTGGCATCGCCGATGATCAGCTCGTACCCCTCGGCCGTCCGCCGGCTTAGGACCTTTCCGTATTTCTCAAAGAAGGACGCATAGGCGTCCAAGAGACGCTTCGCTTCGGTCTGGCTCTTCGCCCGGTGCGCGAACAGCTTCGACCTCATGCCTTCGGCTTCGTACTCCGCCGTAAACACGTCGTTCAGGAAGTCGAGGCTGAACACGCTGGTCGCTTCAAACGCAAGAGACCCTTTGACCCGGTTCTTATGCGGTAAAAGGTCATCGGCCCAGAGTGACTGACCATCGTCTGAGACAGCCTCGGCGATCGCCCTGGCGATCTTGATGGCCACGTTCTTGTACAGCGGGTCCTCATCGCTCGGCATTACCTGGACGTAGCTGGCGCCCTTCCAGAAGAAGACGCTCGAACCGGCGACGTATCCCTCGCGCCCGATGTCAACGGGCCGGCCTTGCTGACCGAGCTCAGCTTTGTAAATCCCGAACGCGTTGAACGGGTGGCCCATGTCGTACCAATAGACATCCGCGTAGCCGTCGCCAGCCGTGCGCTGGTAAGAGCCAAAGACCAAACGGACCACCCGGAAGGCGATATACTTCTCGTCACGTCCGTCGATCTTCTCGTAGAGGTTTTCCTGAGTAAAGACTTGTGGCTCATTTGGCGGTTCCCACCCCGGTTCATCGATTGGCGGGAGACGGCGAGGCGTCGCTGCGAGCCGCGTCGGCGCAGCGGTTGTTCGCTTGGCGAAGTCGGCCTTTGCCTCTTCCGATAGTTCAAAAAGTGGGTGATGCTTGCCGCGCGTCGTCACGACGATCGCGACCCCAACGGCGACCAGAAGTGTGAAGATCAGCCCGCCGATTACCACCTCGGCAACCGGCACGTAGCGGCGCTTATATTTGCGTTTGAAGAAGGTAGGCATACGTTACGATCAGCCGTTGCGGTCTTGCCGCTGGTGCAGTGAAATCATTTAGATTATGCCTGATCGTTAGGCTAGGTCAAGCTGGACGCGGGGTCGGGTTGCCGCCTGACGGCGCCGAATGCCGCAAGGTGAAAGAAATGGGCAAGAACTGCGACGCGGAGCGCCCCGTTTGGCTTTAGTTCAGGTACTCCAACGGCCCGCTGGTCGAGGTGTCCTCGAAACTGGAGTCATTGTTGTCATCGATGCGCACGTGGATGTAGTAATCATGCCCGTTGATCAGACCGGACGGTATCTGGAAGTCCACTTGATCGCTCACTTCGTCCGGATCCTCGCGACGCCCGCTGAGAATGTTGATCTCGTCGCCTTCGCCAGGTGTTACGTCATCGTCCAACTCAACGGTAATATAGCCATTGTCCGTATCGTACCAGTCGTCCCATTTGACGGTTATGGTCTGGTCCGCCCTGATGTTGCCAGACTTGCCCTCGACCGGATCGAGCAGGACGACCACCGGGTCAGCCATGTCGGAAACATGCACGCGGACCTTGCCCGGTGCCGTCACACGAACTTTCAGGAGCCCGTCGTCGATGAGCGCGTAGACGAAATACCAACCGGTCTCCACTTCCGCGCCGCGAGCACTGCCGTCCTGCCTTTGCAGATCCCAATCAACCGTGTCGGCGTCGTCGTCTTCGCGAAGCTTGTCCCCGTTCGCGGCGTCATCCGGCGTCAACACCACGATCTCGTTTCCGTTGGTGTGATTGCTGTCAGGATCGATCCCGAGCGTGATCTCGGCGTCATGATCCGGATCGTTGTCACTCCAGGCCAAGGTCAGCGGCGGGGCACCCTTGACGACATCCTGAACCGTCGTCGGCTCAACCCAGACGAACGTGGGCGCCACGTTGCGCAGGGTGATCGCCGAGTTGGTTTCCACCACCTGCGGGTCGTTGACGCCGTCGTCAATGACGGCGTAGAGGTTGTATGTTCCTGGTTCGACGATGGCGGCCACGTCCCACGTGCGCTCGTCGTTGGCACCCAAGTCGGGATCCTCGTGGATGGTCCCGAGTGGGACTTCCACGTCACCCGCGCCGTTCTCGGGGAACTCGTCCGCATCCAGTTTGAAAACGATAGTGGCGTCATCTTCGGGATCATCATCCTCCCACGCAAACTCGATGGGGTCTCCCAAATCGACGGATATGTTCGTGATGGGTGAGGTCACGCGCATCAGCGGCGCCCAGTTCTCGCCGGTCCGTTCGCGGAGTAGAATGCGGCCCGGAACCTCCGAGCTAACGACGGGATTCTCGTCGTCGTTGATCTGGGCAATCAGCGTATAGAAGCCGTTGTCAATAAGGTTGCCGTCCTTGTCGCGGGTGCTCGACCACAGGTACGAGTCAACGTCGTCAGGATCGTCGTCCGCGAGAATGTTTTGCGCCAGAACGACGTCACTCCCCCCGGACACCGACCGGATAATCAGCTTGATCCTTGCGTCCCCTTCCGGATCGTAACCATCCCATTTGATGCTGGGATCGCTTCCCTGCTCGACGTTGATGTCCCCACCGACGCTCGCCCCTGCCACTTCGACAACGGTGATTACTGGCGGCTCATTTGGCGCATTGACCTTGACTCGGCTGGCCGAGGTCGAAGTGTCGTGCCCGGCCGTGCCGTCGATCCTCACATGGATGTAGTAGTGCCCATCGGCCACGCCGGTCGTGTCCCAGACGATGCTGTCGGACGGGCCGTCCAGGGCGGCTGTGATCCCCTGTGCGATCGTCTCAGGAGACTCGCCGGCCTCGGGGGATTCGTCAACATCGGGGTCGTCGTCATATGTCACGCTGATCGTGTCACCGGCCCCCGCGTGCAGGTCTTTCCATGTAATGGTCACGCCGGCACCTGCCGAAACGTGCTCCTCGGTCACCTGAGAGGTGATCAAGACCACCGGTTGATCGGTGCCCTGGCGAAGATTGATCTTTCGTGTCGCTTCGATGAGTTCAGCGTGTCCTTGGCCGTCGTCAATCCGGGCGAACAGCGTGTACTGGCCGAGATCATCTACCGGCGAGCCGTCCGCTTTCCTCGTCAACGACCAATCGTACTGGCTGTCACCGTCCTCGCCGCCCGGCCCGTTGTCGGTGTCCTCGGAAAGATCGTGCGCTAGGAACAGTTCAATCTCGTTTCCATTCTCGTGATCGGTCTCATCCGGATCGATAAGAAGCGTGATCTTGGCATCGTCCTCTGGATCACGGTCGTGCCACGTGATTCGCGGACTCGTACCGGGGACGACCTCGGCGTTTTCGCTGCCCAGGTCGAACGCGTTCGTGTAGTCATCATCGGCGTCGGGATCGAGCTTGACGAACTCCAAATCCGGTGCCGTGTTCGGGATTGTGACCTTTCCGTTGGCCACAGCTACTGCATCCAAACTGCCGTCGAGGGGATCGCCATCATCGTCGATGTATGCGAAGATGTAATAATCGCCAGCGGGCACGGCCTGCTCGGCGATCTGGTCGGGATGCCAGTCCCACTCGTGCTGATCTTCGTCATCATCCGGCTCGGCGGCCAGATCGGCCTGTATCGTTTTCTCGTCCTCGTTCAGCTCGTCAGCACCGTCCTGATTGGGTTTCGGATCGTCGTCGTATCGCAGCACGATCTTCGTATCCGCAGTGGTGTTTTCGTCTTTCCATCGGATCGCTACGGTCTGGCCCACGGTTGCCGTCACCGCGGCGAGCGGCTTGGTCAGCACGATCGTCGGATCATCCGGGTGTGCCTGCACGGTGATCGCACCTTCGGCCTCATACACCGCGGGCCGCGTCGGATTGCCGCTAGTGTCATCGGCGCGGACGCCGTCATCAACACGGGCGACTAGGAAGTAGCGGCCGGGAACGAGTTCCGATTCCTGCTCGGGATCCCAAGGCCAGCTCCCGCTATTGTCGGCGTCGGCCTTGATCAGCGTCTCGTTCCCGTTCTCGTGATCCGTGTCCAGATCCACGTAAAGATTGATGTCGACCACGTTGTCCTCGGCATCCTCGGCGTTCCACGCAATCATGACCGTCGAACCGATCACCACCGTCACGTCATCCGTCGGCTGGGTAAAGGTCAACTTCGGCACGGCATTCGGCACAGTGATCCTACCCGGCGCGGCGTCCGTGATCGGGTCGCTTGAACCGTCGTCGATCGTCACGAAGATCGAATACGTCCCCTCAGCGACACCCGTGGTGTCCCAGTTCACTGAGGTCTCGTCCTCGCCGATATCGTCTTCAATGATATTGGCCGGCGGATTGCTTCGATCGAACGTGGCATCCTCATCCGCGTCGTACCAGACGGTGATCGTTGCGTCGTCGTCCGGATCATCCGCCGTCCACGCCACCGAGACCGACTCGTTGGTGGCTATCTCCTTGTCTGAATCCGGCTGAGAGACGACCACGGTCGGCTCTGCGTTCCGCAGTACGATCTTACCCGGCGAGGCGACGCGGATGGGCGTGCCGCCGTCCGGGTCGATGATGGCGCTTAGGAAGTATGGACCGGCCGCGGGCCGGACGCCTTCAGTATCGTTGCCGTCCCACCTGAACTGGTCGTCGTCTTCCTCGTCGAGATCGAGCCGACGGGAATCCATAATCGTGATCTCGTCGTCATCGGCGTGATCCTCGTCGGCGTCTATCACTAGACGAACGACTGGCGTGCCGAAGCCGAACGTCTCGTCTGTCCATTTGATCGTCAGAGTGGCGCCCCCGGCGAGAACGAGATCAGCAGTCGGATTCACGAACACGAATGGCACGGTCACTCTGCCACGCGCTTCGCTGGTGTGCAGCTCGCCCAGCGAGTCCGCTAACCTGGCACGCACGAGATAAGTTCCCGCCTCCACGTGGGCCCCACCCGCGCTCAATCCGAACCATTCGAACAGATCGGCGTCTCCGTCAGCAACCGCGTTGCGCCCAACGAGAATGTCATACGGCCCCGTGTTGGGCGGGGGTTGCGCATCGTCGGGTGAGACTTGCTTTTCGACCTCGACGGATACTGTGGCCCCCCCTGCCTCCACGCCCACGTCCGTCCAACGAATCACGACGGAGGACTCACCTTTGACCGTGACCCCGTCGTGTCTGCCGACCGTTGCCGCGCCGCTGCCGGCAGCTTTCGTGACCACGGTCATCTTCGTGCCTGTCGCTCGGCGCGAATTCGAAAAGCGCGTCCACGTGTTGCGCGGCCGACCATCGTACCGTCCGCCGCTCTCCCACTTGGTCATGATGTCCGCGTCGGTTGCCTGGAGGACGATGTACTCGCCGACCTCTTGCCCGTTGCTTTCCGCGAGCTGCCGTAGGTCGCCGTTGAACAGGAGTATCTCAAACCAGTTCGAGCCGTTATCCACCGCCTTCATGTACCCCGTGACCCTGTACGTCCGTCCCGGCTCGCTATCGAGCACTTGGTACAGGCCAAAGCTCCCGTCCTCTAAAGACTGCAGCAGTTGATGGTGAGTTCCCTCCGCGCTGCCCGAGCCCGGATAAACCCAGTCGAAGGCCTGGCCCTTCGGGAACGCCCACTGCACCCATCCCCCACCGTTGCCTTGCTCAAACCCACCGTTTACGAGCGGGTCCGGCACCTGACCCAGTACTACACTCGCGGCGGGCAGCGCCAGAGATATGCGCGCTTCGTCGAACGGCATTTCCTGCGGGGTCTCCCGTCCCGGGGCATCACCATTCGGAATGCAGGCTCCGCCTGCAACAAACGCCAGCGGGAACGGCAACAGGGCGCACACCAGCCACCCCGTACGAGCTGACTTGGCGAATCTCGGTGTGATCTTCACTAAACACCCTCACCCAGCGATGTTAGGCTGATCTGACTAGCCCCCTTCGTGCCCTGCTACAACTCTCATTATTTAGGAATCATCCGCTTGGTCAAGGCCACGGCTGCCCGCGGCGCCTAGCCTGCCATCGCACAGGCCCAAACCCGGCAGGCCGCCTATGGCTCGGAGCGA
>CAYGAN010000034.1:16322-16598 GCA_964347585.1 uncultured Planctomycetales bacterium | reverse complement strand
CATGCCGAGCTGGGAGAGCTTCCCTCGCCTCGCCCCGCAAGCCCCCGATTACTCAAGTATAGCCAACGGGGCCTTCCAACTTCTAGCCCGTCCGCCCCATGACCTGGCAAAACGTCTGCCGGGCTGGAGGCCGTGCACTGTTCGGCAGACCAAGAGCCTATAATGTCGAGCAGCAGGCCTTGGGACCGATCGCACGCGATTTGACAAGTGTTCAGCGTTGAGAGCCCTGTGAGTAGCGCAGCCAGCGAGATAGATTTGCCAGCTCGCGTAAGCCAC
>CAYGAN010000034.1:15519-16312 GCA_964347585.1 uncultured Planctomycetales bacterium | reverse complement strand
CACGAGCTTCTGCCGTACATACGCCAACCCTCACACTACATCGGCGGCGAGATCAACCAACTCGTGGGCCCCGGTCAGTGGGATCGCGCCGAAGTGCGCGTCGTGATCGCCTTTCCCGACACGTACTCCGTAGGCATGTCGAACCTTGGTGGCCAGATCATCTACTGGATCTGCAACCATACCGCCGGCGTGTGCGCCGAGCGCGTTTTCTGCCCGTGGATTGATGCCGAACAGGTCATGCGCGCCAAACGGATCCCTCTCTTTACGTGGGACACGCGCCAGCCCGTCGCTGATGCAGACATCCTTGCTGTCTCCCTCCAGCACGAGTTGAGCTTTACCAATCTGCTGACACTTCTCGATCTGGCCGGTATTCCCCTGTGCGCCGCGGATCGCGAGGACAACCACCCGCTAGTCCTCGCCGGCGGTCCGCAGGCGGACAATCCCGAGCCGCTCGCCGACTTTCTCGACCTTGTCGTCGTCGGCGACGGCGAGGAGAGTATCAGACAGCTCCTCGCCGCGTATCGCGAGATGAAGCGTGGCGGCCTCCGGCGGCGCGACATGATTCCAGAGCTCGCCCGCCGCTTCCGCTGGATATACGCTCCGTCCTTATACGAGGTGACGTACAGCCGAGCCGGCGGCGTCGCGTCGCTACGTCCACGCCTGGCTGGCATCAGATCGTCGATAGAGCGATGCAGCACCCCTGGTTTCGAGCAGGCTCCCGTACCTGTCCGCCCCATCGTGCCCTACGCCGAAGCCATACAGGCTGGGCGTATTGGTCTATGGCGCGCGATCG
>CAYGAN010000034.1:14139-15509 GCA_964347585.1 uncultured Planctomycetales bacterium | reverse complement strand
CCGACGATGTCGCTTCTGCCACGCCGGCTACACGAAAGGCCACGTCCGCACGCGCAGCATCGAGCAAGTCCTCGCAATCGCCGAGCAGGCTTGGCTCGCCACGGGATTCAGCGAGTTAGGACTGCTGTCCCTCTCGACAGGCGATTACCCCCAACTGGCTGAGCTGACGCACCGCATCAACGAACGCTTCGCCTCTCGGGGCGTCAGCATCTCGGTTCCGTCGTTGCGAGTGGACCGCACGCTCCAGGACGTTCCCTGGATGGTCAACGCAGTTCGCAAGAGTGGGCTGACCATCGCTGTGGAAGCTGCTCGCGAGGACATGCGTGCGGCCATTGGCAAGGAAGTGACCGATTTCGACCTGATTGAAGGTGTAAAGGCAGCCTTCCGGGCGGGTTGGCGGGCGGTCAAGCTCTACTTCATCTGCGGCTTTCCCGGTGAGCGCGACGACGATCTCGTGGGCATATACGAGCTCAGCAAGCAGATCTGCGAAGCTCGTCGCCAGATCTGCGGCCGGCTCGCAACCGTGAACGTATCGGTTAGTTGGCTTGTCCCCAAGCCACACACGCCGCTTCAGTGGGCCCCACAGGCCGAGCCCGGCCAGCTACGCCAGGTCAGGCACAGGCTCCGGACGCTTGCCGAAAAGCACCGATCCGTTCGTATCAGTACACATGATATTCAGCGGTCCGTCCTCGAGGCGGTGTTCGCCCGCGGCGACCGACGCCTCGGCAGCGTCATCCTTAGGGCTCAGAGGTTCGGTGCGCGCTTCGACGCCTGGGGCAATACCCTCGCCTCAGCCGTCTGGCAACGAGCATTTGAGCAGAGCGGAATCGATCCGGCGTGGTACGCCCGGCGTCTACGTCCCTATGACGAGGTCCTGCCCTGGGATCACATCGCCGGCGGCGTCGCGCGCTGGAAACTTCAGCAGCAGTACGATGATTATCTCAAGTGCCTCGTGTCCCGCGCCAAGGTCGGGCGCGATTCCCCACTTTCGTAATTCTCGCGGTACGCAAATTACGCTGTTTAACACCAGCCAGCGACTGTCCTCGCGACCATTACGGACTGGCTCGTGGCCTTGGTGCATCTCGTCGGAAGTAGCCCTCGCCCTGTGAGTTTTCGGAAACGATCCGGTTCGGTGCGCGACGCTTTGGACAGGTCCGCGAGACGTAATACTCAGCGAGTTCAATTGACCAGCGTGTCCGCTACGGCACCGGCTTGACCCGGCGAATGAGCCCACGTTAGACGTTACACCCGGTCGTCAAGATCGCGAGCATCCTGTCGCAGCCCGAGTTGCGCACCGGCCACCGTTCCGGTAAGGGCCAGAGGATCAGCCGCCGTCAGGCCGGACGCCAATGGGCTGGCCGTGTGTTCCC
>CAYGAN010000034.1:0-14129 GCA_964347585.1 uncultured Planctomycetales bacterium | reverse complement strand
TAACGACGAGCAGGACGGTTTTTTGCGTATTCTTTGGATTTTGACTTGTTAGTTTCTTGATCATGTGGCATAGTTCTGTTAGAAATTGGGGAACGGAACGGCACCTATATCGGTTCAATTCAACGCGCTGGGCACGTTGAGCGCAAAGCTAGGTAGGCAGGCGGGGAGGACGCGATGCGAGGCCACATAGTTTGGTTCCGTCCCACCGACGGACGCGGTTTGATTGCTACCGAGGCCGGGGAGGAGGTCGCTTTTCACGTTCCTTCGGATGATCAGGAGCTTCAAGGCGGCGACATTGTGGAATTCGAGTTGGACGGCGGGAACTCGGCTGCCGATGGCATTGTCGTTCATCTGGTCGAGCGATGGGTGGACCGCCTGAACGCCCGACATCGGGCGTTGGTTAATGTCTTTCATAACTCCATCGACATCGTCGGCCGTTAGAGCCCCTGCCGGATGCTACACCTGCTGTTTCAGCGGCTGTTGCGCGTTAGCCTCATGGTAGATCCCAAAGCTACGCACCTGTTGGGGGCAAGGTGCATACCAGGCCCGCCAGGGTGACTGTGTGCGCCCTGGCCACACATGCTTCACCGCCAGACAGGCGTATGCGAGGACTGAGTGTGGGCTGGCCCGGCCGCGTTTGCCGTGTCGCGCAGCCTTGCTCAACGTGTCACGCGCGCTTATACTGTTGCTCATCGCTTGACTGGGGCAAGCTGCCTGACGCGATTGGGAGGATCCTCATGAGCATCCGGCCAGCCGTCTCTCATCGGGCGTGCCTAATCGCCTTGTTCGCTTTGGCTGGGTGTCGGGAGAGCCCCAAGGGCTTAGCTATTCTGGATCCCCTCGGCATCGGCCGAGGCATGGGAGCGCTGCTCAGCCCGCCGTTGAGAATCGGTGCCACCACGACTGATTACCGCCAGTTCTGTCCCGAGTTTGAGCGGGATCTCGGGCGGGAGCTTGGCAGGATCATACAATCCGAGCGGCTGAAGCCTTTTCAGATCAAGGCCCACCTCGAGGACGGCAGGCTGCAATTTGCTTTGGTCGGGGCTGCCGAGGCAGGCGAGGTATTGAGCCCGGGCGATGGGCCGCAGGTAGTTGCCGTCCCCGTCTTTCGCGAGGACGGTCGGCAGCGGCGTGGCGTAATCCTGGCCTCAGCCAAGTCCAGCATTCGCGAGATCGCCGATCTGAAGGGCAAGCGATTCTCCTTCGGGCCAGCCGGGCACCCGACTCTGCATCTCGGCGCCCTCAAGACACTAGCGAAGGGCGGCGTCAAAGTCACTGACCTTCACCGAGAGCTGACCCCCCTACCGGTGCCCCTCCCCTCCCCTATCCCTGGGCTGATGCTTCAGCACCATTTCAATTCCTTTGAGTCCGCGAAAGCCATTGTCTATGAACTGGGCACAGAGGCGGGCGTCGTTGACGAGGTCGATTACAACAGTTGGCCGCAAACCGGTGGCACGTTCATCCCCACCACGTTCTCGCGTGACCAAGTGCGCATACTGGCAAGAACGGAAGCTGTCCCGACGTTGCCCGACGGGCCTGTGCTGGTTTCCGCCGACGCCGATCCCCAACTTGTTGCCGGGCTCAAGACCTACCTGACTCGAACCCTGTCGGCTCGCAAGAAGGTCCTCGATCGCCTGGGCGTCGAGCGGTTCGAAGAAGCCAGCGCCTTCGACCTGCCGCCGACTCCGGCAACAACACAGAAGACCAGCTCGGCTGCGAGCGAGTAGCTTTGTCAGGTTTACCTTGAGCTATAGATTGATGACCGTGCCGCCTCGCGAGATGAGCACTTCGCGCGTTTGCTCGTGGCAGGTCAGGAAAAGGATCTGCCTTGACTTGCTGATCCGTGCTATTAGATCGGCCGCTCCCTCAAGACGACGGTCATCACAGTTTACCAGCACATCGTCGAGGATCAGCGGCAACGACTCGGCGGCGCTGAGCTGATCTGCCAGTGCCAGCCTCAGCGCCAAGTACATCTGTTCCTGGGTCCCGCGGCTGAAGCTGGTCGCCACCCGGCCCTGGCCATCGTCAGGAACCACCTCGAAGGTGGACAGCTTCTTGCGTTCGCCGAGCAGGTCAGCCTGCAGCCGCTCATACTGTCCGCCGGTCAGCGCCGACATGTATGATTGGGCCTTGCGGATTATCTGAGGCTGACGCTTTCGCTGGAACTCGTCCAGCGCTGAGTCCAGCACCCTGTGGGCGACGAGCAACACGTCGAATCGTTCGTTCATTTCAGCCAGCCGATCGTAAGCAGCCTCGAGCGCGCCCTCTGCGACCTCGGTGCTCATGCGACTGTTGATCTGGTTGAGCTCATGCTTGAGCGACTCGATCTGCGAGGCCGCATGTTCCAGCTCGGCCTCGAGCTCCGTGCGTTTTGCGCCAGTCGCTGCACGATCATCATCAGAAGCGCCGATCTCTGCCGTTGTGCCTTCTGCCGGTTCACCTGGTTCAGACGCATCCGGCGACCAGTCATCGGCCACTCCAGCCGCGCGTCGCTGCCGGGTCAGCTCCTCAGCTAGGAATGCTTCCTGTCTGGCGAGTTCTCGATGCTCCTGCGCTCGTTGGCGCGCTCCTTTGAGTGATTCGTACCCATCGATATTCAACCGCTGGCAGCACTGACTGATCTGCTCGTTCAGCCGATTCAAGCCCTCCTGCAATTCATCTTGCTGCGTTCGGAGCTTGGTCAGGTATTGCTCGGCCTCGATTGCCTTAGCGTCCTGCTGCCGAATCCAATCCAGGCGCCCCTTGAGCTGCTCGATCTTGCGGACGCGGTCATTCGGATCGTCGGACGGTTCACCCAACTCTGCCAGGAGCTCGCCCACTCGCTGATCGAAGGACTGCTGCTGTTCGCGCTTGGTGCGCATCGCCTCCTCTTCGCGCTGGAGGTCCGTCCATCGTGCAGCAAGCTCACCGGCCCGCACGACTCGATCTCGGGCGGACGCGGGATCGTCCTGATCCGCCCAGATCAAGTCCAACGCGTGGAATCGCTCGCGAATCGCGTCCCGTTGCTTGGCCAGTTCGTCCTGTAGTTGCCTGACCTGGCCGGCGCTTTGCTCGACCTGTTGGGCCAAGTCCTCTCGCTGTGTGATCAATGTCCGCCATCGCGCGTGGTCAGCCCGCGATTCGTCGAACGCCCGCAGCTGCGCAATTTGCTCTCCCAGGCGTCTTGCATCGGGATGTCCGTCTAATCGCGCCTGCTGCCATCGCTGTCGAAGCTCCTGGGTACGCTCATCGAGGTCCTTTTGGCGCTGTTCAACGCGCGCACGTGCCGACTCGGCTCGCATCAGGTGGTGTTGGAGCAGCGGGCTCTGCCGAACCAAGTCATCCGCCTGCAGCGTCTTCTGGCGTCGCTGTCGCAGGTGGACGAGCAAGGCCACCCCGGCCACCATGATCACCATGTAGGGCAATGCTCCCAACGGGTTGTACGAGCTCGCCAACTGATACGTCGTGGCCATCGCCCCGAATATTGTCGCAACGAAGCCCGTCACCACCCAGGTCACGGGCACAGCCGCTCGTGCCGCCCCGGATGTTTCCGCCACATGCTTACGTGCCTTATTCAGGTCCTCGTCTTCATCTCGCAGACGATGCCGCTCCGCATCCAGGTCGCGCTCCGCCGAGTTCAGCGCCGCGATGAGCCGATGCACTTCCTCCAGTTCCCGCAGTCGGGTGGTGGAGAAGTCCGGGGGCATGTCTTCCGGCAAGTCCATTTTGAGGCGTTCGGCGTCGCGCGACGCCTGATCGAGTTGCTGTTGCTGCGCCGCCAACCGGGACTTCAAGCCTACCAGGTCCGCGTGGCTTCGCCCCCAAACATCGAGCTTTGCGAGCAACTCATCGCAGACCGTGGTGGAAACTGACGCGGCCCTCGATCGGTCCACACTCGCCTTGGGACTTACCGTGCTGAATTGCTGGCACAGTTCCTGCTTCCGCGCTTCCAGCTGGGCTTCCTGGGAGGCGAGTTCGGACTGGACCTGCCCGACTGAGTCGGTCAGGCGTGACAACTGTTCGATGGTTTCTGCGTGGGCGAGCAGAGGTCCCCCGCTTTCGACGATTTGGCGCAACTCGGCCACGCGGGCGCGAGCCCGTTCGGCTTCGTCGCTGATCCGGGTCAGGTCGTCCGCCCGCAATCCTCGCCGTTCCAAGCAGCCGTTCAGCTCCGCCGCGAGCGATTCGTCGAACTCCTGGACGTCCTTGAAGTCGGCTAGTTGCTGTTCGAGCTGCTGCCACCGGCAGAACAGTTCCACGAGTTGGCCTCGCCTGGCTTCGGTCTGCAGTTGCTGCTCGAGTTGCCGGCGCTGGCCACGTTTGGCTTGTTGAAGGCTTTCAAGCTCGTCGATCTCGCTTTGAATCGATCGCGCCCGACGTTGGTCCTCCTGGGCGAGCTTCAGATCCGCCGCCGCTCGTGCCAGTTCGTTCTTCTCAAATTCAGTGATCTCCGCCTTCTTGCGCGACCCGCCGTACCGTTTTGTCCGCTCAAGGTTCTCGTGAAGCGCTTCCAGGACCTGTCGGGGATTCGCAACCAGGCCCAGCCCGGCCATTTCACGGAAGAACACCCGTTCGATGTGACGCTGATCGTCCTCGGGAATCCGTTCCAGGCCGATCAAATCTTCGAGGCTTAAAGAGAAGACGGTGCGGAAAATCGCCCGGGGTTGTCGCAGATGCCTGGTTGCCACATCCGCCGGGTCGATCCCTGCCTTCGGTGACCCCGGTTCCGTCCCCGCCAGAAGCACCGACTCATCTTTGGCTCGCCGGCCGCTCAGATCCAGGAACCGTCGAAGTCGAAACCCCTGCCCGTCCTGCAGCACGTATGCAATCTCGCCCCCGAAGCTTTGCCCTGCCGGATCCCAAGGCAGATACGGATGCCGATCGCTGGCTGGCTCGAACCCGTACAGGATGGTTTCGATGAACGACTTGAGCGTCGTCTTGCCCGCTTCGTTCGGGCCGAACAATATGGTCAAATCCGTCGGCAAGCTCCACCGACGTTTCGCCAGCGTCCCATATGCGGAGATGGTCAGTTCGTCGATTCGCAAGTGACCGTCCACCTAGTCAGAGCCTATCGGATCAGATCCGCTGATTATCCCGCCTCGTTGAGCACAAACTCGTCTGCGAGCAAGTCCAGGGCCTGGCGCAGCACGCGCTGTCGATAGGCTGTCAACTTCTCGCCGGAAAGCTGTCGCTGCGGGCTGTCCGGTCGCTGAAGTCGATCGTCAGGCTGAAGGAGCTTTTCCCACTGATCAGCCGACAGCGAGACAGTTCCTTCCAGCACTGCCCGGTATTGTTCCAGCAGCTGCCCGAACACATGCGGCTGGCCTACGTATTGAGACCAATCGATCGCTGGTCTCAGCTGTTCTCGCCATTCCAGCAGCAAAAGGCCGTGCCTTTGCTCGAGCACTTCTGCAAGCTCTCGCCAGTCGCTCTCGGTCTTGCGCGACAGCTGGGACCGGCCGGTCAGATTGACGCGCACGCAGAACTCCACACGCCGCGCCAGAGTGCCTGCCGCTTCGGGGCCACTCTCCCGTAAGTGCCGACCAATCGCTTGTTCGACTCGTTGTTCGATCCCGGCAAGGTCGTCCTCCGGCGTGAGGGCTACGTCGACCTGCTCCCATCTGATCGGTGCTAGCGGCAGCCATTGCGTACGCACTCGCCGCTCGGGCGTTACCTCCACCAGGAGGCACCCCTTAACCCCTGTTTCATCAAACCCGAGCCCGAAGATCGACCCGCCGTACGCCGCTACCAATGGTCGATTTGGTTCGTCGAGGACCGCCCCGCCCCGATGCACGTGCCCCAACGCCCAGTAATGAATCCCCCTGCCGCGGAAGTCCTCGGGCCGACACGGCGCGTACGCCTCGTGGTGCTCCGCGCCCGCAGCCGTAATCACGTTGCAGTGGACGAGTCCCACGTGGAAGCGCCCGTCATCGTCCGCTCTGAACCGCGACACCAGGTTCTCCCGGACGTCCGACGACGTGAAGCCGACACCATGGATCGTCATCGACGGGCCGGTGCCGCTGAGTTCGACCGCCCGCGGCTGTTGCGAATCAAAGATCGTCACGTTGTCCGGCCAGCGGAGTTTGTCGTATGCGCTCCGGCGCGTGAACGGGTCGTGATTGCCAGGGGCGATAAAAACAGGAATCCGGTGAGCCGCCAGACGTCTCAGCCCTTGCATGACAACGCTTTGCACGCCGAGCGAAAGCGAATCGTAGTCGCTCGTTTCGAATAGGTCCCCTGCGATCAGAACCGCCTCGGCTTTTCGCCTGATGGCGTGAGTGATCAACTCAGACCACGCCTGGAACAGGCCGGCCTGAAGGCTCCTGCCTATCTCAGGACGGGACCGGAAGCGGGCCCCCAGATGTACATCGCCCACGTGTAGGAAGCGCATCGAACCTGCCGCCATTATCGTCGCTCGTCGTCTAATGTATCGGCACGAGTGCCAGGCCGCCGAAGTCTGCGCTCCGGCCCCGTTTGGATTTCAGCCCGTGGTCTTGCACACGCCCGCCGCTTCTAGGACCTGCCCTCGCGTCTCGAGGTGATCTGCCCGCCGGCGGCCGTATCCGGCGAGCCGCCCCTTTGGGCGCCGACCCTGGCTGCGCCCCGCCTCTCGAATCCGCCACGGCTTTCCCGCTCCGGTTGCTGCCGTGCGAACCTTATCGAACCCCCAACAGTATGTCCGTCAGCAGCTGATCCAGACGCTCATACGCCAGTCGCCTGCTCCTGGCCAGGCTGTTCGGGTCGAATCGCAGGCCCCTGATCTTGCGGGCGGCCGCAGGGCTGCACCTCGCAAACAGCCCCGCGTAGTTCGCATCGCCGGCTCGCACCTCAGCCAGCAGATTGCGAGCCTCCCGGTCCGCGTTCAGTTGATAGACTTTCTCCTCCAGAATCTTGTACGTCCTCATGTTCCGCTCGACGAAGTCCCAAACCCCAGCCTGGTCTTCACTGCGATACGGATGCGCGTCGAACGCTTTGATCCCCTTGAAGCGATGATCCACCAGGAGCTTGACAATAAAGAAGCACTCCTTCAGACAGGCCGACCCGAAGGCCAAGTCCTGATCGTAGCGCAGCGGCTTCTGATCGTTCAGGTGTAGCTCGAAGAGCTTGCCGGCCTCCAGTGCCTGGGCAAACTCGTGGTACGGGTTCAGGCCGGCCATCTTGATGTGCGCCACCTCAGGGTTCGTGCCGACCATCTTGCGGTTCGGCGGATCGAGCGTCTCGACGAACGCCAACACATTGCCCACACACGGCAGATAGATATCCCCTCTTGGCTCGTTCGGTTTGGGCTCGATCGTGAAGGTGAGACGGTACTTGTTCCTGCGCACGTACGCGCACAGGAAGTTGATCGCTTCGCGGAATCGGTCCGTCGCCTCTACGGGATCCTTCGCGAGGTCAACCTCGGCTCCCTCGCGGCCGCCCCAGAATATGAAGTTCTGCGCGCCCAGCTCCACGGCAATGTCGATCGCGTTCATGACCTTCTGCACCGCGTACGCGCGAACCTTCGGGTCGTGGCTGGTGAACGCACCGTCCTTGAACACCGGATGAAAGAACAGGTTTGTCGTCCCGCTCGCACAGCGGATACCGGTTCCATCCATGACCCGTTGTACATCTCGGCGTATCTTGCGCATTTGCGTAGGCGAGGTGCCGAGCGGAAAGATGTCGTTGTCGTGGAACTCGAATCCCCACACGCCTCGTTCGCCGAGCCCACGAATGGCCTGCATCGCTGACATACTCTTGCGCGTCGCATCGCCAAACGGGTCGCGGCCCACGTTCATTACGCACCAGACACCGAACGCGAACTTGTCTTCTGGCCGTGGCGCATAGTCCTTCATCAGATCGCACCCTCCACAAGTACTGATCTTGGCCTGTTACCAGTCTTCGACGTGCCGCTGATTATAGCTGCTCATGCTCGGACGCGTGGAGCAGAAAACCCGCGGTTGGCAGGGGGCTTTGCCGGGCGGTTCACGCGCTAGCGAGCGAGGCTAGCGGGCAGCCCTTTCCGGCGCCGGTGGCGGAACCTTGTAGGTATCCCGCTCCTCGATGGGGTGGGCCTTGCGGTACTGTTCCATTCCAGGAGGCTCCGGGAACGCCTTGGCCGGATCCAGCGGCGGATTACGCGCTTCGCACACACGCCGCAGCTCACCGATCACCCGGTCATAGACTCTTTGCCGTGAGAACACTTCTACCTGCGACCAGACCCGCGCCTTGTACAGCAGGGGCACCGCGGCGAACCGGAGGAATCGGTCCAGTGCGTCCGCCTTGACATGTTCGAATGGGGGCAGGCGCTGCCGCTCGCCCCGCATCGTGTCCTTGTCCTTCATGTACATGTCATAGACCTGTCTGGCCCAGGCGAGCGCGCCGCGGTGTTCAGTCAGCTCATTGCGAGCCAGCGCATAGTATGCCCGGTCGAACAACGAGTACATCAGCTCCGTTGCCGTCTTGTGCGACGTGAGCCGATCGGCAACGTCGCTCACGACAAACCTCGCCAGCGGCTGAAGGTACATCCTCTTGACGCTGCCGTCGCGCTCCTTGTAGTGGGTCCTGAGGTACTCGTAGTACTTGGCGGCTTCCTGAGTCTGGCCGCGGACGTAGAGCATGCGCACCACGTCGTGCAGAAAGTTGACGTGTCCCGAGCGCAACATCTCTCCTGCCGTTCCTTTCGCATCCGGATCGTGCTTCTTGCCCATCTCCAGGAAGTACTGGTGCAACGGCTCGGCGAAGCGCGGGTCCGACATGAGATCGATGTACGATCGGTTGGGCTTCTCCTCGTTGAGCAGGAACACGAGTTGCCCGCGGGACCAGAGGTTCCATAGCGAGTAGATGACGAGCCGATCCGTATTGAGCACCGTGATCTCGTCCGGTTCCTTCAATCCTGCGGTTCGGTGGATCCCGATGCTCGCCCAGTAGAGCGAATGCGCGTAACAAACTCGCCAGTCCATCGGCCCGTACTGTTCCATCAGGTACAGCATCCATGCCGGATCCATCTTGTGCTCTTTGCGCAGGATGCTCGCCCGGACGAAGGCTACGAGCCTGTCTCGAGGCGTCTTATAGCCCGGCCCAAACAGCAGAGCTCGGCGGTTTTCTTGGTCTTCGGATGACTCCGCGTCGCCTTCGCCCGCCGAGACCTCCAACGCCTTCAGCGTCCGCAGCTGCTCCTGACGAATCGCATCCAGCAGCGACCGATCGGGACGGATTCCGACCGCTTGGAGCCTTTCAACGTACTCGCCTGCCGACGGAGTGGTCTCCAGCAGCTCTGCCAGGTTCTGCGGGGCCTCGGTGATCGGGCGGAAGGCATCGGTGATCTCAGAAGCAGTTGCGTTTGCCGGCGGGGCACCGAGGAGCCTCTCAAACATCGCCGCCCATTCGCACTTGTAGGACCAGTGTTCGTCGTCCATCCAGTCGCCGATCTTATGATTGATGATCCATGCAAGCTCTTTGTACAGCGCGATGACTTGGGGATTGAGCGGGATTCCTTTGTCGCGCAGCAGTTTCACGCCGTTATAGACCCACTGCCAACGCTCCTCGGGCGTATGGGTCATGACCGAGATGTTGTACGCCATCTCCCAGCCCTGGAACGCCCATACGCTCGGGAAGCGGGGCTGAAGGTCGCAGATCCATCTGGCCAACTGAAGCGACTCGTAGTGCTTGCCCTCCTCCTTCAGCTTGGACGCCCTGATCCAGAGGTAGTTGATCGCCAACCCGCGGAACGAACCGAGTGCCATCGTTGTCAGGACGATCCTCGGAGGCCGTTGTGTCAACAGCTCCGATCCGAACTTGAGGAACATCGTTCGTTCAGCGTTGATGGGGCGTTGCAGCAGCCCCGCTAACACGAGGCATACAATCGCTGCGAGCACGCAGGCGATCTGAATCCACGTGCTGGTCCGCATTGCCTCACGACGGGCAAGGATGTAGTCCGGGATGGCCGCTGCTTCGTTATGCACGTTCATCGCTCGATCAGGCTGCTGCCCGTGCCGGTGCCGTGAGCTCGCGGCGACATATCCGTGTTTCCTGCCTTCATTGGCTGAACGCAATACCCCGCTCAGAGCGGGCTTTGTTTGGCTCCGTAGGTGCTCCTACACCACTACCCGCGCCAACTCTCGGTAGTGGAAGATCACGCATGCGATCAGTCCGACGATCACCGTCTTGACCAATACGAGTTTGCCGATAGCCATGAGCACCCACATCAACGTCACGTTCCGGCCGTCAACCAGTTGGGGCGCAGGATTGAACTGACCGAAGTCCGGTATGAGCCACAAGAAAGCCTGCGCCAGAGGTCTGAGCGCTACCCCGACAGCACCCAATGGGTCTCCCTCCACTGGTGTCGCGGTGGCGTATCGGATCGCCTCGGCGAAGAAGCCGGCGCCCATTGCGCTGAAGTACACAAGCAAGCAGACCAAGCAGGCCACCGGGAACGATAGGAACGATGAAGCCAGCAGCCCCAGCGCCGCAAGGAAGGCCAAGCGGCAATACAGAATCGCCAGCGTGCGAGTCAGGTTCCCCCCGAAGGTTCCGACCCGGTAAAGGACTTGCAGCCCGTCCTCGCCCTCGAAGCTCACCGTCGTAGGGAAAGTCCGCTCCGGCACCTCGGGGTTGACATTCCAGAAGGTGACCTTCAACGTTCCATCAGGGGCTACGCTTTCCGTCCGGATAGGGATCACGTGGAACTGGTCAACGACATCGGCTCGATCGATGAGCACTTGCACGGCGCCTTTGGCCGCATCGCCGGCTACCCACCGGCATCGCAAGATATCATGCGGGGGGAAGCGGGAGACCTGGGCCTTGTAGCGGATGTGCAGGAACCTGCCGGGCTCACGTTCGACGCGCAGGTCTTCGAACGTCCACGTCCGGGGCATTGTCGGCGGAACAGACCGCCACCCGGCCTCGAGCTCCTTGCGTATCCGCTGCTTGGTCCGCGCCGGGTCAACGTCTTCCCAGGCGGCGGCTTTCTCACGGCGCCGCTGGTACTCGCGCTCCACCAGCGGGCCGAACATGGCGTTGGTGGGCGGCCCGGCCGCCATGCCGCGCTCCACCAGCGGGCCGAACTCCGGCATTTGAGGCGATACTGCGAACCGCGCCGTCAGCACTTCGTGCGTCAGGCGGTACGCATCGTCGTTGTTGATCGGCTCGGTGCGCTTCAGGTACCAAACGGATGCGTAAATCGCAGCGCCGCATCCGATGAGCAGCCCCGCATCGAGCAACATGATCCCGATCCATTTGCCGAAAATGAACTGCCAGCGCGGCAGCGGCTTGCTGGCGATCAGCTGGATCTGCCTGCGGCTGATTTCGTTCGCCAACGACCCGCACGACAGGAAGATCGTCAGCATGCTCAGTAGGAACGCGATTGCCCCAAGCGCGTAGGCCAGGAACGCCTGCACCCGCCCGGACAGAGTCCCGTCACCGGAGGACGCGAACGGCAGCGCTGCCATCAGGATTGCCAACGCTGCGATGAAGACCACTGCGATCTTCATCCGAATGCCCTCGGCGATCATGTGTCTTGCGACCGCCCAGGCTCTGCGCACTACTCGGACTCCTCGGAAGTGTCCGTGTTGGTGAGTGAATCGATTACGGCGCGGTCCGCCTGGGGCACGTCGCGCCGCCCCTCAACGTCAGACTCTTTTACCTGACGTGCCGCCTCGCCCGATTTGCGCTGTGGTTCGGCGGCTGTGCCTTCTGCCGCGGCTGACTGTTCCTCGTCCGCCGGAGCTGCCCCGGCCTCAACGAGTTCATCGATCACCCCGCTCGCAGCCGCTTCCGCTTCCGTCGAAGCTGGCGCCGAGACGATAGGCTCGGATGGCTCGGGTTCCTCAGCCGCGGCCACAAGACTTTCGATGACGCCGGTGCCCTCTGTGGCGCGCTCGGTCAGGAACTCCGGCAGGGCGCCGCCGGCGCGGACGCCGGACGTTTGCACCTCCGCGGCCTGGGCTTCCTGCACGATTCGCAGGAACAGCTCCTCAAGCTTCTCCGTCGGCGTGCTCACCCCAACGACGGCTTTGCGCTCCAGGCGGTCGATCAGTTCGCGAATGCGCTCGATGGTTTGCGCAGAAATGCGCTCCGTGATGATCTGGGTCAGCTCGCCTCGTCCCAGCAGCTCTTTGACCTCGCCCAGCGCCCGACGTTCGCCGCCGTAGAGGACCGCAACGCGATCACAGACATCCTCGACGTCGGCCAGCAGGTGACTGCTAAGCAGGATCGTTTTGCCCCGCCGGGCCAGATCACGGATAAGGTCCTTGATCTGTCGCGTGCCAATCGGATCAAGACCGGTTGTCGGCTCGTCCAGGATCAGCAGGTCGGGGTCGTTGATCAGCGCCTGGGCCAGCCCGATCCGCCGGGCCATGCCCTTGGAATACTCGCCCACCCGACGGCGCGCCTGGTGGACCAGCCCGGCCATCTCCAGCAGCTTCTCAGTCCGTCGCGTACGTTCATGCCGGGGCTGCTGGAAGAGCCGGCCATAGTAGTCCAACGTCTCGCGAGCGTTCAGGAACGGGTAAAGGTAAGACTCTTCGGGCAGATAGCCGATGCGCTCCTTGATCGCAACATCAGTTGGCGGACGGCTGAACACGCTGACGCGGCCGCGAGTAGGATAAAGCAACCCCAGGATGATCTTGATCGTGGTGCTCTTGCCGGATCCGTTCGGCCCGAGCAGCCCGAACACCTCACCGCGCCGGATCTCCAAATCGAGGTTGTGCACCGCGACGACCTTGTCGCGGTGCCAGAAGTCTTTGAATACTTTTGTCAGCCCGACCGTCTCGATGACCGGCCGTCCGTCACGCGCCATGGCACCTTCTCGGCTAGCCGACGAGGCCTATTCCTGGCCGGCCTGCTGCTCGTATCTGCGTTCTTCTTCCTTGGCTAGCTCCCTCGGGTCGCGGCTCAGCTTGATACGAATCTCCTTCTGGCCGTCCGGCACGTAAAGCTTGCGCACCCCTTCAGAGTGGAAAATCTCCAGCTTCGTTTGTGCCCACAGGCGAGAGAGAAGAATCTCGCGGTTCTCCCGATACTGAGGCAGCAGTTTCTCGTATTCGTCTTTGTCCGCTTTGACCTCGGTCACGATCCGCTGGGCGTTCGCGCGAGCGGCTTGGATGATTTCCCTGACTTGGCCGGTGGTCTCTGTCCGATCAAGCAGCGCGCGCTCGATCTGCTCGTCCAGCTTGACAACGGCCTGTTCACTTCCCTGCGATTGAGCCGAATCCCTACGTGCCATCAGATTGAGCAGAGACTTGTGCCCGGAACCCGCGACGGCCAGAAGGATCTCCGTCTGCTTTCGGCGTGCCTCCCGCAGCGAGGACTCCTTCTCGCTCTCGGCCTCCGTGACCCGCTTGAACGCCGTGCGGACCTGCAACGGCGGCGTGGCCTCGATGTCGATGCGTTGGATGTGAATGCCTGTGGCCAATTGATCCAATTTCTCCTGCGCCAAAGTCTTGACTTGGTTGCGGACGGTCTCAATCTCCTTTTGCGTTATTTCCTCGGCGGTGTGTTGAGCTGCGACGTGGATCGCGGCGTTCTCGATTGCAGCCGTCACCACTGCCCTTTCGTTCTCTGGCCTCTCTTTCTCGGGGCCGACGTTCGTGAGGTAGTTCCGCAGATCACCGATCCGGTAAATCACCGTCCATTTGACGTGCACGAGGCCCTCGTCGCCTGTCATGAGCGCACCGTCCACGCCGGGTTCGAGGTGCCTTTTGCCCGAAAGCTCATCGAGCGGCTTGCCTTGATCGGCTTGGCTGACGTTGAACCACTGGCTGGCGATTACCAATGACCGGTCCTCCTCAACTGGCTCTTTCACGAGCTCGTTGAAGGGAGTAGGCAGCGCCAAGCAGACGCCGCCCGGACCGCGCTCGTGGATCGGCTTGCCGAATTGAAGCACGAGCGCTTGGTCGCGTTGGTCGAGCACGCGGAACCCGGAGCAGAGGTAGACGATCGCCACAAAGACCATGATGACCTTGAGAATCCAGAAGCTGATTCGTAAGGCGTCGGCCAGTGACCGTGTGCCCGCATCGCCCGCCTCGTCGAGCGCCGGCATGGGAACATCTCCGCCCGAGACCTCCGGGCCCTCAGCTCCTGGATGATGCCGAATGGCTCGTTTCACCGTTGCACCCCGCCCGCGTCCTGCAGGCCCAAGCTAACGCCGCCGTCGGCCGGCATTTTGCGGCCTT
>CAYGAN010000033.1:26402-30377 GCA_964347585.1 uncultured Planctomycetales bacterium | reverse complement strand
GCCTTTGCACCAAGACCCGCGCCTGTGAGATTGGCGCTGCCCAAGTACATCAGCTGGCAATCAATGATGACCACCTTGGCGTGCAGGCGGGGACACCGTCGGATGCTTATCCGGTCGGGTAGCCGCTCTCGGAGTTCCCGCAATGCCGCACCGCTCGGAACTGCGCTATGGAGCAGGCGAATCTCCACGGCCTTGCCGGCTAGATCGCGGAACTCTTGGACGATCGACTTGGCCCGCCGCCCACTGCTCGTCGGCAGCAGCATGGCCTTGAAATCGGCCGTGGCGATCTCGATGCTCGTCCTCGCTTTCAGAATGCCCTCGCGGACGACGCGCCGGAAATGACCGTCGTCAACAATCAACTCGGCCTCGCCACGGGGCATCTCGGCGGGCGGGAATGCGATCGGCGAAGAAGCATTCGAGCGCGGCATACCCGTACATCGGCCTTTCGCCGCTGAGAACTACAATGCACGGGACGCTTGCTGTTGCCCCGAAGCCCCAGACGAGCCTCGACTCAGCCTTCAAGCCAGGCAGGTGCTTTGTGACAGACCTGTCCCGCCTCTGGCTCGGCAAGCTTGACGATCTGCCGAGCGGCTCTTCGGGGGTTCTCACTTGGGTTTGGCGGTCGGAATCATGCTGGTGAGTGGTGTTGTGTTCGCTATCGTCACGTACACCGTGGTCTCGTCGGGCCCGGCGTCGAGAACAGCCCACGCCCAGGCTGCGTCGCCGGATACTTCCGATCGCAAGGGTACCTTCTTGCCATCCAGAGCCCCGGTAAACAACGAGCTGCCCATGGGAAACGGCCCGAGGCGGGCATGCATTGCCCGAACGACTTTGGAACTGCGCACGCGCAGGCGGGCATCCGTCTTGTCTCGCTCAAGCTCGAAAGTCAGTCGGGTCCAGTGCTGCCGACCGGTCGCGTCGCGGCAGCGCGCGGGCCAATCGTTCACGACCAATCGATTCCACTGCCATGGCAAACGCGGGATCAGGCGGAGTTGACGGTTGTCGGCCAGCAGGTCATCGATGCCAGCAAGCGTGCGCAGAGCCCAGAGGAACCCAGCGGCCCCCACCAGATTGGTATCCTCGCTGCCGTCGGGGCCGCCGTATGCCCAACGAGACAGTTCCCCATATTGCGTGCCTTGGTCACGGGCTGCGTCGGTCTCTTGAAGAAGCTCGTGGAGCAGCGTGTCCAAAGCGTTGACCCGGTCGCAGAGGGCAGCGGCCACGAGCAGCGCTTGCGGCCCGTCATACGAGACGGCGTACCCGGAGACGGTCCCGCGCTGACCGGTCTTCAAGAGCGGCAGGGCGGCCTCGAGAGTTCGGTCGTACAGGCCGAGCACTTCGGAGTCCGCAGGGCAGAGACCTTCCACGTCGGCGCCGGCGCCGGCGGCCCAGAAATAGCCCGCCAGAGGCTGATCCTCGATCGACCCGTCCACCCGCAGCCCGTACGCCCACGTCCCCGCGGGAAGCACGAACCCGCTCGGGCAGCGGTGATCCTTGCGGAGCACAAGATGTCTCAGTACGGCCTCTCGCAGCCGGCGAGCGGCGTCACGCCAGGCAGCTGCCGACTTGGCGTCGTCAAGGCGCCCGGCCAGCGAAGCGGCCTTGCGAAGGCTTGCGGCCGCGCCAAGACTGGTCGTCAGGGCGTAGCACGGGCCATGCTCGCGATTGCCGGCATTCTCCCAATTCGTCCCGCGAATCAGACCGAACGGAGAACGATCGGCGTTGTCGATCACTTCCGCTGCGTGCGCACGGACCGCCTCCCAGATGCTCAAGACCGGCTCCGGCGCCAGGTCGGACCGGCGAAGGACCTCGCACAACTCGCGCGCCAGGATGTTGCCCGCGGTGTTGTCCGAACCGCCGGACCGGTTCGACGAATGGCCATGCCATCGGCGGCGGGCAACGAAACGGGCAATCCGGTTACTCTCGTCGTGGTAGCCCCAGCGGACCCACTCGCGAAGCGCGAAGGCAATGTCGATGGGCCAGTATTGGTTGTGCCACCGTCCATTGGGCACTGATGCATCGACGAAGCCGGTCGGCTCATAATGAAGCTCGCGCAGCCAGAACCAGGTGTTCTCAATCACGCGCGTGAACACCGTTGCGAGCGCGTCGCCCTCGAACGCCAGCTGCAGTTTGCTCAGGTCCGTCGAGCCCGGGCAGACCTCCACGAGTCCGGCAAAGTCGTGTTGCCCGGAAGAGCCCACGACAATCGTGTTCGCCCCCGCGACAAGCAATTCCGTAACGTCCACATCGACGATCTCTTCGCCTTTGGTCTCAGCCACCCAGTCGATGATCCCGTCGGCGCCCACGTCGATCGTACAGGACCCACCAAGCAGACCGTAGACGAAGTAATAGCGATGCCCGGCGGCCGGGCGATGTGCAAAACGAATCGTCCAGCGACCTACGGGGGCAAGTTGCCGTGTGCGCAAGGCAGAGGGCTTGTCCAAAGTGATCTCCTGCACCTTGCCGGCGAACTCGCGCGAGGAACCATCCCAGGAGCCCACGACCCACGGCACGGCAACTGCGTCCGCTTCCACGTGCAGCAAACGAGTGACCGTCCGACCGGGCCGTCCCAGTTCAACTTCGAACAGCCGCACCGGCTCAGCGGACCGTGGCCGCACGGTGACGTTCACGCCGCCGCTGGTGTCCGTGCCCTTCGGCAGTGCCCATTCATACGTGGTCGGCCGCTTCGGATCGCCCCCACCGGCCTGAAGCGATAACCCCGCTGCCTCCACGAGCGCTGGACCCGCAGCGGCGACGAGCAGGACGAGCGGGCCGCCTTGCTCGCAAGCCGGGAAGCGGCAGCGTATCACTCCGTCCGGCGCGAGCGCCCGCGCATGACGAAACAGGCGCGCCTCGGGGGCCTCGACCACAGACGAGCCCCCGAGCCCAACCAAGTACGGCTCCAGATCGCCGCAGAAGACGCGCCACCGCAGCGGCGCGAGCGGAGGCTCACAAGGCGTGTGTCCCGCCGGTTGCGTGGCCTGCGCGTCCTCGCACGGGACGATGGCCGCGTCGTCCGCCTGCCAGCGCGCGCGCATCTGGTTCTCATTGGCGTAGTTGAACCGGATCCAGACCGTCACCGGACCGGGCTGATCCAGCTGGAAGGGCTCGGTCGCGTAAAGAGCCCAATCGCCACGCTCGCGCGCGCCGCGGAGTTCCGACCGCCGGACCGCCAGGTCGTGACGCGCCCAGCGGATACCGGTCGCCCCGTCGTGCGCGTAACGGGCCGGCGCGCCCAGGTTCACGCCCAAGCTGAACGCTGCAGAATAGCGGTTACCGTCGGCCGTCCGCAGCCAAACACAAAAACGATAGCGACCGGCGGGAAGGTCGATCATCTGATAGACCGCTGCTTTCCCCAGGCGCTTGCCATCGATCCCCGCACCGTTGCCGTTGCTGTGGCTAAAGACGGGACATTCCCACGTGCCCACGTCCGGCGGAAAGCCCAGGCAATGCTCCGAGAGCCGCCCGCCCGCACAACGCGTCGGAAGAGTCTGATCGAGGCGGATTCGATACTCCGGCGGGCCGTAGCCGTGCGGATCGAGCCCGGTCAGCACCTTCCAGCCGAGGGGCGAGCCATCGGGTGCGGCCTGCTCAAAACCGCGGTTCACAAGCGTCGCCACGCCTGCGTCAACGGATACAGCCGCGACTAACAGAATCACAAGGGCATGAGCCGGGGAGCAGTTCAGGCGCCAGTTCGCCGCAATCCAATGTCCCAAGCGTGAATGCGTCCCGTTCTCAAAGACCATGCCGTAAGCAAACCGAAATGCTCAGCCACTGTCAACGCCCGCAGCTGTTAGCGCTTCTCCCATCATAAGCACGCCAGCTATAATGCAGCCGCGCTGGGCGGATGAGAAGGGGAGACGGGATGGCTGCACCGGCGTTCAAATCTGGCTCCAGCCGCAAACGGCTGGGAGTCCGCTGCCCGAGCAGCGCCCGGCTCATCTCATATAGAGGACCTCCAAGAAATGTCCAAGA
>CAYGAN010000033.1:9953-26392 GCA_964347585.1 uncultured Planctomycetales bacterium | reverse complement strand
GTCGAGGCGGATGAGGCGTTCTGGCGGTTCGCCTGGGGCGCGATCGCCCGGCTGGGGGAGGGCAAGTTGCACGTCGTCGGGTGCGGGTTCACGCCGCGCTCGTGCCGCGCATTTCTAAAACCTGAGCGCGTCCCGAAGTCCTTGGAGGAGGCCGGCGTCGAATGCCGCATCCTGGAGGGCCAAGAAGGCATCGCCTTTGAGGTGACGAGCGCCGAGCAATTGCTGACCGTGGTCCGTAGCGTTCACTGGGCGACGTGGTTCGTCCTGCGCCTTGCCGACGCGCCAGTGGACCAGGTTGACGTACCCCCGGTGAAGCGCCGGTGGCGGGGCTTCTCCAGAGGATCGCTCAGGTGGTTCGTTGAGCACTTGAGCGATTGGCCAGCCACGGTGTTTCTCAAGGCGTGGCCAATCCCGCAGTTTGAGGCGATGTCCCTGCAGCTCGCGGCCGGCGAGATCCAGCGCGTTTGCGATACGGCGATGGCCGACGCGGGGTTCTCCATGTCCACGGCGCAGATCGGGGTCACGGTGGCGTCGCCCAGGGGATCGGCGTCTGCAGTCAGGTACCCCGTTTACATTGCTGACAGGCAGTCGTTTGAATTCCGCCGGACCGAATCGTACAGCGATCTCCTTGCAGAGGTCGAACCGTTCTATGTTGAGGAGGGGCTGGGCTTAGCGTGGGACGCATCGGGCAGCGCCCTGCGCTTGAGCGCCCCGTGCAAGAGGGGACGTCGGGCGGAGTCGCTCGAATACTACCCTGAACAAGGATGGCTCACCATTGAACTGGCGCCGGACTTGCCGGACTTGCGGACGTTCCTGGCGGAGCTGCGGCGCTCCGGCAAGCCGCTGCCGAAGTGCCTGCGCGGTACCGAGTTCGACGATTCTCAGACGGCTCGTGAGAAGTCCGAGCCGCAATAGCGGAAACCGCTGGGTGGCTCGTCCTTGGCATTCCTGAAAAGGCTGGGGGCCAGGCTCCGCCGAACAGTCAAGTTCGCTGGACCGAGATTCTCATCTCGGTCCAGCGGAGACCGAATGGCGCTACGCTGCTCGGCCGGCGAGGGTCCGTCCCCCATCCTCGCTCCGCGAGGAAGGGGCACCCGCGCAACGGGCGTCGCGGACCGAGAACGGATTCTCGGTCCAGCGAGGTTCTCAGTCCAGCGAGGGATCCGAGCCGCGAGCGTGAGCGAGCGGCCGTGCCCCGGCCTGCCGGGCTGGGCTGGCGAGATACTGCAACAGGTCAAGGCTCGAAGGTGACTGTCAGCTCTGACCGTCCCCGGGGGGATCGGCCGGGGCGGTGGAGGCGGCGGGTTGTTCGGGCTCGTCTTCGGCATCCGCGCCCGGGGACTTCTTCCGAGCCGAGATCGCGCCCACCGGGCAGACTCGTTCGCATTCGAAACAGAGCGTGCATCCTTGCACGTTGTCCAGCCGGAGCATCGCCTTGTCGTTGACCATCTCCAGGACGCCGGCCCGACAATGGGTCAAGCACACCTCGCAGCCGATGCAGTCGCGCACGTCGATGGCGACGGTCACCTCGTAGCCGTCTTTTGTGAAGGTGGCGCGCGGCGCAACATCGGCGGAGGCGGCTCGCTCCCCGCGAAGCTCTTCCTCATCAATAGTGGTCTGCTCTGCCAGCCGCGGCGGCCCGGCGTGGCGCATCCGAAAGAGAGGCTGCCCGCATGAGCTGCAGACTTGCAGCTCCTCAAGCTTGCGAAGGTAGTTGGCAACGCTGGTGACCAGGGCCGCGTGCGACCAAGTCAGGGGGCTGACGGATATCGGCTCGTTCGTATAGGGGTGAACCTGCTCGGCGAGGATGCCGCTGTCGAGAGCATGGCCGGCGACCCACTCCAATATGGGCAAAGCGTCTCTGAGCTGCTGGGGGTTCTGCGCGCGGTCAATGAAGTAGTCGGCCAACCAGATCGTGCAGAGAAACCAGGGGTTGCCGGGCACGGCGTGGTCACCGGCGGCAACACGGTGGTAGTTGTCCTGTTCGTATCGGGCCAGGCCGCCGACCCGCGTCTTGACCCAGAGCTTCTGCTCGATCGCTTGCACGGTCGCTACGACCCGAGGGTCATCGAGCTCGAACAGGCGGAACTTCACGAGCCCGAAGAGCGAACTGTCCACCGTCTCGTCGGGTGCAAAGCTTCCGTCGGACCGGGACTCGATGCGCCGGAGGAATCGGCCAAGCCGCTCGCTGTACAAATGCTTGCCTGCCGCTTCGTAGATCTCCGTGCAGGCTTGCTGATAGAGCTGAGCGCGGGTGTGGTCGCCAAAACAAACGGCGAAGTTCCTGGCGGCTCCCAGGCCCGCGTGAACTGCCGCGACCGTAAACGCGTGGATGCCGTATCGTTCCTCCCACAGGTCGTAACTCGGCTTCGGTAAACCGGTGGCCGGGTCACGGTAGTTGACCATGAAGTCGGCCGCCTTGCGGATCAGTCGAATCCACATTGGCCGGACAAACTCGATGTCGCGAAAGCGGAAGTAGTGGCGCCAGAGGGCCCAGAGCACGATGGCGGTCTCGTCCTCCTGGATGGGCAGCTGCTCGTGTCCATTGGCCACCCAGGGATGCCAAGAGGATGCCGGCGACCCGTCCGGGTTGTACTTGTGTAGGAAGTAGCCCTCGTCACTGATGATGCGGCTGCACAACTGATAGAACCACCGAGCGATCTCGGGGAACCCGGCGACATCGAGCGCGTTGGCGACGAGTGCGCCGTCCCGCGGCCACATGTAGGCGTAGGTGTCGCGCGAGAACTGCATAATGTCCGAGTCGGCGGCCGCGATGACGGCGCCGTTGTTGTCGATCTGCGTGCGTACCACCAGCAGGGAGCGCTTGAACAGCTCGACAACCTTGGCGGGCAGGTTCCCGAAGTTGATGTTGATGCCGCTGATCCAAAGCCGCCAGTAGGCGGTAGTGCGATCAATGGCGCCTTGCGGACCCTCGCGGAAGATGAAACTCTGGATCTCGGCCAGGTCGTCTCGCGAGTGACCGGCGCCGATCAGGAAGTAGATGACGCTCTCCCCGTGGGCTTCGACGTCCATGTGCAAGGCGATCGTGCTGTCCACGGCCCCCTGCGCGACGGGGTTGCCCTGCAAGCGGCCGTCTTCCGCATCGCGCCAGGTTCCCTCGGCGCCCTGGAACCCGCTCGTGCCGGTTGCGTACTCGTCGATCCGCTGTTCGTCGTCGGCAAAGAAGGTAGCCATCAAGTACCGCGTCCTTCGGTAATGGATCACGCTGCGGAGCTGCGGGTCGTAATACACCGTGTCGCCGATCTTCGTACCGAACATGCTGAAGTCCTGGTGATGGAAGACGGTGATGCGGCGTGGGACGTCGGCAAGGTTCTTGATCTTGACGCGCCGAACGAGCACTGGCCTGTGGAAATCCACCACGTCGTTGCAGTACAGGGCCACTTTGAGCTTGCGGTGCTCGAGGGTAACTCTGGTGGTCAAGGTATCGGACAGGTAAAGGAGTCGCTTGGTCCAGCCCTCGTCGGCGGTCCAAGCCAACATCGCACCTGTGCCGTCGGGCAGCGAAGTGTGGATGCCGAAATGGGACGGTCCGCCGCCCGCGTGGTTCTCCTGACCGACATGAGGGAAGTACACATCCCGGATCTGGTAGTCACGGTCGAACGTGACCAGAAAACTTCCATTTCCAACAGGTATGTCGCGGGCCATAGTCCGACGAGCCTTCCCGGGTGTTTCCAGCCCACCCGCCGATAAGACGTCGCTTGGCAGCTCAAGCCCCCCGGGGGGCGGGCGAATCAGGATCCTTTCAAGCGAGAGCGCAAGTTGTCCAGAACATTCATGAAGTTAATGTACGAATCGTAGGGGGACTCATACGGGTTGAAATACTTGTGCACGTCTCCATCGGCAAAATACTTAGTGCACATGTAGTAAAAATGGTCGGAGATCTGCAATCGCCGCCAGTCGTGCAGGATGCTTGGATCGCCGCTGGCCTTGACCTGCCCCTCGATTCGATACAGCTCGTGCAGGGCGTTTGACTGCATGGCGTTCCCCAGCCACGCTGACAGATCCCGCTCCGTGTCCGCCCAGCTAATCAAATGGGGAACATCGAACTCTCCAGCGGGCTCGTATGCTGCGACGGCCTCGCCGGGTGTTCTAAAATCGTTGTCCGGATGGCGCAGGACCTCCTCGGGCAAGTGACGCAGGAAATCAAAGATTCCCGTTTCCGCCCATTGGTGCTCGCCCAGTGTCTCGTAGTCAAGAAACAGGTTCACCACACAGCCGTTGCCGTTGATCTGATTGACCCATCCGGCGAATTTCTCTGCGGTCAAAGGCCACTCGGGCCAGTCGCGGTTGGAGAACCGAAACGCAATGTCGTCGCTCAGGCGGTAGTTCTTCAACAGCAAGCTGATCTCCGGACACTGCGGGGGCCGGTACAGGTAATTCGGAGACCGATAGCCCAAGATCCGGTCGGCCCCTTCGCACAACACACCCCGAAAACCCATCTGAGCCACAAAGTGCGCCAGCGCGTTCTCGTAGATCAGCTCCGTGTTGCGGAATACCTTGGGGTCCTGCCCGAACATTGAACGCATCTGCTGGCGATGCATGGCGACTTGTTCGCCGAATTCGTCACGAGAATACAGAAAGCTGAGGCTGTGGTAGTACGTTTCGGCTAGGAACTCCACGCAGCCCGTTTCGTTGAGCTGATGAAAGCTGTCAATGACTTCGGAAGCGTAGCGATTGAACTGGTCGATCGCCACCCCCGTCAGAGAGAACGCCACACGAAGCTTTCCTTCCTGCCGAAGGATCAGATCCAATAGAAGGCGGTTGGCCGGCAGGTAGCACTTGCTCGCGACTTTCCGACAGATCTGAGCGTTCTTGAAGTCGTCAAAGTAATTGCTGTCGCTGTCGAAGACGCTGTAGTGTCGCAGCCGCTCAGGCTGATGAACCTGGAAGTAGAAGCACACCGAAGGCATAAACGAGACAACCCCAACTGAAAGGACAAACTAGCTTAAGCCCAAATACAAACGTCCAGCCAAGGCAGACTATCGGTGAGGCCCGAATCAACGCAGACCATCATACCCGGCCAGCGCACGACGATAGACGTCGAGACACTGCTGGGCCGAATCCACCCAGCTTAACCTGCGGACCTCGAATCCGCCGTGTTCCCTCAGCGTGGCATGAAGAGGAGAATGGCGCAAGACCGCAATGATCTTGTTCGCCATCTCGTTGATGTCCCAGAAGTCCACCTTCAACGCATGTGTAAGCACCTCCGAGACGCCGGACTGCCTGCTGATGATCACGGGTATCTCACGGGACAGCGCCTCGAGCGGGGCGATGCCGAACGGCTCAGATACCGAGGTCATCACGTACAGGTCTGCGGATCGGAACGCGCGATCAAGCTGCTCACCCTTGAGGAACCCTTCGAAGAGCACCTTGTGACCGATCCCCATCCGAGCGGCCAGTTCAATCGTTCGCTCATACATGTCGCCGTAGCCGACGACGATGAAGCGAACGTCGTCCATGACCTGCAAGACTTTTCGCGCTGCGGCAAGAAAGTATTCCGGCCCTTTCTGCATGGTGATCCGGCCGACGAACAGGACTATCTTCTCACCGCGCCGAATCGGGGGCAGGCGTCGCTGCCTGTGTTTGCCATCCGAGTCGATGGCGTTATGAACAACGTCCACGCGCCCTGGGCTGGCGGCGTAACGGGACAACAGAACACCGCGGGTCAAGTAACTGACCGCGATGATCCGAGTGGCAGACTCCACCGCACGACGCTCGATCTCGCAGATGCGCTCGTGGGGCCTCTCGCCGCTACGATCAAACTCTGTCGAATGGAAGTGAGCGACAAGAGGCTTTTGAGTCAGGCCCGACAACGCGATCCCAGCGGGAAAGGTCATCCAGTCGTGGGCGTGAATGATATCGAACTGCTCGCCGACGGCCAGACGGCTCGCCAAGCGCGCGTACCTATCGACTTCGCCGAATAGATCCCCACAGTATGGGGCGCCGGCACCGCGTGCCGCGTCCGTACGCGTCTCCATCGCACCGACGTTTGCTGAAGCACCCGGACCCGCTCTCGCCAGGCCGGACGGGGAGTTGGCTGACCGGCTGGTGGCCGTCATGCTGACGTATTCGGCTGGCGTTTGATAGGGTTGGATCGCCGCATCGACGGTGTGGAACGTGACCCGTTCGAATCCATCAACGTGGTAACTGGCGGAAACCGATTCGGCCTCCTCCGTGGGCGCCATCAGCCTGACGTGCGTCGAAAACCGCGACGCCACCGGCCGCGGCAGCAGGAAGAGGATCTCCGTGCCCGCCTCGCTCATCGCCCTGGTCAGCCCGTAACAAGCCGTGCCCAGGCCGCCGGAAATGAAAGGAGGGAATTCCCAGCCTAGCATCAACACTCTCATGACCACTTGGGTCCTCAGCGTGACCGGGCTACCGACGCCGCCCGAGGTGGGAAGATCGGCCCCCTATCCTTGCCCCGGTTGTCAGCCGACCTGCGTCCGGACGTCGCCAGCGGCCCTGCCGGATCGTCCGTCCAGAAGCATAGAATGCGGGCTCGCCCAAATCAACCAGCATCGCTGGCGCACGCGCAACCACGACGGCCCCGCCCATCGCGGCCCGCTGTGAAAGATACTCCGTTGCCCAGACGTGCCCGCAACGGGGGAACGCTCAATCCTCTCGCCGCCGATGGACGGCGCCCGGACTCGCCCTCGTCCGGCCTCGGTCTGGGTACAGCCCTGCAGGATATGGAAGGTAATGCCCCGGCGGAGCACTGTCAATCCCGCTCTGAGCTGCGAGCTCCCGACCGAGCGCTGTCGTGCCGAACGCGCAAGCCATCCCGCCGAGCGTCGGCCGAGAAAGCTCGCAACGCGAGCCGGCCAAGCCAAAGGGTCGCGATATCGATCCCGCTGTCCGGCCAGATCGGGCCGGCTTGGGGACGGGCTTACCAGTACTTACCAGTAGATGTACCGCCTGAAAAGATCTCTCTGCGAGGATGCCAGTGCCTCGACATCGGGAACCAGATAGCAGCTCTCGTCAACATCCAGGAGCATCTTGCCCCGCTCGCCGTACTCGACAGCCCGGTCATGTCGCCATCGCATCAGGAACTTCATCGGGCCGCGGTCGGTCTCCACCTCGAATTCGAGGAACTTGTAGCGCAGGCGAAGTGACTTGACGGCCCGGATGGTGTGGATGAAGTATCGCCGCTCAAGTGCCTGTTGCACGAGTTTCTGGGCCGCCGGGGGGAACTCGGCCAGATCGCGGATGATGCCGATCTCGTGCTCCTCGCCCTGCGAATCCTGGAAGCGCAGGGAGATGTACCGCCCCTTGCCCGAGACGGGAAAGGCATCCAAGGCGTACACGCCGCGATAGATGCCCTCGTCTCGAATGGTTACATGCAGGGCACGGAAGTTGCCGAGGTGGATGTGCGTGGCCTGGGGATCGAGCAGGCGAAGCTCGATCGCCTCGGGCGGGCCGGACACACCGCCCTGAGGATCCTCCGGCCGATCAACAAACCCCAGTTTCGTGGCCCACCCGGGCGTTTCCAGGACGGCTGTGGACATCGCAAACACCTCACTAATCGCCGCGGACAAGCCGCCTTGGACGGAATGTCCGCCGCCGAGCCTTGTCAGGAGACGCCAGCACGCGCAGGAGCGTGCCTAGAGCTCCATAAACGCACGGCGAATCTGACGCGCCTGCCTTGTCGGCTCATCTCCGCACGCGGGCCTCCTGGACGAGCCGATCGATCGTCGTGCCCCTGCCGCTGCCTAGTTCCGTTTGTATCTTCACCAGGCGGTGGTACAGTCCGCCCAGCTCCATCAACTCTTCGTGGCCGCCCTGCTCGACCAACCGCCCGTCGTCGATTACCAGGATCCGGCTGGCTTCTCGCAACGTGCTGAGCCGGTGGGCGATGGCGATCGTCGTACGATTCACGCAGACATTGGTCAGGGCGCGCTGAATCTCGCGCTCGGATTCAGTGTCCACCGAGCTGGTGGCTTCATCCAGCACCAGGATTGGAGCGTCGTAGAGAATCGCCCTGGCAATGGCGACTCGCTGTTTCTCGCCCCCGGATAGGCCCGCGCCCCGCTCGCCGAGACGCGTGTCGTAGCCCATGGGCATGCGCGCGATGAAGTCATGGGCATAGGCGGCCTTGGCGGCCGCAAGCACGTCCTCAAATCTGGCTTGCGGTCGGCCAAAGGCGATGTTCTCGTAGATGCTGCCTCGAAACAGGAACGGCTCCTGAAGGACCAAGCCGATTTGCCGGTGGAGACTGTCCTTGGGGAACTCGCGCACGTCGATGCCATCGATGCGGACCGCGCCTTCGTCCACATCGTAGAATCGACATAGCAGGTTGATCAGCGTGCTCTTGCCGCTGCCGCTCCGGCCGACGATGCCGATCATCTCGCCGGACGGCACCTCAAAGCTGATATCCTTGATGATCGCGGTCTGCCGTTCGTACCCGAACGTGACGTGATCGAACTCAATCCGGCCGTGGACTCGCGCAGGAACCTTCGCGGGCCTGGCGGGCTCGGTGATCTGGGCAGGCGTGTCGAGGATCTCGAAGATCCGCTGCGTGGCCGTCATGAAACTGGTCAGCCACGTACCGAACTGCGTCAGGTGGGTCAGGGGGTTGTAGAACATCACCAGATATGCCAGGAACGCCATCAGCTTGCCAAGCGTGAAGTCATCGACGCCCTGGAGGACTTGGCGCCCGCCGACATACCACACGATCAGTCCGCCCAGCCCGAAGACAAACTGCATCGTGGGGGCGAATGCGACGGCTGAGTACTGGACCCGGCGAAAGGAGTCACGCAGGTATTGATTGCTTCGGCCGAAGCGCCCGGCTTCGCGGTCTTCCTGGGCGAAGGCCTTGATCACCCGGATGCCCGAGAGCATGGAGTTCAGCGTGCCCGAGAGCTTGCTGGTACTGTCCCAGTAGCGGTAGTAACGCGGATACACGTATCGCCAGAAGATATACGTCCCCAGCATCACGAAGGGCGTGGGGATCAGCGCGTAGAACGCCAAGGTTGGGCTCAGCAAGAATAGCATCACCCCCACACCGAGCAGCACCATGACCTGGAAAACAAGCCCTTGGGTGACCTGGGTGACGAGGCCTTGGAGGGCCTGGCTGTCGTAAGTGACGCGGCCCATGAGCACGCCGACCTGATGCTTGTCGTAGTAGCCAACCGAGAGCTGCTGGAACCTGTCCACTAGCCGGCGGCGGATGTCGAAGGTCATCTGCGTACCGATGTGGGTGGACAGGCCTCCC
Organism: uncultured Planctomycetales bacterium; assembly: GCA_964347585.1. GTDB lineage: Bacteria > Planctomycetota > Phycisphaerae > UBA1845 > CAYGAN01 > CAYGAN01. The sequence goes on along the minus strand of CAYGAN010000033.1, from coordinate 17,160 downwards.
AGGCCGATATTAAGTCCCGCTCGCAGCGCCCGCGTGCCTGCCAGAGCCCCGACCAGGAGGATCAGCAGAGCGATTCGCTCGTCCAGCTTGGCCTGCGGAACCGACTCGGATGCTGCGGGTGCCTCGTCCACGACGAGCACGTCGTCCACCAGGTACATTACGAGGGTGGGCGGGACCAGATCGAGGCCGATACCTGCACCCAACAGCACCAGCATAACGACCGCCGCCTTAGCGTGAGGTCTCATCAGCCCCAGCACGCGGAGCATGACGGCCCCACGGTCAACGCACTTGGGACAGACGTCTCCGATGAACTGGAGTGTCAGCCCGCAGTTCGGGCACTTGCGCGGGTCGAGCAGGTCAGATTCGGCCAGCTCGATCGGCCTTCCTTCACGCCAGTCACCGAGCTTGCGGGAGACGGCTTCGAAGTGAAACCTGTCCTCATTGCCGAACCGGACCAGGTCAACGAAGGTCCCGTCCAGCCTGACCTGCAGGAATCCGCTGCCAACGGTGTTGAACAGACGGGCGTCCTCGATCTTGTCGCGCGCCACCGTCCCCGCCACCCGCGGGGGGCGGCCATCTGCAGACCCCACCACGACCACGAGCCGCCTGTCAGTCACAAGTAGCCAGTGTGGCTTGAACCGGCCTTGAAGATCGACCATTGTCTGTACGCACAGCAGGACCTGCTCGCCATCGGTGAGCCAAACGGGTAGGGAATCGGTCAGTTCCTTGGGCGCATGCGTCAACAGCATGGGTGGTAAATCCGAGAATAGACGGGAAGGCTTCTCGGGACGAAGTGAATGTCGCTCTAGTTGCCCGCTCCCGGCGTTCCTCGATTTGGTGGGAAGGAACGCACGTATCTAACGGTACAAACAACTCGCGAATAGCTAAGTTTATCACACATTGCTGATCCGGCAAGCAGGTATGGCCAATAATCCGTGAAATTGGCGCTGATTTCTCTGCTCTTCTCGGATCCAATCACCTGCCTGTGCCTGCTCCGACCGCGCCATGCCGATGCCCAGCGCGCAGTTCCGGGAGCGGGACGGGCAGAATGCCCCGGTCGGGTCCTCACGTGCCTGCCCGCTTGAGTCCGGTTCATGAAGGCTCGGCCAAGGGCGGGAGCGGCTTAGGCGGTCGCCGCCCTCGGGCGGTGTGGTCGTATCAGCCTCGCCCGGGCCGCCAGCAGGCCCGCCGCGCACAGGCCCTGCCGGTACCATGACCCGGGCAGGACAACCCCCCGCCGGGTGAGCGTCATTCCCGTAGGTAAGGGCGGAGGCGGGGCCTCAGTCTTAGCCTTTTCGCAAAGGGCAGGGCGCGCCCTCGGTGGGTCAGCCATCCCGAGCCGTCCGCTGGGAGCGATCCGTCCCCCGCCCTCGCCACGCGAGGACGGGGACCCGCTTGGCCGAGCGGCCCGGCCGCCTGAAGGAAATATCTACAATGCTGATGCTCACCCCCGCACCGCCTCGCCCAGTGGACGACTTGACTTGGCAGTCGTCTGCAACTAACCTGAGCTGCGCTCTGGGTTTGCCCAGAGCTGATCTGACGCTAGGATGCCTCTGCCCTTGGGGCGGCCTGAGCTACAGTGGGCTTTCTCGTCGCGGCAGGAAGCTCAAGCCTCGGCGGAGGTCTCGCGGTGCCGCGACAGCTCAAGCGGCGCGCCGTTGAAGCGATTGTGGCAAGAAGAGGGACCGATCTGCTCCAGGCCGGTCCCCGGGCGAATGAAGCCTCACCGGGCAGCGCGTCATCGCGCAGCTGTGGGGTGTCCACCGCCTGAGTTCCTTCTCGGTGCGAGCGTTCCGGCGATGGGGCCCCTTACCCGGTGGTGTAATAGGTAACACACCAGGTTTTGGTCCTGGCGTTCCTGGTTCGAGTCCAGGCCGGGTAGTCAGGTCTTTTCGGGCCCGTCGGGCCTCAGACGGCATCGCACCGGCCGCGAAGAGGCGGGTCCGACCAGGCGACTGCCCGGCGACGGAGAGGTGGCCATGCGACCCACCGAAGCGATTATTCTGGCCGCGGGAGAAAGCGCGCGGATGGTGACGGATCTGCCGAAGGTCCTGCATGAGGTTTGCGGCCGGCCGATGTTGGCCTACGTACTGGATGCCTGCCGGGATGCCGGCATACAGCACATCCTGGTCGTGATCGGGGACCACAAAGAAAGCGTGACGAGCGCCTTCGCCGACCAGTCGGACATCACGTGGGTCCAGCAGACCGAGGGCCGCTACGGCACAGGCCATGCGGTCATGTGCTGCCGCGATGCCCTAGCGGACGGCCAAGGCGATGTCGTCGTCGTCGCCGGAGACATGCCGCTGGTGACCGCAGAGACGTTGCGGCTCCTGATCGAAACTCACCAGCATGAGAACTCAGCCGTAACGCTGGCGACGGCCGTGCTGGACGATCCGACAGGGTATGGGCGCATTGTTCGCGACGCCTACGGGAATCTGCAGGGCATCGTCGAGCACGCCGACTGCGATGAAAAGCAGTTGCAGATCAAGGAGGTGAACCCCAGCTACTACTGTTTCGAGAAGCATCGGCTGTTCGAAGCCCTGGAAGAGGTCAGGCCAGACAACGTCAAGGGCGAGTACTATGTTACCGACGCCTTGCACATCCTGATTCACGCCGGTCACCGCGCTGTGGCGGTCACCGCAGTAGCACCGGAGGCGGCGATGGGCGTCAACTCGCGCGAGGAGCTGGCCAATGTCAGCAGGCTCATGCAAGATCGGATTCAGCAGGTCCTCATGAGCTCAGGGGTCACCATTGTGGACCCACCGAATACCTGGATCGACGCCCGGGCCCGGATCGCCCGCGACTCGGTGATCCATCCTTTCACCTATATCCATGGACGAGTAGTCATCGGCAAGGGCTGCAGCGTCGGGCCTTTCGGGCACCTGCGGGATGGAACCGTGCTCAAGGACGGAGCGATCGTCGGGGTATTCGCCGAGGTCAAGAACTCGGTGTTGGGCGAGGATTGTCGGGCCAGGCATCATTCCTACATCGGGGATGCTCAGATTGGAGCGCGGGTCAATATCGGTGCGGGGACAATCGTGGCAAACTTTGACGGCCAGCAGGTCAACCCGACGACGGTCGAGGATGATACCTTCGTGGGCAGCGGTGCGATTCTTGTGGCGCCGCTGCATTTGGCGCGGGGCTCGCACGTCCCGCCTGGCGCTATCGTTAACAAGAAGACCGAACTGGCTGATCGCGGGGACACCCCCAATCAAGCGTCGAGCTAGTTGGTCAGCGAGGGAGGCCATGGACGGACTGAAGATCTTTGGCGGACGGAGCAATCCGGGGCTGGCCGAGAAGATCAGCGTCCACCTCGGCATCACGCTTGGGCGGGCCAATATCGGCTGCTTCCCGGACGGTGAGACGATCGTCAAGCTGGAGGATGACGTTCGCGGGCGTGACTGTTTTGTGATCCAATCGACCTGCCCACCTGTCAGCGAGATGCTCATGGAACTGCTGATCTTCATTGATTGTCTGCGCCGGGCCTCTGCCCGGCGGATCACAGCGGTCATACCGTACTTCGGCTATGCCCGACAAGACCGCAAGGCGGAGGGACGCACGCCCATCACAGCCAAACTCGTGGCCAATCTGATTGCCGAGGCCGGTGCAGACCGCGTCCTGACCATGGACCTGCACGCGGAACAGATCCAAGGGTTCTTCGACATTCCCCTCGATCACCTGACGGCCGAGCCGGTGATCACTAGGCACATTCGGAGCCTGAACCTGGAAAACACCGTCGTAGTCTCGCCGGACGTCGGCAACGTAAAGACAGCCAACATCTACGCGGCCCGTCTGCAGGGAGAGCTGGCTTTCATCGACAAGCGCCGCGTGAACGGATCGGAGGCAGTCGCGGCGAACATTGTCGGGCAGGTCGAAGGCAAGACGGTGCTGCTGTTCGACGACATGATCACCACCGCGGGAACCGTTTGCGAGGCGGCTCGTCTGGTGCGCGAACGTGGCGCGCGGCATGTGTACGCAAGCGCCACCCACGCGCTGCTGGTGGCCCCGGCCTTCGATCGTCTGGCTCACGCGCCCGTCGATCAGATCTGTGTAACAGATACCGTTCCCCTGTCCCCGGAAGCGCAGCGGTCCTTGCCAAACTCTCAGGTTCTTTCGGTGGCACGACTGCTGGGTGAGGCGATCCGGCGGATTCATCGGAACGAATCGGTCAGCGCTTTGTTCAATGGATAGCTCAAAGCCCGCTGCGTAAGACTGCTTCATAGGAGACGAGTTGTTATGGAAGCCAGGACAATCAAAGCCGAGCCGAGGGATGCGGCGGGAAGCAAAGCAGCTCGTCGCGTGCGTAAGACCGGTCGGCTCCCGGGGATTATCTACGGCCACCATATCGACCCTAAGCCGATCAGCCTGCCCGCTCATGACGTCGAAGTCGAGCTTCAGCACGGCAGCCACGTCCTAAAACTCGAACTGGACGGCGAGAGGCAGCAGTACCTGATCAAGGAAGTCCAGTATGACCACCTGGCCGTGACGCCCCTACACATCGATCTGGCGCGGGTGGCTCTTGATGAACGCGTCAAGGTGCAAGTGCCGCTGGAACTGAAGGGCACGCCAAAGGGAGTACATGAGGGCGGCATCCTCGACCAGTTGTTGAAGGATCTCGAAGTGGAGTGCCTGGTGACGGAGATCCCTGCGGCGATCCGAGCCAATGTGGGGCACCTGGAGGTCGGCGGGGCTCTGCACGTGCGTGACCTCGAGATCCCTGAAGGCGTCACGCCTGTCAGCGACCCGAATGACGTGGTTTGCACCATCAAGATGCTGGCCGAAGAACCAGTCGAGGCTGCCGAGGAGGCCGAAGCGCCCGCCGAACCGGAACGGATCGGACGACCTGCACCAGAAGAGGAACAAGCCGAGGAGAAGTAGCGATCAGCTGTAGTCCGCAGGCAGGATGGACCACGCAATTGCCGGGCTGCCGGGATCTGACCGTGGCCGGCTAGCAGCGTCGGCTCCTCGCAGGGCGTGGGTATGCGTGGCCAAGTGCGAGGTTGTCAGCTAAGTTCGTGATGTGGTGATGAAGTTGATCGTGGGTCTAGGCAATCCAGGCGCCGAGTACACCGATACCCGACACAACCTCGGTTATCGGGTTGTGGACCGGCTGGCGGAGCGGTGGCAAATCGCGATGAGCCGCCAGAGGTTCAGCGCGTGGGTCGGCGACGGCTCGATCGGTGGTCGGCACGTGATCTTGCTGAAGCCGACCGCGTTTATGAACCGCTCCGGAGAGGCGGTCGCGGCCGCAAGTCGGTTCTACAAGCTCGCGCTCAGCGATTTGCTGGTCATCAGCGACGATTTGGCCTTGCCTGTCGGGCGGATCCGTCTTCGGGCGGGGGGGTCCGCAGGCGGGCATAAAGGACTGGCGGATGTGACAGATCGGCTGGGTACCCAGGCATTCGCTCGACTGCGCGTCGGCATTGGCCAGGCACAAGACGACGCGGTGGACTACGTGTTAAGTCCCTTCGAGGCGAACGAGGCCCCCATCGCGCAACGGGCGGAAGCGCGGGCGGCCGACGCCGTCGAGACCTGGGTCGCCCAGGGCATCGAGATGGCCATGACCAAGCACAACAACCCGACTGAGACTCCCGAAACGAGCCAGTCATCTGCCGATTCTACGAGAGGACCCCGTTCGCCGGGGGCGAAGCCCCCGCGCCGGCCGCCCTGCGCGCCGAGGCCTTCGGTGAATCGCGCCTCAGGTGGAGGTACCGACCATTGAACACGTACGAAGGGATGTTCCTGTTTGACTCGGGCGCAACGCACGAATGGGAGCGCGTCGAGTCGGAAATCGGCCGCATCATGGAGCGAGCGGGCGCAGAAGTCGTCCTTTGCAGGAAGTGGGACGAACGTAAGCTGGCGTACGAGATTCGCGGGCGCAAGCGGGGATGTTATGTGCTAACCTATTTCCGCGCCGCCGGCGATCAGATCGCCGGAATCGAGCGGGATGCGCGACTGTCCGAGGCGATCCTGCGATGCCTGGTGCTTCGTGCCGACCATGTCGGCGAAGAGCAGCTTCGAGGCGATCATCGAGCCCCGCCACTTGAGGGTCCGAGCGATCGATGGTCGGAGCGGGCAGCCGCAAAGCCCGCCGACAGCTCGAGCGTCGCCGGCGCCACCGAGGCGCCGCCCGCAGATGCCGAACAGGACCTTGGCCCAGGCGAGCGGCCTCCTGCCGAACCGAGCTGATCCACTGGCTCAGGGCGGCCAGGACTTCAGGCTAACGCCCGCCGACCAGGAGGACGTCATGGCCAACTATAACAAGGTGATCCTGGCTGGAAATCTGACCCGGGAGCCGCAGTTATCGTACACCGCAAACAATACGGCGGTTTGCGAGTTCGGCCTGGCTATCAACCGCCGTTGGCGCGGGCAGGACGGCAACATGCAAGAAGAGACGTGCTTCGTGGACTGTCAGGTTTACGGCCGGCAGGCGGAGACATTCAATCAATACATGAGCAAAGGCCGCCCCGTCCTGGCCGAGGGTCGCTTGCGTTTTGGCCAATGGACTACCCCGCAAGGCGATCGACGCAGCAAGCTGTCGGTCGTTGTGGAACGGTTCCAGTTCCTCGGCGCCCGGGGTGAGCCCGGCACGCCGCCGCCTGAACCGGCAGCACCAAGCCAGCAAGCGCCGTCCGACCAGCCGGATGCCGAGGCGCCCCCTGCCACGGACGACATCCCGTTCTGAATTCGGCGGATGAGCGCGGCTGTGAGGGATCTGTGAGCGCGTCTGTGAGCATGCGGCTATGTCAACGGCATTCGCCTGGCGGTGCAGCAGCTAGAAGGACGAGGCGACGCGCCGATCGCGGGTCAGCTCGCGTCAGTAACAGAAGAACGCCCACCCGCGGCGGATTTCCTGATGGACTCCAGGGTTCGGCGCGTTACCATAAGCTTGCCAGCAAAGTAGCCGCATGAAGAATTTGAGATGGAACGATGAAGTTGCTATTGCGAAAGGACGTTTCCAAACTTGGGATAGTCGGCGACGTGGTGGAAGTCTCGGCCGGCTATGCCCGAAACTACTTGATTCCCCATCGTCTGGCGGTCGAGCCCACGGCGGCGAACCTGCGGACGATCGAGGAGGAGAAGAAGCGCGCCGAGGGTGAACGCCGTGCTCGGCGCGAGGCGCTTGAGGCAGCGGCGGCGAAACTGGCCGACGTCGAGGTCACGATTGCAGCCGCGGCCAACCCCGAGGGACGTTTATACGGTTCGG